>NZ_OY782562.1 GCF_963677875.1 Thiomicrorhabdus sp. | reverse complement strand
TCAGTTCGCGCAGTTCACTGATATTTGTCTTATACAAACGGGCCAGCGTCCATAATGAATCCCCTTTATTTACCCGGTGCCGCAGGGTTTTGCCTTTGATTTTAGCCGAATTTCTTTTTGCTGATTGGTTGTTTGGCGCTCGGACTCGGAGTAATTGCCCATTTCGAATCGGGGCGTTTAGACGGATTCCGTTCATCTGCGCCAGAGCATGACTGCTGGTGTTGTAGTGTTGAGCGATCAGCCATAAAGATTCACCGGTTTTGACGCGGTGAAATTCCTTATCACTTTCGAAAAAGGTTTGGTTGATTTTCAAAGCGTAGTCTTTCGGAATCGGTAATTTGATTTTTTGGCCGATTCTCAACCGATTGTTTTTAATCGGGTTGAATTTTTTAATGACCGATTCGTCCAGCTGATACTTGCGAGCGATTCCGGACAGAGTTTCGCCACGGGTGACTTTATGTATCTGCAACGGTGAGTGGAAAAGTTCCGGGTTCTTTTTGAGCGCATTGATCAGCAGGTGACTGTTTTCTTTCGGAAGAAGAAAATCGTGACGGTTTTTGGGAGGTGTCAGCGGTCGCAGATAACTGGCATTCAGCAGGCTGAGTAACTCCGCAGGAGTTTTGGAGACTTCGGCGATTTTTTCTATGGGAATGGCTGTCGGGCTGCTGAGTCTAACGATATTGAAAAACCCTTTGTTTTCAATTGGTTCCAGTTTAATACCGAATTCAGTTGAGTGTTCAATCAGATGAGCGTAAGCCAACAATTTCGGAACATAGTTTTGCGTCTCTTTCGGAAGGTAGCGACGGATTTTCCAAAAATCGACTTTGGCCTTGTCATCCCCAACCTGTTTACGGTATTTGGCTTTTGCGCGTGCAACGGTTCCCATACCGGCGTTGTAGGAGGCCAGGGCCAGCAGCCAGTCGCCGTCCTGAACTTGGTTAAGGCGCGTCAGATAGTCCAGAGCAGCTTTGGTACTGTCGATCAAGTCGCGGCGCCCGTCGTACCACCAGTCCTGTTTGAGTTCGTAAATGTGGGCGGTGCTGGGCATAAACTGCCATAAACCACTGGCGGAACTGGACGAGTGCGCATGGCTGCGGAAACCGCTTTCAACCATTGGTAATAAGGCGATTTCCAGAGGCATGTTCCGTTTGTTGACTTCGAAGTAGATGTAGTGGAGAAACGGTTTTGCTCGTGCTGAAAGAGTTTCGATATGCCGTGTTTGTTTTGCGTAAAGCTGGATGAAGGCGTCAAAGCGGCCGTCATTTTGGTCAGTTAAATAAAAGTTGTTTCCCAGAACCTGCCATAAATCGTTGTGATCAAAGCGTTCGGAAGGGGGATTTTGCTTCGGAACGGTTTGTTTGGCGGCTGGCTGACTAGAACTTAGGGCACTGTCTTCCTGAGAAGGAAAAGCCGGGGGCTGAAAATCTTCATGCGTTTGAGGAAGACGATAATCGGAAGTACTTTTACGGATTTCCTGAGCAGCGGTGTCGTCGGTTTCCTGAGTCGGAAGCTGAGTACAGGCACTGAGGGCGATTCCGATCACGGCCGCTGACAAAGGTTTGAGAATGGAGGTTTGCGAATCTTTCATAGGTCTTTTTCGAGCGGTTCACTAACCGTCTGTCATAGTTTCGGTTATGTTGTTTTACGGAAAATCAATGGCTTTGATCATAGCGATCTTTCCAGCTTCGTAAAGCTGCAAACAGTTGGGCCGGGGTGTTGTCTGCCCCGAGTGTTTTCAGTTGTTCTGCAATGCTTTCAAGGTCAAAGCGTAAAAAAGGATTGGTTGCTTTTTCGGTACCCAGTGTCGATTGCGGCCTGTTCAGGATGCAGGGATAGTCGATTTTGGTTGAAGAAACGCGTTGTTGCAGTTGGGGGTTTTTCGGTTCAACCAGGCAGGCAAAGTTCAAGTTGTCTGTGGTATATTCATGCCCGCAATAGAGGTTCAGGTGATCCGGAAGATCGCGCAGTTTCAGCAGCGAGTCGGCAAATTCCTCAAGGGTTCCGCCGAGAAGCCGTCCGCAACCGCCGGTGAAAATTGTATCGCCACAGAAAAGGTCCTGCTGATTGTAAAAACTGATATGGTCTTCAGTATGTCCGGGAGTATCCAGAACATGCAGATGGTAGTCTGCTGTAAGTTCAACTTGATCGCCTTCCACCAAACGCTTTTCGATTGCCGCAACCGGTGTTTTTTCAGGTCCGTAAACCACCGCGCCGGGAAAAGCTGCTTTTAATTCCGGGATGCCGTCGACATGATCAAAATGGCGGTGGGTCACTAAGATCGAGCGTAGCTGAAGCTGATGCTCGTCAAGAAATTTAATGACCTGAGGTGCCTGCCCCGGATCAACCACCCAGGCATCACGACCTTCGGATAGAATCCAGATGTAATTGTCATAAGTGCCGACAAGGGCGGGAATACCGTGTATTTGCATAGATGTTCTTACGTGTATTGCTATAATAGGTGGCCTATTTTACCAAATTTAAGCCTGCGGGTTGATTGTTATGAAAAAGCCGATGGAGCATGGGTTTCAGCCCGCGTTAAAACAATGGTATCAATCCGGTGCAGGGCGCTTCTTTTATGATCAGGAACGTCTGCTGCTCGATTCTGCGCTGGGGAATCTGTTCGGATATTTTCTTGTACAGCTCGGATGTATTTCAACGGAAAATATCATGCAGAACAGCCGAGTAAACTGTAAAGTTCTGGTGGATGCGGAACTGGATGAACGCATGCAGGCTCAACCCGGTCTTCAGTTTGTTCAGGCGGACTTGGATTTCCTGCCGATCGGCCGAGAGGTTGCCGACCTGATTTTATTGCCGCATACGCTTGAATTTGCCGCCGATCCGCATTTTTTGCTGCGGCAGGTTGATTCAATGCTGATACCGGAAGGCCATATCGTTATTACCGGATTCAATCCTCTCGGTTGCGCGGTGATGCGGCATCGATGGTTTCGGGGTGAGAAGTTGTTCCGTCAGGCTAGATTGGATTCGTTAAGAAAACTGAAGGAGTGGTTGAGCGTACTTGGTTACGATGTAGTTGCGTACGACTATAGCGCAGTAAGCTGTTTCAGCGGCAGAGAACGACATCCGGTGGTGGTCAAAATCATAGAGTGGCTGGAAAACGGTTTCCGCAAAGTTGGCCTGGAGTTCGGCAACATGTATTGCCTGGTGGCCAAAAAACGCGTTGACTCGCCGACGCTGGTCGGACTGAAATGGCGCATGCCCCGCTGGCGTTTCAGCAGTGGCGCTCAGGTATCGCTGCGCCGCAAGCAAGGGATTACAAATTTAAAACGCGAAGGTCGCGGCTAAAAATATCTTAAGAGGAATATATCGTTTGACACAGCAAATGGTTGAAATTTATACGGACGGCGGCTGTCGTGGCAACCCGGGACCTGGTGGCTGGGGGGCGATTTTGAAGTACGGCGAACACCTTAAGGAGCTGAAAGGTGGCGAAGTGCATACAACAAACAATCAGATGGAGCTGATGGCGGCGATCCGAGCCCTCGAATCATTGAAACGTCCGTGCAGGGTTAAGTTGACGACCGATTCGCAATATGTGAAAAATGGCATAACCCAGTGGTTGACAGGATGGAAGAAAAAAGGCTGGAAAACCGCGGCCAATAAACCGGTTAAAAACAAAGAGTTATGGCAACGGTTGGAGGAGGCTCTGATTCCGCATGAAGTCGAGTGGCACTGGGTTAAGGGGCATTCGGGACATCCTGAAAATGAACGGGTGGATGAGTTGGCCAATCTGGCGATGGATGAAATTCAGGCGAAATCCTGAGCGGAATTACCAGTCCAGCTGCCGGCCGGATTTTTTTTCAATCTGCGCCAGTTTTGCCCGATGAAGATCAAGTTCTTCATTGCTCGCGTAAAGGATTTTTAATTGGTGGTTTGCGGTTTTTTTACCGAAACTGCCGGCATCGATCTGTGATGCTTCTTCACTGTTGTCATGGCTGAGAATTAAATCCGTCTGACCGCCGGTCATGGCGAGGTAGACGTCGGCGAGAATTTCGGAGTCGAGCAATGCCCCATGCAGTGTACGGTTGCTGTTGTCGATATACAGGCGTTTGCAGAGCGCATCCAGAGAATTTCGCTGGCCGGGATACATCTGTCGCGCCAGCTTTAAGGAATCTGTAATCTTGCAGTGATCTTCTATTTTCCCCCAAGTGTTATTCGGTAAAAGTGACAGTTCGTGATTGATGAATCCGACATCGAAAGGCGCGTTGTGGATGATGAGTTCGGCACCGTCGACGAATTGCATAAATGCGTCGGCAATTTGTGCGAAAACCGGTTTGTCTTTCAGGAATTCATCCGTGATCCCGTGGACTTCAATCGCTTCCTGAGGAACACTTCTTTCCGGGTAGATGTATTGGTGATAATGGCGATTCGTCAAGCGGCGTTTGACCAGCTCAACCGCCCCGATTTCAATAATCCGGTCACCGGTTAGAGGGTCGAACCCGGTGGTTTCCGTATCCAATAATATCTGACGCATTCAGAAAGCCTTTAAGGTAGAATAAGCGCACATTTTAAAGCAAATTTCTCGAGAAAGGGAGCGAAGGAGCTGTTATGAGAATCAAAAAAGGAAGCCGCGTTTCGTTTCATTACGAACTGAAGGACGATTCGGGAAAAGTCATTGATTCGACGTTTGGCGGAGATCCAGTGGTTTACATTCAGGGAGAAGGTGAAATTATTGAAGGCCTTGAGGAGTTCATGGAAGGTGAAGAGCCTGGCTTTGAAGCGAGAGTGACCATTGAAGCCGACAAAGGTTATGGGCCGGTTAAAGATGAGTTGATCGTTTACGCCGGGCCGGAAAATTTTGACGATAACGTCGAAATCGAAATTGGTTCGGAAGTGGAAACCGAAGATCCGGATGGCAATACGGTTATTTTTAGAATCATCGAAATAGATGAAGACAAGGTTTATCTGGATGGTAATCATCCTTTGGCCGGTAAAACTCTGGATTACCGCGTTGAGGTTATGGAAGTTCACTGATTAACAGCAAGTGCAGGTAGCTGCAATTAATTTGTGAGCATAAGAGCATGCCCGGCGAAAGGCATCAAGTATTGAACTGGCGATAAAGTAAAAAGCCCGAAGATGTTTCAGAAACACTTCGGGCTTTTTAGCAGTCAGGTTTTGAATCGATGTCGATTAAGCGGCGCTGTCGTCTCCGATGTTACCGCATTTCAAATTCCCCGGTACCGAAATATCTAAACGTTTTGGATTCGGTAAATTCAGATTATCCATAATGGTTGAGAAATCTTCGAAGGATTTACCTGAACCGGCACGGACATTGTATTCCTGTTCTTCACCGATGGTGGATTGAGTGAATCCTTTGTAATCGTGCGCAGGAAAAACCATAGTATCTGCCGGTAGCTTGAAAAGCTTCTCGGTTAAGGAGTTGTACATTTCTTCGTTGCTTCCAAGTTGGAAGTCAGTACGTCCACAATCACGAACCAACAAGGTGTCGCCAGTGAAAGCAGCACCGTCAATCAGGTAAGTGATGTCGTTGTTGGTATGCCCAGGAGTATGCAAAACGCGGATTTCCTGATCGCCCAGGGTGAATTTATCACCTTCGACGGCAAGGACGTCAGCACATGCGGAACCGGAGTTTTTGTGTACTACGATTTCAGCGCCGGTGCGTTTTCTAAGTGGGCCTGCTCCAGTAATATGGTCGGCGTGAATATGGGTTTCCAGAAGGTATTTTACTTTCAGGCCCAGCTCTTCGATGTGTTGCATATCACGATCGACTTGCTCGATGACCGAATCGATGACAGCGGCTTCTTTGGTTGCTTCATCCCATACCAGATACGTATAGGTCCAAGTATCATAATCGAATAACTGACGAATTTTCATAGACTCTGCCTTGTAATGAGGTTTGTTATAATAAGCCTTTATTAATATTATTAAATTAATTAATGGCCGTATAAGTTCATGGAGTTTATTATCGGATTTTTGAAGGCTTAAGTCAACTATGTCATTGAAATTACCGCAAAAAAAGCTGGATTCGGATTTGGAGATGTTGCAGAAATGTCTGATTAAAGATAGACATAAGCTATTAAGTTTCCATAAGCGGAATAAAATACAAAATCTTGAAGGCACTGATTCCAAACGAAAAGAGTGGTTTGCACGATTGGAAAAATCTATCGAGCAGGCAGACCGTCGCAGAGCATCGGTCCCGAAAACCGACTATGATGAAATTTTGCCGATTGCGGCCAAAAAAACGCTTTTGGTTGAATTGGTACGTGAAAATCAGGTTGTAATTATTGCCGGGGAGACGGGTTCGGGGAAAACCACGCAGATTCCGAAAATCTGTCTCGATGCCGGACGGGGTGTTTTCGGTAAAATCGGCTGTACTCAGCCAAGGCGCCTTGCAGCGCGCAGTGTGGCCGAACGGCTGGCGGAAGAGTTGCACAGTCGAATTGGCGATAAAGTGGGTTATCAGGTACGTTTCATGGATCAGGTTGCCGAGCAGAGCCTGATCAAAGTCATGACTGATGGTATTCTCCTGGCAGAGGTTCAGAATGACCGTTATTTGAGTCAATACGATACGATTATTATTGATGAAGCGCATGAACGAAGCGTGAACATCGATTTCCTGCTTGGAATTCTTAAACAGCTGTTGCCCAAGCGTCCTGATCTGAAGGTCATTATCACTTCGGCTACTATCGATACTCAGCGTTTTGCCGATCATTTTGCCGTTGATGGTAAACGGCCGCCGGTCGTCGAAGTTTCCGGTCGAACCTATCCGGTTGAAGTGCGTTATCGACCGTTAAGCAGTTATGAGGACGATGCAGGAAATCTCATCGAACAAGACACGGTGACGGCGGTTGTCGATGCCGTTGATGAGTTGGGGTATGCAGATCCTTTTGGCGATATTCTGGTGTTTCAGGTCGGTGAGCGCGATATTAAAGAAACTGCGGAAGCTCTGAAAAAGCAGAACTTTAAAAATACCGAAATTGTTCCCCTTTATGCGCGTCTTTCTTTGAATGAGCAGCAGAAGGTATTCCAGACATCGCAAAAGCGCCGCATCATTTTGAGTACCAATGTGGCCGAAACTTCTTTGACTGTGCCTGGAATAAAATATGTCATCGATCCCGGGCTGGTGCGTATCAGCCGTTACAGCGTGCGCTCCAAGGTTCAGCGGCTGCCGATTGAAAAAATCTCTCAAGCTTCGGCCAATCAGCGCAAAGGTCGCTGCGGACGGGTGAGTGAAGGGATTTGCATCCGTTTGTACGATGAGGACGATTTCAATGCCAGGCCGGCGTTTACCGATCCGGAAATTCATCGGACTTCTCTGGCATCGATCATTCTCAGTATGACCGAACTGTCTCTCGGGGAGGTGTCGCGCTTTCCGTTTCTTGAAGCGCCGACGGATAAGGCGATCAACGACGGTTATCGCCAATTGCATGAGTTGGGGGCTTTGGATGAAAATCGGCGCTTGACCCCCGAAGGGAAGCGTCTGGCCAGATTGCCGATTGATCCTGGCATTGCCAAGATGGTGATCGAAGGTGAAAAAAACGGTGTGCTGGCTGAGGTAATCATTATTGCAGCGGTTTTAAGCATTCAAGACCCGCGGGATCTGAATGAAACGAATATGCAGGCGGCCCGAAAAGTGCATAAGAGTTTTGAAGATGAACGCTCGGATTTTCTGTTCTTTCTTAATTTGTGGCGTTTTTATGAAAACCAGCGCCGCCATCTGTCGCAAAGCAAGTTGCGCAAATTGTGCAAAACCAACTTCCTTTCCTATTTGAGAATGAAAGAGTGGCATGAATTGACCGTTCAACTGGAACAGAGTTTAAAGCGCATCGGCATGAAGGTGGGGGAATTGCATCTTTATGAAGAAGTAAAGCAGGGGAAACAGGTGCTTGAGCGTCTGAGCGATCTGCACAGTATCGCAGTTCACCGCTCGCTTCTGGCCGGTTTGCTTGGCAATATCAGTTTGCGGGATGAGGAAAATGCCTATCAAGGAGCGAGAAATACTCGCTTATTCATCCATCCCAGCTCCGTTCTGTTCAAGCGCAAGCCGAAATGGATGTTAAGTGCCGAGCTGGTTGAAACCACCAAGCTCTATGCCAGAAATAATGCCGAAATTGACGTCACCTGGCTGGAATCCCTGGCTGGGCATTTGATCAAAAAGCGCTATAGCGACCCGCATTGGCAAAAACGCGCGGGGCAGGTCGGAGCGTACGAATCGATTACTTTATATGGTCTGCCGATTGTGAATCGGCGTCCCTGCAATTATGGTTCGATCGACCCTGTCGAATCGCGCAAGCTTTTCCTGAGGCATGCGCTTGTTCAGGGTGAAATGGATTCCAAGGCCGCTTTTCTGCAGCACAATCGGGCTTTGGCGGAAGAAATTCGCACGTTAGAAAGTAAGCTTCGCCGGCCGGATTTTCTGGTGGATGATGAAGTGGTTTTCCAGTTCTATGATGCTCGGATTCCACAGCACATTTACAGTAAACCGGCATTTGAGCGCTGGTGGAAAAAAGTTGCCAGACAGGATTCGGCCGAACTGGATAAGTTGTATCTGCAGCGCGATGCTTTATTGCGTCAGGAAGTTGCCGACGATTGGTTGCAGAACTATCCGGATCAGGTCGAACTTCGCAATCAGTTGAGGCTGGATGTCGACTACTGTTTTGATCCTGGAAAGAAACGTGATGGTTTGATTTTCCATATTCCACTGGTTCATCTGAATTTGGTGAATGAGCGGGATTTTGAATGGCTTTCTCCCGGTCTGCTTAAAGAAAAGGTGGCTTTTTTCATCAAAAGTCTGCCGAAAGCGTTTCGCAAACAGTTTGTTCCGGTGCCGCAATATTGCGATCTGGTATTAAGTGAAATGTCTCAGGGCAAAAAAACCTCTTCCGGGCAGGTGATGCCGTTTCTGCATCAATTGGTTTGGGCTTTGAATCGTCGGGCTGGCAGTAAAGTTGCCGAGCAGGACTTCGCCGGGCTGGTTCTGCCGGATCACTTGTTACCGTCTTTTGTACTGGAAGACGATCATGGAAAACAGCTGGCGCAAAGTGATGATCTTGCACAATTGAAGCGTGACTATCTGCATTTGATCGAGCGGAAAATTCAGAAACATCACGTAGGAAAAAGTCAGGGCGAGGGGGTGATCGAACATTGGGATTTTGGTGACCTTCAAGAATGCAAAACGTTGAAAGAGCGCGGCACTCAGATGGTGGTCTATCCTTATTTGAAATACGCTGGAGGTTTTTCACTGCAGATGAGCGGCGATCTGGAACAGGCGCTTGAGGAGCATGCACGCGCGGTACTGGCATTGATCAAGCAAGAACTGCACGATAAATATCAGTATTTGACGAAAAAGTTGCCGATGAAGCGTGCCTGCCTTTGTTACGCCCCCTATGGAACTTGTCAGGATTTGACCGGGCAGGTGATTGATCGTGCGCTTCACGCTCTGGTTCCGAAGCCGGAAGCGATTCGAAGGCAGGCAGAGTTTGAAAGCGTACTGGAAGATGTCCGTTTGCGATGGGTCGATCAGGCGCAGCAGATTGCCGGGCAACTTGATGATATTCTGAGTCGTCATCAGGCTATTGCCAGACGTGTTAAAGGGAAATTGAACCCGCGCTGGCTGGCGTCGATTGCCGATATTCGTCTTCAGTTGGATACTTTGATTGCCGCGGATTTCGTTCGCGATACTCCCGAAAAATGGTTTAAACAGTTGCCGCGATATTTGCAGGCTCTTGAGGTGCGTTTGGAAAAAATCGATCTCGATCCAGGAAAGGATCAGAAGAGCATTCGCGAGTTGCAGCCGTTGTTGGAGTGTTATAAACAGAGAGTTGCCGATCCGATCAGTCGACAACATCCGGATTTTATTGAACTGCGCTGGCTGCTGGAAGAATTAAGAATTTCTCTGTTTTCGCAACCGATGAAAACCATTCAGCCAGTTTCGATTGCGCGTTTGCAAAAAAAGTTAAACGAGATGTAGGAAACTCTGCTGTATAGTTAAGACAAGCTGGATGTTTGTTTGAGCGCGCTTGTATCGATTGAACTCGGATTGATAAGATGAAAGCGTTGCGACGGACGAAGCCGGGATCAGAGATCCGGTTTTTTCAGTTGACAGGGACAAGACTCACGTTCTGTTGCATCTTTGCATGAAGAATATTTGAAAAGTAAAAGCATTGAAAAAGCGTATTTTTAGTCAGGAGGGCATTATGAAAAACCACATTATGAAAAACCATTTAACACCTTATTCGAAAACTAAACCGTTTGCAGTCGGATTACTGTTTTCCGCTGTGCTTGCGTTAAGTGCCTGTTCTGGAGATGAGGCTCCTCAGCAAGCGGCGGAAGCGGAAAAACCAGCTGTGCAAAACACGATGGATGTGAAACAGCCGGAACCGAAAGCGGCGCCTCAACCGACATTGCAGCAGCAGGCGCAAGAAGCTGTCTCAAACGCTGCCGAGTCGATTGAAGCCGCCAAAAAAGAAGTGAAAGAAACTGTTGAAAAACAAGTTGCGGCGGCACCGGATGGCGCTAAGGTTTATGCGACTTGTGTGGCGTGTCATGGAGCAAAAGGGGAAGGCGGCATGGGGGCCGGCTTTGAACAGCCAGACGCCGGCAGACATTGTTGCCAAATTGAAGAAGTATAAGGCCGGCGAGCAGATGGGGCCGATGACAGGTGTCATGGCGCCGATGGCTGCCGGTTTGTCGGATGATGACATGCAGGCGGTTGCCGATTATGCGGTGACGCTGAAATAAGCTTTATCCGCGATTGTCTATGGAATGGATTCTGGAGTAGTTTCCAGAATAGAAAATTCTTCAAATCGGTGCCGGAGTCCTTCGTTTGAGGGGCTCCGGCTTTTTATTGTCTCCGGTTCTATTCTCCTGCTTTATCGAAAGCTTTAGTGCGCTTGCGGATTTTTATCTTTCAACTGATTTTTTGCCTCAATCCATTGGCTCATATACTGCGTGCTTTTATGTTGGTGGTGATTCAACATGGCTCCGATAAAGTGCTGGCTGCGAAGTTCGGTGAGGTTGTGCCGGTAGTCGTTCAAGGCAGCAACCAGCTTGATAAATCCGCTGTGAGGGTGGCTGAAGTGTCTGTCAAAGAGGTCGAAAGCGTTTTTCTGCGCACGCTGCCACGAATTCTGATGTTGATAAAGTTCACTTGCTGCTTCGATGAATTCTGAATAATTATTGGCAATCACACCGCCCCAGGTGGCAGAAAACTGCATGGCCTCGGCACCGATCGGTGTTGTGATGCTCGGTGTACCGCAGCGCATGGTTTCGGCCAATTTCCCTTTGATGCCCGCACCAAATCTCAGGGGGGCCAGTAAGACTCGGGCCGATTCGATGGTTTCAAATGCATCTTGCGCCCAGCCTTTTACCAGAAAGCGCTCTTTATTCGAATGCAATGCTGTTGCTTTGGGTGGTGGATAAGCGCCGTAAATATGCAATTCCGCGTCCGGCAATTTCCGACTTAGTTGTGGCCAGATGTGCTGTTTTAATTGCAGAACGGCATCCCAGTTTGGCTGGTGGCGGAAGTTGCCGATGGCGATGAAATGTCTGCGTTGCGAGAAGGATTTATGAGTGGGCGGTTTTGCCGAATAGACCAAAGGAAGATAGTACAGCTGGCGAGGAGGCACATTAAAATAGGTTTGCAGTAGCTGAATTTCGAAGTCCGATACCATTAGATTGATATCGCAACGGTGAATGGCGGCCAGTTCGCGCTTACAGATCTCCTGCTTTGTCAGCATTCGGAAAAGCTTATCTTGGTCAAGCGTTTCCGAATATTGGAGCTGATAGGTTTCTTTTTCAAGTTGTTTGAGCATCAGGTGGCGTGTCTGCCGCAAGCAGTGAAGGTCTTCGGTATTCAGAATTCGCAAAGCTCCAGGGCAGTGGTTTTCGACGCGCCACCCGAACTGCTCTTCGATCATGAAACGGTCGAACAGGACGGCGTCCGGCATCAGTTGTTTTAAAAAGTGGTCAAAGTCGCTGTCGTTCAAATTGATTTTCGCGGTTATCACGCCTGCAATCTCCAGATCGACTGCGTGCGGACTGTCGGTTGCGGCGGTTGCAAAAGTCACCTCGATGCCCGCCTGCAGAAACTGCTCGATTAATTGCATCATCCGACTGCCGGCTGCGGATGAATTCGGCTCGGGCCATACATAGCCGATAATCAATAATTTTCTGATGGGGTTTGATGTGTTCATGTTCGGGTCGCGGGCAGTCAAAAGGATTCTTGATTCAGGTAAAGCGCTCATTTTAACTGCTTTGCTCTTTGTAAAGTCGGCTTTCTGTTGCCTGTCAGGAAGTATGGCTTAAGCCTGAAAATCGGTACCACAAGGTTTTGATTTTGAATCGGCTGTGGTAAAACACGTCTTATACAAGCGTTTTTCTAAGAGAGGTCTGCAATGTTGAGTAAAAAGATGGTCCCGTTTGTTCTGTTATGTGTCAGTTTCGGTGTTCAAGCTGACTGGTGGCAATCCACCAAGGACAGTGCTGGTGAAGCTTGGGATGGAACCAAAAAATATTCTGCCGAAGCCTGGAAGTCGACAAAGGAAACTGTTTCGGAATGGAGTGATGATGCCTCGAAATCCGATGCGGTCAAAGAGGTGAAAAAACTTGGCGAAAAAGAAACCTATGTAAAGGCATGGGAAGAGGCCAAGAAAACTTCGGATAATGTATTGGAAAAGGAGTAGTGAATGCGCAAGTCAATTTGGCTTTTCCCATTGTTTTTTATGCCTTTGTCGTTTGGCCTGACGGGGTGTGAAAAAGTGGCTAACAGTGCAAAAAATCTGCAATCCGACTGGGTGGGTTTAAATCGTACTGTTGAGCTGTACAGTTGCATGACCGGCAAGTTGATCAAAGTTTATGAAGGGGATGTCCGTTTAAACCCGGAGGATATTCATGGAACCTCATTGTTGATTGATGGAAAAAAGGTGCATACCAATCTGTGCTTTGTTATTGCCGAGAAAGGTATCAAAGAAGAACCTCTTCCCCTGTCAAATCAGTGAAAAACGCCTTGATAAAACAGTTTTTGCGGTGAATT
Source organism: Thiomicrorhabdus sp. (assembly GCF_963677875.1). Taxonomy (NCBI): domain Bacteria; kingdom Pseudomonadati; phylum Pseudomonadota; class Gammaproteobacteria; order Thiotrichales; family Piscirickettsiaceae; genus Thiomicrorhabdus; species Thiomicrorhabdus sp. Next base: position 326,058 of record NZ_OY782562.1, on the reverse strand, counting down.
TCTGATATGATTCAGCAATCCTGTAATCGTCTTTTTTAATTTTTATAGTCTGACATGAATCTGAAAATGTTAAATTCTCCCGGTCTCCGTCGAATAAAAAAATTCGGCCTTTCCTTTTTAGCCTGTTCCGCGCTTTTTTCGCTTTCAGGATGTTCCAGCATCAGCAGTGGTGTTGAGAGTGTCGGTCAAGGCGTTTACGGTATATTTGAATCCTGGGAAAAAACAGCAGTCGAGGTGTCTGCCGAACCGCTTGCCAAAGACGAGTTTCTTTTGGCCACCGAAAAGAGCGGTCCGGTTACCGGTTTTGACAGTTGGCCGATGCGAATCAAAGCTCGTGAAGTCTGTCCTGATGGCTACATTTATTTGTCGCGCCAAGCTCAAAAGCAGGGAGAGTTTGCCGATTCTCTGACGCAATGTTCGGATCAGAATTGCGATTATAAATTGGAATGGCGTATTCGTTGTCAGGAAGTTCCGGAAGAGCCGTTCTCACTGTTCGGCAAAACTTGATCGCCGAACGGCTGAAATTCAGGCGTGAACGTTTGTTCATGTCATTTAGATCGCGCGCCTTACAAGGCGCGTTTTTGTGTGTAATCAATACGGGTTTTAGTTGATGAGTATTCAATCCCCATTGCCAGTTGTTCAGGAGAACAGTGAGCTGAGTATCAGTTTCGAATTACGTTTTGCAGACGGCACCCTGATCGAGAAAGCCGAGGCTGACGAACCTTTGAAGTTTCAAATCGGGGACGGAACCCTGATCCCGGCTTTGGAAAGTCTGCTGGTTGGTTTGGAACAGGGAACCAGCGCCAAATTTACTTTGCCGCCGGAACGTGCTTTCGGTGCGCACGATCCGCAAAACCTGCATCTTATGTCGCGGAGTGATTTTCCTGAAGACATGCCGCTGGAAGAGGGGCATGTGATCGGTTTCAATACTCCGACCGGTGAAGAAGTACCGGCTCGAGTTCATCAGGTGAACGAGGCGGAAGTGACGATGGATTTCAACCATCCCCTGGCCGGGCAAACAATTTTGTTTACTGCCAAAATAGAAATGATTCATTCGCCATCCGGCCGTTTGCAGTAAGTCGCGCAGTAGCAATTTGCAGCAACTTGCAATAATTTGTAACAAGTCGCCGTCAGCCCGATTTCAAAAGTCCTGAAGGCTGCCTGGGTGTAGCTTGCGCACGCTTTATGGGAGCAAGCGCTAGTGGTTTTCGCGTTGGCCGGCTTCGAGATGCTCCTGGCTGCAGTAGTGGTTCTGGCCGTCAAATAAAGCCTCGCTTTCCGGAATCCGCAGTCCGCAATGATGGCAGGCAACGATTTTTTCTTCAGCAGACACCACCGGCTCTTCTTCTTCCAGTCGGCGGTTCCGGATTTCAATAATGCGGTTCATGGTGAAGCGAACCAGAATAAATAAAACGATAACGAGGGCAAGCAGTAGCAGGGTTCTCAAGTAGGATTCCTTTGAATGTACATATTCGGCTTTCAGCCGTGATTTGAGGTGCATTCATTGTCCAAAAAACATACAATAAATGCAATTTTTTGAGTCATATGCACGTGTTTTGCAGATGGATGAATCATTTGTGATAAAAAAGCACTTCTGGAGACGTTTTTTTCAATGAATTTACATGAATACCAAGCCAAATCTCTGTTTGCCGATTACGGCATCGCCATCCCTAAAGGTCAACTGATTACCGAATTATCCGAGTTGGAAGCCGCTTTGCAACAAGTTGGCGGCGATGCCTGGGTCGTTAAAGCGCAAATCCATGCTGGTGCGCGCGGTAAAGCGGGGGGCGTGAAACTGGTAAAAGATGCAGCCGAAGCGATGCAGGTTTCTGAAGCGCTTCTGGGAAGCAAACTGGCAACGATTCAGACCGCTGGCAAGGCATTGCCGATTCATTCCCTGTTAATCGAAGAAACCTTGGCGATTGAAGAAGAGTTGTATTTAAGCCTGTTGATTGACCGTGTAAACCGAAGCCATACGTTTGTGATTTCGGCTGCTGGAGGCATGGATATCGAAGAGGTTGCCGAAACGGCACCTGAGAAAATTTTCAGTGTGTCCATTGATCCGACGGTTGGAGTTATGCCATACCAGTGTCGGGAAGTTGCATTTGCACTTGGCCTGAAAGGCGATGCTTTCAAGCAATTGGGACGAATGATGCAGGCGTTTTATCAGCTGGCATTGGAAAAAGATGTCTCTCAGTTGGAAATCAATCCTTTGATCCGTACAGCGGAAAATCAGCTGGTTGCGCTGGATGCCAAGGTCAACATTGATTCGAATGCGCTTTATCGCCAGCCGGCCTTGGTTGCGATGCGGGATTTTTCTCAAGAAGACGAACGCGAGGCTAAGGCTTCCGAGCATCAGTTGAACTATATCGCCTTGGACGGTGACATTGGTTGCATGGTCAATGGTGCAGGCTTGGCGATGGCAACTATGGATCTGATTAAGTTGAATGGCGGCAGTCCGGCTAATTTTCTGGATGTTGGCGGTGGTGCAACGCCTGAAAGAGTTGCCGAAGCCTTTAAACTGATTCTCTCCTCGAAGGAAGTTAAATCGATTCTGGTAAACATTTTCGGTGGAATTGTTCGTTGCGACCTGATTGCCGACGGCATTATTCAGGCCGTTCATGAAGTGGGATTGAACATTCCGGTTGTAGTTCGTTTGGAAGGAACGAATGTTGAGCTGGGACGTGAAAAACTGGCGCAAAGCGGTTTGAGTATTATCTCCGCGAACGGTCTGGCGGATGCGGCTGAAAAAGTCGTCGAAGTGGCAAAAGCTTAAGAGAGTGGAGAAAAAGAAATGAGCATTTTGATTAACGCCGATACGAAAGTAATTTGCCAGGGCTTTACAGGAAAACAGGGAACCTTTCACTCCGAGCAGGCGATTGCCTATGGAACCAAGATGGTTGGCGGTGTCACGCCGGGGAAAGGGGGGCAGACACATTTAGGGCTTCCAGTGTTCAATACGGTTCGTGAAGCGGTTGAGGCGACGGGAGCCGAAGCCAGCATGATTTATGTGCCGCCGGCATTCGCCGCGGATTCGATTATCGAAGCGGTGGCTGCGGGTATCAAGGTAATTACCTGTATTACCGAAGGCATTCCTGTCGCCGATATGCTGAAAGTGCGTGCCGTTCTGGACAAATCGGACGCCTATTTGATTGGACCGAACTGCCCGGGACTGATCACGCCAGGGGACAATGGAAAAGGATGTAAAATCGGTATTATGCCCGGGCACATTCACCTCCCGGGTAAAATCGGGATTGTTTCCCGCTCCGGAACACTGACTTATGAAGCGGTGCAGCAAACCACGCAAAACGCTTTGGGACAATCGACCTGCGTTGGAATCGGCGGCGACCCGATTCAGGGAATGAATTTCATTGACTGTCTGGAGCTGTTCGAACAGGATCCAGAGACCCAGGGAATTATCATGGTTGGCGAAATCGGTGGGCAAGCGGAAGAAGATGCCGCCGAGTTCATTCAAGCGCATGTCTCCAAGCCGGTTGTGGCTTATATTGCCGGTGTTACGGCTCCTCCAGGGAAGCGCATGGGGCACGCCGGAGCCATCGTCTCCGGTGGAAAAGGGACTGCCGAAGCCAAATTCGCAGCTTTGAAAGCGGCGGGCGTTCGAGTGGTTGATTCGCCCGCCGATCTCGGTCAGGCCATGTTGGAACAGCTTCAGGGAAAATAAACCTCGAACTGTTTTACAATACTCTAAAGAGATTAAGAATAAGAGACTCGATTTTATGACGCAAAGCGTAACGGTGGTAATGGCGCAAATTAATCCGATTGTTGGAGATTTGCAAGGTAATACGGATTTGATCATTCAGTCCGCATTACAGGCAAAAGAGCGTTTTTCCGCCGATCTGGTCGTTTTTCCTGAAATGACTCTGACAGGCTATCCCCCGGAAGATGTTTTGTTGCGCGATGGTTTGTACCCACAGGTTGAACAGGCTCTGCTGAAAATTGCATCCGAATTGCAGGAAGTTGCCTGTGTTATCGGCTATCCGATGATCGACGAGCTGGGTGAACGTTTTAATATGGCGGCTTGGATTGATGGTGGAACCATTCGTGCCAGTTACATCAAACAAAACCTGCCGAATTACAGCGTTTTTGACGAGCAGCGTTATTTCAGCGCCGGTAATCAGCCTTGTGTGGTCGAATTTAAAGGCATTAAATTCGGGTTACTGATTTGCGAAGATATCTGGAAAATTTCTCCGGCATCTCAGGCAAAAGAGGCTGGAGCTGAAGTGTTGCTGACATTGAATGCATCACCTTTTTCTTTGGAAAAACATCAAGATCGCATCAAGACATTGCAAAAACGGGTGGATGAAAACCGACAGCCGATTATCTATGTGAACCAGATTGGCGGTCAGGATGAACTGGTTTTTGATGGCGGTTCTTTCGCAATGAGTGCCGATGGAGAGGTTTGTGTTCAGTCACCTGAATTCAAAGAGGATCTTGCTCCGATCCGGTTGCTAAAACAGGCTGATGCGGTTCTTATGCTTCCCGGAGTCAGCGCCGAATTGTATCGAGACGAGGCACGAGTCTATGAGGCGCTTAAGGTCGGAGTTCGGGATTACGTCCGAAAAAACGGCTTCCCCGGCGTTGTTCTGGGGCTCTCCGGCGGGATTGATTCGGCCCTGACTCTGGCTATAGCGGTTGATGCTCTGGGGGCGGAAAATGTCGAAGCGGTAATGATGCCGTTTCGTTATACCGCTCAGATCAGTCAGGAGGATGCTGCTTCCCAGGCAAACAGCATGGGGGTGACTTACCAGGTTTTGCCGATTGAAGAGGTTTATAGTGCATTCGAGACAACTTTGCATGCAACCTTGCAAGGTACGGAAGCGGATATTACCGAAGAGAATTTGCAAGCGCGAATTCGCGGAACTCTATTGATGGCGATCTCCAACAAAACCGGCAAAATGGTGTTGGCAACCAGTAATAAAAGTGAAGTGGCGGTTGGCTATTCGACTCTGTACGGAGATATGGTTGGCGGTTTTTCGCCGCTTAAAGATGTTCCGAAAACATTGGTTTATCGCTTGGCAAAATACCGTAATACGCTTGGTGAGGTGATTCCGGATAGGGTGATTACCCGGCCGCCTTCGGCAGAATTACGTCCGGATCAGACTGATCAGGATTCTTTGCCCGATTACGATACTCTGGATGCGATTATCCGCGCCTATGTCAAGCTGGATCAGTCGCCACAGGAAATTTCTACCGCCCTGGAAATTGATGAGCCGGAAGTTCGGCGCGTGATTCGTTTAATCGATCGCAGTGAATATAAACGACGCCAGGCGGCTCCGGGGATCAAAATCACTCACCGGGCTTTTGGTCGAGATCGTCGATATCCGATTACCAGCCGTTATTCTGAATAACTCTGAATAATCTGATTGCCAGTGAGATGGACATAATAAAAAACGGGCATGATGCCCGTTTTTTATTTGCCCTGATTTGTTGGGGCCAGCACTTGGTTTCAAGAGCCGCTCAAGCGGTCTTTGTTCAGCTGGTAAACTTCTCGGGCGTGAGATTCGTTCACATCCATCCCCATTTTATTGTAGGAGTCTGCCAGCAGCTGCAGTGCTTCTGCGGTGACAACGGCGCGCGGATAGTTTTGCAGAATGTACTCGGCACGGTTAGCACTGGCCAAGAATGCCTGTTTCGAATAATAGAAGCGGGCAACTTTCAGCTCGTTGCGTGCCATTTGATTGCGCAGTGCAATCAGGCGTTCGCTGGCAGCGGCCGCGTACCGGCTTTGCGGATAGCGGTTGATCAGTTCGCTGTAGAAGTTGTAGGCGTTTTCTGCTGAAACTTTGTCGCGAGCTGCCGGGTCGGTAATGAATTTATCGAGCCAGCTTTGGGTAACGGAGTCGGCTGCCAGAGCGCGCAGATAGTATGCATAAGGCATCTCTTTGTGGCGCGGATAAAGCCGGATAAACTCTTCCAGTTCGCGAATTGCCGATTTGGGTTCGTCGTATTTGTAGTAGGAATAAGCCAGTTCCAGGTAAGACTGCTCGGCATAGGAGCCGTAGGGGAAATACGCTTTCAGTTTTTCATAGTTATCAATGGCGACGTCCCACTCTTTGTTTTTGAAAGCGAGTGTGGCGGCGTCATAAAAGTCTTCTACGCTCTTTTCGGCATCCGGCTTATCGATCAAAGCATTCAGAGAGGAACAACCGGACAAGCTAAAACCGGCGATGAAAAGGGCGGTTAACAGCGTTTTTTTCATAGGCTTAGGTTACAATATGACAAAAATAAATAAGCCACGATTGTAACACAAATTCAAACGGAACCGCTTGGTCTAAATGAGATTAATCGGCGTTAAAATCGTGTGGCAAAATTCCATCTACTCAAATGTGCAATATAAAGTAAATACATGACTCAATCCAAACAGAATTTAACGGCGACCGTCCCCCTTTCTTCGATGGGGGAACGTTTGGACTCCGTTCTTGCGGCACTTTTCAGCGATTATTCACGTAATCGGATTCAACAATGGATCAAGGGCGGTAAAGTTCGTCTTGACGGTGTCGTCAATACCAAACCGCGGCATAGCGTTCTTGGCGGAGAAGAGGTTGTTTTGGAAGTTGAACTTCAGGCTGAAACCGATATTCCTGCGCAGGCCATCGAATTGAATATCGTCTATGAAGATGCGGCGATTATGATTATTAATAAACCGGCCGGTTTGGTGGTTCACCCGGGAGCAGGCAATCCCGACGGAACCTTAATGAATGCGTTATTGTATTACGACGCCGCATTGCGAGAGGTGCCGAGAGCCGGCATTGTTCACCGTCTGGATAAAGATACAACCGGTCTGATGGTGGTTGCCAAAACCATTGCCGCTCAAACACACTTGGTTGAGCAGTTGCAACGTCACGCCGTCGAAAGAATTTATGACGCGGTTGTCGTTGGGCGCATGAATTCGGGCGGCACCGTCAATAAAGCGATTGGGCGTAATCCGAGTGATCGCAAGAAGATGGCGGTTCGAGCCGTGGGAGGAAAGGAGGCGATCAGTCATTACCGGGTGCTGGAACATTTCAGAGAGCATACTCGCGTTCGAGTTAAGCTGGAAACCGGGCGTACACATCAGATTCGCGTGCATATGTCCTATTTAGGCTTTCCGCTGGTCGGCGATCCTTTGTACGGAAAACGCTTCCGCATTCCACGCCAGATGGAGCCGGATTTTGTGGATTATTTGCGGCATTTCAACCGGCAGGCTCTGCATGCCGGAGCCTTAAGTTTGACGCACCCGGTTAGCGGAAAGGTGATGAAGTGGAAAGCGCCGATGCCGGACGATATGTTGGAGTTGATCGACATTCTCAGAGAAGATGTGGAAATTTACGAAGAACAGCAACTCGGCTATGACGAATTCGATTATGAAGACTATGGAGTCGAAGTCGAGTGGGTTACCGATGAAGACATCCCCGATTAAAAGGCAAGCGATGAATTCTGCCTGGTTTCGTCCTGACTGGCCGGCACCGCAAAACGTTAAGTCTGTGTGTACAACGCGCCTTGGTGGCGTGAGTCTTCCGCCGTATGACAGCCTGAATCTGGCAACGCATGTCGGAGATGCCCCTGAATTGGTTCTGCAAAACCGCCAATATTTGATTAACGACGCTGATTTACCGCAAGAACCGACCTGGCTTGATCAGCAGCATACCGATCTCTGTATTCACTTACCGCTTGTCGCTGAAAATGCCCTGGCAGGCAGTGTACCGGTTGCTGATGCCGCCTGGACTGGCAATGCAAATCAGTTATGCACGGTGATGACTGCCGATTGTTTGCCGATTCTGCTATGTGACTTGGTGGGGAGCAAAGTAGTGGCGGTGCATGCGGGTTGGCGAGGAGTGCATCAGTGCATTATCGAAAAGAGCGTGCGTAGTGCCGGATTGGTTGCCGGACAATTTATTGCCTGGATCGGTCCGGCCATTCATCAGGCGCATTTCGAAGTCGGTGGCGAGCTGCTCGAAGCTTTCTGTCAATTGAATCCTGACTACGAACGTTTTTTCAAACGCTCCGAACAGAAGACGGATAAATTTCTGGCCGATTTGATCGGGATGGCGCGCGAACAGCTTTTGGATTCCGGTTGCAAAGCGGTTTACGGTGGGAACTTGTGTTCTTATTCCGATGAAACACGCTTTTTCTCTTACCGACGAGATGGCCGCTGCGGAAGAATGGCAACGATCATCTGGCTGGACTAGCTCTCGGTTGCTTCGCTTCCCTGGCGTTTTTTCGACCTTCTTCCTGTCAGCAGAAACAGCTCCGCTTCCTCGATTGCTTCGGGAAGGCCGGACAGAATAATATGGTCATCTTGCCGCAAGCGGGTTTCGGGAGAAGGATTTTCTCCTCTGACGTGGCCACGTTTAATGGCATCGACCTGCACTTCGAAGTTTTCCAAAGCGATATCGCCAAGGCGCTTGCCGATGGCATAAGCGTCTTCGCCGAGCGGCACACTGTGTATGACGCCTTTCATTAACTGGTGTTCTTCCAGTGAATTATCGTCCTCACCGGGGTAGAAGCTCTCCAGTAGGCGATAGCGATCTCGCCGGATTTCCCGGGTCTGCTTCAAAACCTGGCGTGGTGATTTGCCGATCAGCAACAGAAGGTGTGAAGAGAGCATGATGCTGGATTCGAATGTATCGGGAATGACTTCATTGGCACCGGCGGCAATCAATTCGTTGACATGTTTATCGTCCAGGCTCCGTACCAGTACCGGGATTTCAGCATTCAGATGGCGGATGGTTTTCAAGACCTTCAAAGCGCCATGATAATCACTGAAAGTAATCATTACGATTTTAGCCTTGTCGATCGCCGAGGCGTGAAGAATCGTTTGTTTTGAGGAGTCGCCGTAAAAGACATTTTCTCCGGCGGCGCGCGCTTCGTTGACGCGCAATATGTCCATGTCGAGGGCAATGAAATTCTCGTTGGCATTGTGCAGAAAACGTCCGACCGTTTGTCCGACACGCCCGAATCCGCATAAGATCACGTGATTGGAAAGATGGGGATTGTGGGATTGAATGGTTTCTTCATTTTCGGTGTTGTCACGGTAACTGCTGCGGTGTAGTGTCTTAGCGATTTTTCCGTTGAATTTGACCATGAAGGGGGCAAAAACCATAGTAAGAACCGCAGCTGTCAGGAGAATGTTACCTTCTTCAACCGGAAGCAAATTGTAGGTGAAGGCCAGAGTCATCAATACCAGACCGAATTCACCAACCTGGCTCAGGGACAGGGAGATACGCGCGGCAACCCCCGGTTCTTTCTGGAATAAGCGTGCCGACCAGTAAAGAACCACACCTTTGATGACAAAAATGATAATGGTCAGAGCCACAATCGTCCAGAAATGTTGCAGGATCAGATCGATTGAAATCAGCATACCGACCGTCACAAAAAACAGACCGAGCAGTATGTCCTGGAAGGGACGGATGTCGGATTCGATCTGATGTCTGTATTCGGTTTCACTCAGCATCATGCCGGCCAGGAAAGCGCCGAGGGTCATTGAGAGGCCCATCTCTTCGGTAAAAACAGCAGCTCCCAAAGCAACGGTTAAAACGGTCAGTGTAAAAAGTTCCTGAGATTTCGCGGAGGCAACTTCATGGAACAGAGGGCGTAACAGATAGCGCCCGAGCAGGTGCATGACCACCACCACGGCGACCCCTTTCAAAAAGGCAATGCCTAAAGACATTGCCAGAGCAGAATCGTTGCCATCGTTCATGGCCAGGGTCGGAATCAGGATCAGCAGCGGAATTGCCATGATGTCCTGAAAAATCAGGATTCCGAGGATCGAACGGCCGTGGCGGGAGTGAATCTCCGATTGTTCGGTCAGCTGTTTGATAACGATGGCAGTGGAAGACAGTGCAAAAGCGCCGGCGATAACGATGCCGGTGTTGTTGTCCAGCCCGGCCAGCCAGCCGAGGGCAAAAATCAGTAAGGCTGTGACGACTACCTGAAGGCTGCCAAGTCCGAAAACTTGGCGACGCATACTGAGCATTTGCGACATCGAAAATTCCAGACCGATCGCAAACAGTAAAAAAACAATACCGAATTCCGCCAGTAAGGAGATGTTTTCTTCTTTCTGTATCCAGCCGAAACCGTAAGGGCCGACAATCATCCCGACAAAAATATAACCGAGAATCGGCGGAAAGTGCAGGCGACGGGATACCGAAACCACGACGACCGCGATGGCGAGAAGAAGAACAATGTGAAATAGGAGATGGTCGTGCACAAACAGGTCCGTATTGATCAAGTTGAAATGGGCATTATTCGGGATGGTTTCCGGTCAGAGGCGCCATCTTAAAGCGCATTGACAGGTCGACTGCTTGCAGGTGTTTGGTGATTGCACCGCTGGAAATATAGTCAACGCCGGTTTTTGCCAGTTCCGGCAGTTGTTCCAGTTCCACATTGCCGGAGACTTCCAGTTTAGCGTTTCCGTTTACTAATGCAACCGCCTCGTGCATCATCTGCAGCGTAAAATTGTCAAGCATGATGATATCGGCTTTGGCATCCAGTGCCTGACGAACTTCATCAAGGTTTTCCGTTTCGACTTCAACGGTAATGCCGGGATGCAGCTGTTTGGCCTTGCCAATGGCCTGAGCAATGCTGCCGGCAGACATGATGTGGTTTTCTTTGATTAAGATCGCGTCGTACAATCCGATTCTGTGATTGTCGGCCCCGCCGCAGGCGACCGCGTATTTTTGTGCAAGACGTAGACCGGGAATGGTTTTTCGTGTGTCCAGAATACGTGTGTCAGTGTGAACCAGTTGCTGTGCATAGTTTGCACTGACGGTGGCCGTTGCCGACAGAGTCTGTAGAAAATTCAAAGCGCTGCGTTCCGCCGTTAGAATGTGGCGCGCACTGCCGGACAACCGGCAAATGACGGTGTCAGGCGTAACCGTTTCGCCCTCAGTGCAGAACCATTCGATGCGGGTGTCTGAATCGATTTGCCGAAATACTTCGTCGAACCACGGGCGTCCGCAAATCACGGCATGATCTCGGCAGACAATGTCGGCAATGGCCTGAGTCGATTCGTCGATCAAGCCGGCAGTCAGGTCGCCGCTTCCGATGTCCTCGGCAAGGGCAACGGCAACGGTTTGTTGCAGTTTGTCAAAGTAGTCGATATTTTTCATAAAATTCTATTTGTTTTTGTTGTTGAAATGAATGATTTTGGTTGTGGTAGTGAATTCTAAAGCACGGAAAGCAACTTTAATGCAGAATGATCGGTAATTGTCGGTTTTAGATGGATGTGGCCGAAAAATTCCGGCGCGGATAAAAATTTTGACGTGTTGCGCTGCAAAACACGGTTTAATTATAGCCGAATAATGAGTGTAATGAATCGGGGAAGGAGTGGTTGAAAGCGAATATGGTGCAGCGTACAGATTATGATGGTGCTTTGTGTATTAATCGAACCAGCGGGTTAACTGATCAAGCGGAATGGATTCCCAGTCCGAATTGCGATGCGCGCCCTTCGAACATGGAATTGGAACTGATTGTCGTCCACGGTATTAGTTTGCCGCCGGATCAGTTCGGAGGCGAAGCGATTACTCAGCTGTTCACCAACCAATTGAATCCTCGGCAGGATCCATACTTTGAAAAAATCAAAGATTTAAACGTTTCAGCACATGTTTTGATCCGCCGGGATGGTTCGCTGATTCAGTATGTTCCTTTTCATAAAAGAGCCTGGCATGCGGGTGTTTCCCGCTTTAAGGGACGTGAAGCCTGCAATGACTTTTCGGTGGGAATTGAGCTGGAGGGAACTGATCGACATTGCTACACGGCCAGCCAGTACGAAAGTTTAGCCAATCTGATTAAAGGTTTATGGCAGGCATATCCGAGTTTGCACGAAAAATATATCGTTGGTCATTGTGATATTGCTCCCGGTCGAAAAACCGACCCCGGGCCGTGTTTTGTCTGGCCTGCGCTGGAAAGATTGCTGGATTGGAAAAAAACACCTCTGTAACGCAAACGCACGTTGGCTTTCATTCAGTCGTAGCGGTTGATTTGGAAATCTGATGCATTGTGACTATGCGACCCAGCCGTCGCGTTTGCCGGTTGAGGCGTCATCGTCGGGAGGATGCTTGGGTTGAAATTTCAAACAGGGCTCCCCCGAAGTTTCCAGAACCACTTCGCTTGGCAGGCGTCGGGTTTTAAAGCCGAAGGCTCTGCAGCCGCGAGGGGCGTTTTGATCCCAGGTAACGAAGAAATGTCGGCACTTGAAGCAGTCAATTGAATCAGTTTTTTTCATCTTGAAGCATAAAATTTAGTGAATGGTTGCGCTAGACGGCTATGGTAATATCTGCACACCAATTTTAACGCTGAATATTCTGATTGCAAAACCCGCTCAATGCCTTGATTCTCCGCGGGCTGTCGATGAGTTTCTTGAGCCAGGTTAAGAATAAAAACACTTTTTCTGGATATGGGAAACGTAAATCGATATATTGTGGCGGTTTAAACCGGAATGAAATTTTGGTAAAAAGAACTCATAAACGCATGTAACCTATTGTCGGGTCGGATTTAAAATTAAAGGAATGAAAATGAGCAAAGTTGGCCTATTCTACGGAACGGATACCGGAAACACCGAACGTGTTGCAGATATGATCAAACAAAAAATGGGTGCGGATCTTGTTGACGTACATGATGTTGCAACAGCCAGTGCTGCGGACTTTGCCGCGTACGACAAAATCATTTTAGGGCAGCCGACCTGGTATTACGGTGAATTGCAGAGCAGCTGGGATGATTTCTGGGATGATTTCAAAGGCGTCGATTTTGCCGGCAAGACTGTGGCGTGTTTCGGCCTTGGTGATCAGGCGGATTATTCGGAATATTTTCTTGATGCCATGGGAATGATGCATGATATCGCCGTGGAAAACGGTGCGACTCCGGCCGGTTATATGTCGACCGACGGGTTTGAGTTTGATGAGTCCAAAGCGGTCACCGAAGATGAAGAGTTTTTTGTCGGGCTGGCAATTGATGAAGATCAGCAGCCGGAGCTGACCGAAGAGCGTGTCAGTGATTGGGTTGCTCAGGTGAAAGAAGAGTTTGAACTATAAGCCTTCTCTCCGGAAGAAAAATGACTGAAATAAAAAGCCGCTTTCATAGCGGCTTTTTGGTTTCAGATACGTTTTTTTTTCAAGTTTACTTATCTTAGAGACATTGTCGGCCAGTTATTGGCTTTGGCATGAGCGAGCAATTTTTCATCGCCATCAACGACAACAGGGTGATCTACCTGTTTCAATAATGGCAGGTCGTTGTGCGAGTCGGAATAAAAGTAGCTGCCTTCGAGATTTTGATGATTCTGCTGTAACCATTCATTCAATCGGGTCACTTTGCCTTCCTGAAAGGTTGGTGTGCCGGCAACCTCTCCGGTATAACGTCCGTTTTTGATTTCTCCTTCGGTTCCCAGCAATGTCCGAATTCCGTAACGCAAACCGATCGGGCGGGTGATAAAGGTGTTGGTCGCGGTGATAATCATAATGTCGTCACCTTGTTGCTTATGTTTTTCTACCAGATCCAGTGCCTTTGGCAGAACGATCGGTTCGATAAATTCCTGCATGAATTCCCGGTGCCATTCGCCCAGAGTTTCCATTGTTTGTTCGCTCAAAGGTTTTAAGGCAAATCTCTGGTAGGCATAGATATCAAGCGAACCGTTTTTGTAATCTTCGTAGAATCGAGCGTTGGTTTCGGCGAAGGCTTCTGCATCGACATAACCTTTTTGTACTAAAAATTCTCCCCAAAGATAATCGCTGTCTCCGGCGATCAGAGTGTTGTCCAGATCGAAAATCGCTAAGGCCATTAAAAACTGTTCCTGAGTAAAGTGGTGAAAAACTCCGTTGAAGTGTGGAATTTCCCGGATTGAAAGATGTCAACATCCTAATGGAAACGACAAAACCGTACAAGCAGATAATCTCCTCTCAGTGTCTTTCCTGTGTTCCAGATGTTCCTTTCATCGTCGCCAACAGAGCGGTGTAAAAACCACAAATCTTAGAAATCATCTGTATTTACCTGTATTTTTTCAGGCTATTTCGTTTTTTTAAATTGAAAAAAATGACGATTTTAGGCACTATTAAGAAATTGAATGTAGTTTTTGTGTATTAAGGTTTTTATGATCGATAAAGATGGCTATCGGCCAAATGTCGGCATTATTATTGTCAATAGAGAAGGGAAGCTGTTCTGGGGTAAACGAATACAACAAGATGCATGGCAATTTCCCCAAGGGGGGATTCGTTCTCACGAGACTCCGCAGCAGGCGGTTTTCCGCGAATTAAAAGAAGAGGTCGGACTGGAGCCTTCCGATGTACGGGTTATCGGCCGTACGCAGGACTGGATCAGTTACGATTTGCCAAAACATCTGATTCGTCATCACAGCCAACCGTTGTGTATTGGCCAGAAACAGATTTGGTTTATGCTCGGATTTGACGGAGATCCGGGTAAGATCAATCTTAACCTCCATGAATCACCGGAATTTGAGGACTGGGACTGGGTCGATTACTGGCGCCCGGTTCAGGAAGTTGTCAGCTTCAAGCAGTCGGTTTATCACCAGGCGTTAACCGAGCTTGAGCAGGCATTGCATACTTTCTGGTTAAGCGACTGAAGAATAAAGCTTCGGTTGCGGCTTCGTTTTCAACAAGGGATTCATCAGAACAGAAGAAGTTTTTGTCGATATGGCGACGGAGAGACGGTCAGAGCGTTTTCTTTGTTTGTCATCCTTGGCTGGATTTGGCTTTTGGAAGAATATCAAAAGCTTAGTCAAAACTTCTCTTTCAGGTTGAAGCACCGAACGGTGCGGACACCGCGCTTTCACTGTAATTTTCCACAAAAGATGGTATTATGCATCGACTTTTAAATGCCTTGAACGGTCGTAAATGGTCGTGAAGTTCTTCGTTCAGAACTTTACGATGATCGTTAAAAGGAACGTTTTGGAATACTAAGTAGCTGGAACCCAAAACGGACGAGTTGTTGGCGGTAAGAATAAGACCTATTCATGCCGAATGACCTTCAGGTATACCCAGCGCCTGAAGAAAATAGATCCAACCCATAGAGGTACAATTTATTATGAGCGAAAAGTTTGTAGACAATGATCCACAAGAAACACAAGAGTGGATTGACGCGCTTGAAGCAGTCGTTTCTTTCGAAGGGACTGATAAAGCGCAGCACATTATCGCTAGCCTGATCGAAAAAGCGCGTGTTCACGGTATTGATATTCCGTATTCGGCCAACACGCCTTACATCAACACCATCTCACCAGAAGAACAAGCGAACTATCCTGGCGATACTTCCATCGAGAAGAAACTCCGTGCTCTGTTACGCTGGAACGCGATGGCGATGGTTTCCCGCGCCAATAAATACACGAAAGTTGGCGGGCACATTGCTTCTTACGCATCAAGTTGTACCCTCTATGAAGTAGGGATGAACCACTTCTTCAAAGGCCCGAAACACGAACAAGGCGCCGACATGGTCTTCTTCCAGGGGCATACCGCTCCGGGTATGTATGCCCGTTCTTATATGGAAGGACGTCTGGAAGCTGATCAGTTGCGCAACTACCGTCAGGAAGTCGACGGCAACGGTCTTTCTTCCTATCCGCACCCTTGGTTGATGAGCGACTACTGGCAATTCCCGACCGTATCTATGGGACTTGGGCCTTTGATGGCAATCTATCAGGCTCGTTTTATGAAATACATGCAAGCGCGTGGTCTGGCAGAAACGGAAGGACGTAAAGTCTGGGCGTTCCTGGGTGACGGTGAAATGGATGAGCCGGAATCACGTGGTGCGATCCAGTTGGCAAAACGTGAAAAACTGGACAACCTGATCTTTGTTATCAACTGTAACCTGCAGCGTCTTGACGGCCCGGTTCGCGGTAACGACAGCATCATCCAGGAATTGGAAGGGATGTTCCGTGGTGCCGGTTGGAATGTTATCAAGGTTATCTGGGGTTCCGGTTGGGATCGCCTGTTGCAGAAAGATGTCACTGGTAAGCTGGTTGAACGTATGGGCGAAGTTCCGGACGGAGAATACCAGGCTTATAAGGCCAAAGACGGTGCTTTCGTTCGTGAACACTTCTTCGGTAAATATCCGGAAACGGCTGCGTTGGTTGCCGATATGACCGACGACGAAATTTTCAAGCTGACGCGCGGTGGCCACTCGCCACGCAAGATTTACAATGCTTATAAGCGAGCGACCGAGACGAAAGGTCAGCCAAATGTTATTTTGGCGAAAACCATCAAAGGTTACGGTATGGGGGCTTACGGTGAAGCGGCTAACACGGCTCACCAGCAGAAGAAACTGGATAAGGAAGGTTTAAAATACTTCCGTGATCGTTTCTCGGTACCGATTTCCGACGAAGAGTTGGAAAAAGACATTCCGTTCTATCGTCCGGACGAAAGCTCCGATATCATGCAATACATGAAAGCGCGTCGTCAGGAGTTGGGTGGTGAACTTCCGGTTCGTCAAGACCATGCCGAACCGCTTCCGGTTCCAAGCATGGATACCTTCAAAATGCTGACCGAAGGGACAGGGGATCGCGAAATGTCGACCACCATGGCATTTGTCCGCATTATCTCGATTCTGTTGCGCGATAAGGTGCTTGGCCCTCGCGTCGTGCCGATCATTCCGGATGAAGCTCGTACCTTCGGTATGGAAGGTCTGTTCCGTCAGGTCGGTATCTACGATCCGGCCGGTCAGCTGTACCAGCCGATGGATTCCGATCAGTTGATGTGGTACAAAGAATCTGCCAACGGTCAGGTATTCGAAGAAGGGATTAACGAAGCCGGTTCGATGGCGAACTGGATTGCAGCTTCCACTGCTTACGCCAACTACGGCGTCAGCATGATCCCGTTCTATATCTACTACTCAATGTTCGGTTACCAGCGTATCGGTGACTTGGCTTGGGCGGCCGGTGATTCGCGCGCCCGCGGTTTCCTGATTGGTGGGACTGCCGGTCGTACCACTCTGGAAGGGGAAGGTTTGCAACACCAGGACGGTCACAATCTGATCCAGTTTGACCACGTTCCAAACTGTATTTCGTACGACCCGACCTTCGCTTACGAAATGGCCGTGATTATCCGTGATGGTATTAAACGCATGTTCCACGATAAGGAAGACGTTTACTACTACATCACCGGCATGAACGAAAACTACTCGCACCCGGCCATGCCTGAAGGTGCCGAGGACGGTATTCTGAAAGGTCTGTACTCATTCAAAAAATCAGACTCTAAACACAAACAAAAAGTTCAACTGATGGGCTCCGGTACCATCTTCCTGGAAGTCATTGCAGCCGCTGAAATGCTGGAAAGCGAATGGAATGTTGCTGCCGACATCTGGGGTGTTCCAAGTTTCAACCTGTTGCGTCGCGACGGTATTGAAATTTCACGTTGGAACGAGATGCATCCGACTCAAGAGCCGAAGGTTCCTTATGTCACCGAAACGCTACAAGGTGCACAAGGTCCGTTCATCGCGGCAACTGACTATATCCGTGACTATGCCGAGCGTATCCGCGCCTATGTTCCTGGTGACTATCATGTTCTGGGTACCGACGGTTTTGGTCGTTCGGACACTCGTGAGCAATTGCGTAAGTTCTTCGAAGTGAACCGCTATTACGTAGTGGTACAAGCTTTGAGCGCTTTAGCAAAAGCGGGAGAAATCTCAAGCGATGTCGTTGTCAAAGCGATGGAAAAATACGGAATCGATAGCGAGAAAACCTTCCCGGTTCACGCTTAAGTCTTAACGAAAAGGACGAACAAGATGTCAGTTGAACAAATTAAAATTCCGGATATCGGGGATTTCGACGCCGTTGAAGTCATTGAAGTTCTTGTATCCGAAGGCGATAGTGTAGAGGTGGATGATTCTCTGCTAACGCTTGAATCGGATAAAGCCACGATGGAAATTCCTTCGCCGTTTAAAGGCACCGTAACCAAGGTTGCGGTTTGCGTTGGCGAGAAAGTTTCCGAAGGCACCTATGTATTGGATATCGAAGTTGCCGCCGGTACGGCAGCTCCGGCTCCAGCCAAAGAAGAAAAAGCCGCTCCGGCAGCGCCAACGCCTGCACCGGCTGCAGAAGCCCCTAAAGCGGCACCTGCTCCACAAGCGGCTCCGGCAGCACGGGCGCCTGCATCGGCTACTTCCAAACCTGTTAATCAACAGGCGATGGGTGCGGCTTTTCACGCTTCGCCTTCCGTGCGTGCTTTCGCACGTAAATTGGGTGTTGATCTAACCGCTGTCAGCGGAAGCGGTCCGAAAGGCCGTATTCAGCAGACCGACGTTGAAGCAGCGATCAAGGCGGTCATGTCCGGACAGGCGGCGGCTCCGGGGCAAGCTGTTACCGGTGGCACCGGTATTCCTCCGATTCCGGGTGTGGATTTCAGCCAGTTTGGCGAAACCACGACCGAAGAGCTTGGACGAATCAAGAAAATCTCCGGTAAGTTCCTGCATGCAAGCTGGTTGAACGTACCGCACGTTACTCAGTTCGACGAGTGCGACATTACCGAAATGGATCAGTTCCGTAAGGATCAAAAAGCGGCTGCCGAGAAGCAGGGCATCAAATTGACCCCGCTGGTTTTCGTGATGAAAGCGGTGGTCAAAGCCTTGCAAGACTTCCCAAGCTTCAATGCGTCACTGTCGGAAGATGGTCAGTCGATTATCTACAAGCAGTACTACAACATCGGTATCGCGGTTGATACGCCGAACGGCCTGGTGGTTCCGGTTGTTAAGGATGTCGATAAGAAAGGCGTTTACGAGCTGTCTAAAGACCTGATGGAAATTTCCGCCAAAGCGCGTGACGGTAAGCTAGGACCGAAGGATATGTCCGGCGGTTCCTTCACAATCTCGTCTCTGGGCGGTATCGGCGGTACTCAGTTTACTCCGATCGTCAATGCGCCCGAAGTCGCGATTATGGGCTTGTCGAAAGCGAAAATGCAGCCGGTATGGAACGGTAAGGAATTCGCTCCTCGTCTGATTATGCCGTTCAGCGTTTCTTACGATCACCGTGCGATCGACGGTGCGGAAGGCGTACGTTTCACCACCGCGATTGGACACTACCTGTCCGATCTTCGTCAGCTAATTTTGTAAGGAGCCGATGATGACTAAATTGGTGGATATTGTTATTCCCGATATTGGTGATTTCGCCGAAGTCGAAGTGATCGAAGTATTGGTTTCCGGCGGCGATGAAGTCGCGCAGGACGATTCATTAGTCACTTTGGAATCCGATAAGGCGACAATGGAAATTCCGGCGCCTTTCGCCGGTAAAGTTGTTTCTTTAACTGCCGAAGTCGGCGATAAGGTTTCCGAAGGTTCAATTATCGGTCAGATGGAAATCGCCAATACCGATACGGTTGCCGCGAATGTCGAAACCTCGGTTGCGGCGTCTGCTGCTCCGGCTGAAGAACCGAAAGCCGAAGAAAAAGCAGCTCCGCAAGCGGTTTCTGCCGAAGGCATCGATGCCGACATGCACTGCGAAGTCCTGGTTTTGGGCTCCGGTCCTGGTGGATACACCGCCGCGTTCCGTGCCGCTGACCTTGGCAAAAAAGTGGTGATGATCGAGCGTTACGAAAACATCGGTGGTGTCTGCTTGAACGTTGGTTGTATTCCTTCCAAAGCATTGTTGCACATGTCTGTGGTACTGAACGAAACCCGTGAAATGGGTGCGCACGGTATTACCTTTGCCGAGCCGGAAATCGACACGAATAAAATGCGTGCCTATAAGGACAGTGTTATCGGTAAATTGACCGGTGGTCTGGCCGGTCTGGCGAAAGCGCGTAAAGTCGAAGTCGTGCAGGGTTACGGTAAATTCAGCTCGTCGCATACGGTTACCGTCGATATGGCGGATGGTTCGACTAAAACTATCGCCTTTGAAAATGCCATTATCGCTGCCGGTTCGCGTGTAATTAAGCTGCCGTTCATTCCGCATGACGATCCTCGCGTGATGGACTCAACCGATGCATTGGAACTGGAAGAAGTACCAAACCGCATGTTGGTTATCGGTGGCGGAATCATCGGTCTGGAAATGGCGCAGGTTTACGATTCTCTAGGAGCCAATATCACCGTCGTGGAATTGGGCGAGACGATTATCCCGGGTGCCGATAAAGACATTACCAAGCCGTTGTTGAAGCAGATTCAGAAGAAGTATGAAAACATCTATCTGAATTCGAAAGTGACCAATGTCGAAGCCAAAGAAGATGGCTTGGAAGTTACGTTTGAAGGCAAAAAATGCCCTGAAAAAGACACTTTCGACCGCATTCTGGTTGCTGTCGGCCGTGCGCCGAACGGCAAATTGATCGATGCTGAAAAAGCCGGTGTTATGGTTAACGACTGGGGCTTCATCGAAGTTGACGAACGTCAGAAAACCAATGTCGATCACATTTACGCGATCGGTGATATCGTCGGTCAGCCAATGCTGGCGCACAAAGCGGTTCACGAAGGTAAAGTTGCAGCTGAAGTGATTAACGGTATGCCGTCCGCCTTTACTCCTATGGGGATTCCGTCGGTTGCTTACACCGATCCGGAAGTTGCCTGGGCAGGTAAAACCGAAGAGCAGCTTAAAGCCGAAGGTATCGAATACGAAAAAGGTGCTTTCCCATGGGCCGCTTCCGGTCGTAGCTTGAGCCTGGGTCGTGATGAGGGGATGACCAAAGCACTATTCTGTGCAGAAACCCATCGTTTGCTAGGTTGTGGTATTGTTGGTCCGAACGCCGGTGAACTGGTTGCCGAAGCCATGCTGGCAATCGAGATGGGCGCGGATATGCAAGACATTGGTCTGACTATTCACCCACACCCAACCCTGTCAGAGACAATCTGCTTCGCAGCTGAGATGGCGGAAGGAACGATAACAGATCTAATGCCACCTAAAAAGAAAAAATAGTGTTTAATAACCATTTTTGCTTAAAATAAAACCCACGCCTAAAACGTGGGTTTTTTTATGCACTTTACTTTTTATTATCCAATTAGATAAAATAAAAATGAAAATACAGAAGTTTTGGTTAGATGGTTTTTGTCCGTTTGATGAAAGCTTAAACCAAATTAAAGATAAACATGCTAGGGCCAGAATTTTAACAAGGTTAAGAAGACTTGAGCTTGGTAATCGTGGCGACTTCAAAAACATTGAAGGTAACCTATATGAATTACGAATTGATGTTGGTAAAGGTTGGCGTGTTTATTATCAACAGCAAGGTAATGATTTTGTTTTGCTCTATTTAACCGGTAATAAAGCAACTCAATCAAAGGACATTGAAAAAGTAAAAGGTTGGATAAAATGAAAACGAGTGAATTTAATGCATCTGACTACTTGGAAACAGCAGAAGATGTTAAAGAATATTTACAAGCTGCACTAGATGAGAATGATGCAGAATTCTTTATTGATGCATTGGGTGTGGTTAGTCGTTCTAAAGGAATGAAAGAAATATCAGAAAAGACAGGCCTTGGTTATCATAGTTTATACAAGTCTTTTGGTACTGGAAAACACCCTCGTTTTGAGACGGTTTATAAAGTTGTGAGTGCTTTGGGGCTTAATTTTCGGTTGGTTTGATTTAATTTTACTCTGACCTTAATTATCAATTAGTGTTTCATTAGACGTATTAGTATTAATTTCAAAAAGGAAATAAAAAATCAATAAGATTACTAATATTGGAATAAACGACTTTAGCATCAAATCTAATCTGATCTTCTCTCTTTTATAACTTTGCATTCTATAACCAAAAAAAAGTGAAACAACCAGAAAAAATAAAGTATCCGATGATAAAAATTCATAATTTAAATGGTGATAAGTCTTAGAGGCAAATCCCGTAAAGCATAAGATAGTCAAACAAAATAAAAACCACTTTATACCTCTAGCATTAAGTATTAATTTTTCTTTCATAATAATTTCCAATTTTAATTAGCGGCACTGAGCGTCAGCTCTTGCATAATCGGCTTCACATTCAGCTTTACCATTATCTGCAAGTGAATACATTGTTGCTTCACACGCAATGAAACCAACACTTGCAATGGGGTGGTGCGTAAGCGCAAGTTATCGTTCCTGTAGTCAATAAAATGTTAAATTTTTGTATGCAGCGTTTCCTTGCATTTGCGGTATTAGTCATAATTACCTGACAATCATCCTCTGTATTGTTATCTGGCCCTGAACTTTCTCCCCCAGCATTAGAAGAATCTGAGCCTTCATTTGGGGAATAATCTTTCCATGTATCTTCAGGGCTGTCATTAACTTCAACTTTATCAAGTTGGGTAGGGCATTCGTAAAAATCTTCGAATGAATCACTTTCCAGAATGTCTCTTATACACTCTGGAGTTCGCTTAACATCGTCAATTTCTATACCGCCATCATTCCTTTCCTCCACAGCATCACGTGAACTGACTTCTATTAAAAGAGATGGAGCGGGGTAACTTTCCAATTCCTCAAATAACTAGAATAACTACAGTCAGGGAAATAAATAGGGTTAGAGTAAAATGATTTATAATTTACCTTAAGTTTCAACAGCTTGAAAATTTAATTTTACTCTGACCCTCATTATTTCTTTAGGGGCACCTAGTCATTTGAAGATCTCCATTCCGATAATGTAATTGGAAATCTCATCAATGTCATGGTTTTAAATTTGGGGAAAAGTCACGCTTTTTTGTTATCAATCAGTGATTCTTTAAATTGCGTAGTTGTCGACTCATTCGCAACATTAAATTTATTCGTGCTAATTTCTAAAAGGAAATAAACGATCAACCAAATTACGGATATTAAGATAAAGGATATTAGTATCGAACCTAATTTTATCTTCTCTTTTATATGATTTTGCATTCTACAAGCAAAAACATATGAAATAATAAGAAAAGTGACAATCTGCATTGATGAGAAGTCAAAATGAACTGAACCATGGTACAACCTAGGAATTAAAACAGATGAAAACATTGAAACTAATCCAATGAAAAACCATCTTAGACCAACAGCATTAAGTATTAATTTATCTTTCATAATAATTTCCAATTTTGATTAGTTGCATTGAGCGTCAGCTCTTGCATAATCGGCTTCACATTCAATTTTAGAATTCTCTACCAAAGCATATACTCCAGCTTCGCATATAATAAAAGATGCTCCTCCAAGGGGTAATGTTGAGACACAAATTGCCATTCCAGCAACCCAGGTGTTGTTCGCTTCTTTTAAACAAGACTCCCTCTCATTTACGGCATTAGTCATAATTTCCTGACAATCATTTTCTGTATTGTTATTTGGCCCTGAACTTTCTCCTCCAGAATTAGAAGAATCTGAGTCTTCATCTGGGGAATAATCTTTCCATGTATCTTCAGGGCTGTCATTAACTTCAACTTGATCAAGTTGTGTAGGACATTCGTATAAGTCCTCGTATGGATCACTTTCCAGAATTTGTCTTATACACTCTGGAGTTAGCTTATCATCGTCAATTTCTATACCGCCCTCATCCCTTTCCTCCACAGCATCGTATGAATTGACTTCTATTAAAAAAATGGATAAGCATCCAATCCTTGATGTGAACATATCTTTTCACTTGCTTGAACACTGTTACTCGATAAAGCTGCCATCAAAGATAAAAATAAAAATTTAATAAGTATCTGTGAGACTTTATTTCCAAAAGAGAATGAAAGGTTAGAACAATATTTTGAGCTTTGCTCTGAAAAATGACTTATAAATATAAATCGCTTATTTATGAGTGTTGTAAATGTTATCGTTGATAGGAGGATGAGGGTTTTTACCATTATTTATTCCTAATTGATTACTTGATAATTACTTTTACTTGATATTTTTATAAAACATTAATGCAAATGATAAGTATTGTCAATAATGTTTATTTTGGTTCTTGGTAAAAGCAAAGAAGGTAAAAATGGGACGTTACCCAATGCCATAAAGTTAAGAATAGTCGCGGTGTTAGAGTGGAATTAATTTTTTAAGTTGTTGAAATCGATGGGGGTCAGACTCGATTGCTTTTAGACTAAATTCAGCTAGATTTAAAAACCGCCGGTTGGCGGTTTTTTACTATTTGCGGTGATAGTTGAGAATCGAAATTGGAACAGGTTTGCGAACGGGGAATTCTGCAACTTCACGGCATTCTAGTAGTTGGTTAAGTAGGCTTTCGATCATACAAAGGTTTTTAAAGTTGTCCTTGGAGGCCTGCGAGATGGCTTCGCCGAAGTTTTCGGCACGACCTGTTCGGCCGGTGTGGTGAATATTTTCTTCGTCAGGATATGGCAGGTCGTAGTTGATGACATGGCTCAGGTTTTGCATATCGAATAATTGGGGCCAGAGTAAAATTAAATAACATTTTTAGTTCTTATTTTTCTTAGCCTGCTTTTAGCTGGCTTTTTTGTTTTCTGTATTTTTAATCGTTTTTGATTTGGTCGCACCTGGTTTTTAGTTGGTTGTAGAATATCGGTTTGTGTTTTTAAACGGATTTGGTCTTTTATTTCCTTTGTCTAATATTTTGTAATCGAGTACTTGTCTTTTTAATTTATGAATCCAGAGAACTTAAAAAAGCTTGTTGAAGTTACCATGCCTTATGGTAAATACAAGGGGCGAATTATTGCTGATTTGCCGGGAAACTACCTTAATTGGTTTGCAAGTAAAGGCTTTCCCGCGGGTAATTTAGGGCAGTTGTTGGCTCTGATGCATGAGCTGGATCACAACGGTTTAAAACAGCTTCTTGACCCGTTAAGAAAAGAGAAAAGCGATTAGAAATAATTAGAGGTAGAACTTTTTTTGTGAATAGCTTTTATTAGCCTGCAATTGCAGGCTTTTTTGTATTTAGAGTTTACTTGCAGTCTTAAATTTCTTCACTTATCCAACGGTAAAATCAAGACTTTATTCTCATTAAAGAGCGGAATCAGTAAACGGTTGCGTTTGGTGTCTACGTCCATGTCGGCAGGGGAGTTGAGGAACTCGGCAATGGTTTCGTATTCGCCGTTTCTATACACATCGATCGACGAGCTTTCCCAGCTCGACATCGCGAGACTGCCATCTTTCAATTTGACCAGGCCATCTAACCTAGCGCCGTAAGGTTCAGGCATTTCGGTGATCTCGCCTTTGTCATTCATTTTGATCATTTTCGCACTGGTGAAAAAGACCACGTAAATATCGCCATTGTCATACAGAATGCCGTTTGGTCGGCCCATATTGGGATCTTTAAGGATGGTTTCCACTTTGCCATTAGCCGATACTTTATAGATGGCATCTGTACCGGAAGCTTCAAATCCCGGTTTCATGCCGGTATCGGTGACATAGACCGTATCGCCTTCACCTGCGGTAATGCCGTTTAAAAAGCTGCTGCCTTTGACGTCAATGGAAGAAAGCTGCTTGCCACTCGGCAGTTCAAATACCTGTATTTGCGTGATGTCGGCCACATAGAGTTTATTGCCGATAATGGTCATGCCTTTAGGAGCGTGTAATTTAATCTTGTCATTGGCGCCATCAATCCATTTCAGGTCAATGACTTTACCGTCAGGACTCAGTTTGGAGATAAAACCGTTGTCGTCCGCGTCGAATGGACTGCCGTTGATATTCGTGACCAGATAAACATCCTGATCGGCATAATATTCGACCGATTCCGGCGTTGCAAAACCGACATCGCTGACCATGATTTTTGAACTTGCTGGATTAGCGATAGCGCTCGCAGACCACAATACGGTTAGGGATGCTAAGAACAAGGTTTTAATGCTTTGGATAGATTTCATAATCAACTCCTGAAAGATAAATGCTCGGGTTGGACGCCGATCACAGCGTTTTGCCTGTTTATTTTAGCGTGCTTTATCGTTATTTATGCTGGTTACAACAGCTTATATTTTACGAAGAAATGGTACAGGCAGGGGATGCTATTCTCTATTGTTCCCACCTTGTAGGCACATAGCTATTGAATTTCAATCATCAAACCAGATCATCCTGGATTTTGAATCTGGCGAAGAAATCTTTATCCTCGTTGGATAATTTCGTGTTCAGACTTGGTGCATCAAATGGTTTTATTTTTATTGAGGTTGCGATCTAAAAGCTATTCTAGGGAATGGGCTTAAAAGCAGTGTAGATTTTTATGGGTGACAGAAACTAAAAAGCCGAGTCGTTGCGGACTCGGCTTTTTATTTGATTTTTTAAGCTCAAAGTATCGTTTGCACCGAGCCGGAAAAACCTTAGATGACAGTAATGTTTTCAGCTTGTGGGCCTTTTGGCCCCGGCTTAACAACAAATTCTACCGTTTGGCCTTCAGCCAGGGTTTTGAAACCAGAGCTGACAATCGCACTGAAGTGAGCGAAAACATCAGGGCCAGACTTCTGTTCAATAAATCCGAAACCTTTGGTTTCATTGAACCATTTAACGGTTCCAGTAACTGTATTAGACATAATAACATCCTAAATTTTGTAATAAATAATGCTGCCTGCAATAGGCGTGACGTGCTAGAGATAAATACTGGTGGATCTTAGATACTGCAGGACGAGGTGTTACGGAAATAATACAGCGAAATGTAGAATGTAAATCTTATAGAATTTTTCAAGCCCATGAAGCATACGAGGAAATTAGCTAAAAAGCCAGAAATAATGTAATTTTTGATCAAAAAGAGCCAGCAATGGGACTAGGCTCTATTGTTTTTAGACTAAAAGTAGCTAGATTTAAAAACCGCCGTTTGGCGGTTTTTTGTTATTTGCGGTGGTAGTTGAGAATCGAAACTGGAACTGGTTTGCGGACAGGGAATTCCGCAACTTCACGGCGTTCTAGTAGTTGATTAAGTAGGCTTTCGATCATGCAGAGGTTTTTAAAGTCATCCTTGGAGACCAGCGAAATGGCTTCGCCTGAGTTCCCTGCACGACCAGTTCGGCCGATGCGATGAATATATTCTTCGGCAGGATATGGCAGGTCGTAGTTGATGACTCGACTCAGGTTTTGCATATCCAGCCCGCGTGCGGCAACACCAGTCGCGACAAGGAATTGCAGTTTACCGGTTTTGAATTCATTCCAGACTCGTTCGCGCTGTGCCTGACTACGGCCGGCGTGAATCGAGTCGGCAAGAATGCCGCGTTTGCCAAGTTGTTCGACCAGTTTGGCTGCGGAGTGTTTCTTCTCGACAAAAATAAGTGCCTGATCCCATTGACTTTCTTTGATTAAATGGCTGAGCAGGGCGGATTTGGTGTCTTTATCGACGGCAATCATCCATTGCTCAATCTTGGCGGTTTTGCCTTTTGGCGTGATCTTAATCTCAACGGCGTCGTCATAGACGGTATCCGCCAGATAGCGAATTTTGTCATTTAAGGTTGCCGAAAACAGCATACTCTGACGGTTGGCTGGCAGGCGGTCAATAATTTTGTTCAGGTCGTCGATAAAGCCCATATCGAGCATTCGGTCGGCTTCATCCAGCACCAGAAATTCCAGATCATTAAAAAACAGGGCGCGTTGATAGGCCATGTCGAGCAGGCGGCCGGGCGTGGCGACCAGCATATCAATGCCTTTTGCCAAACGCTGTTTGTTTTCCTCAATATCCGTACCGCCGTAGATGGCAAGCGAACTCAGCTTGAGGTGTTTGCCGTAGTTCAGAATACTTTTTTCAACCTGAATCGCCAATTCGCGCGTCGGCACGAGAATAAGTGCGCGAATCGAACGACCGCGTACGGTTTCGCCGTTATTGAGCTTTTGTAAAATTGGCAGAACAAAACTGGCGGTTTTTCCGGTTCCTGTCTGTGCCGAGGCGATAATATCTTCGCCTTTTAAAATCAGCGGAATCGCTTTTTTCTGAATTTCAGTCGGTGTTTGATAGCCGGAATCGGACAGCGCTTTAAGAATGGGATCGGATAATCCGAGTTTGGCAAATGACATAGCAACCTCAGGTTGGAAAATTTTGATAGGCGCTCAAGGCGCCATGCTGTGTATAGTAATCAAAAAGACGAGAGATTTCTGATCAGTTTGATTTGTGAGAAGTTATGGCCAGCTTAGAATTGTATGACGTTAGCCGGAGTTCCTGTTCACTGTCTGATTCCTACGCTTTCGCGCAGGAGGCTTTTCAGCTCTAATTGCTCGGCGTTTTATCGATTGACTGACTGGACTGTCGTTTGCCTGTTTAAGTGCTTCTGCCCAATCAAACAGGATTCGTTGATTGAGTCGTTTGAGGACACTATGTTTTTGCAGGCGGTCTTGTACATCGCCAACCATAAGCAGCAACCAGACTTCTTTTTTTGGATTTGTAGCCGATAAATCAGATCTTTCGGGTCTATTGCTTATGAGACGTCAATCTAAAGTACTGAGCATTTACCTCGTACTATACAGTTTTTTATGGTTTTATTTGTCGGTCGTAGTTTTTGGTTTGCGGCGACCTTTGTACGGACTCTCGCCGTTTGATCTTGTTCCTTGAGGTTTTCGGTTTTGCGGTTTTTGTCCTTGTGGATTTTGACCTTGCGGTTTCGGGCGACGGCGAGGAGGTCTTTTACCCTCGATCGATTGTTTGACCGGTTCTTCCGTTTGGCGGTTATTGCCGGTTTCTTCCGGCGTTTTTTCTTGCCAGACTTTCGATTCTTTAGGTTTTTTAGGCTTCTTCGGTTTTTTCTTTTTCAGCCCGAGCTTGGATTCGCCAAGTGGCTTGCTTGGTTCAAAGCCTTCGACAATTTCGCGTGGCAGGATTTGATTAATCAGGTTTTCAATGCCGACGAGTTCTTTGTGTTCTTCGGCGCAAACCAGCGAAATGGCCTCGCCGTTTGCTCCGGCGCGCCCGGTTCTGCCGATGCGGTGAACGTAGTCTTCAGAGACATGCGGCAGGTCGAAATTAACGACGTGCGGTAGCAGATCGATGTCAATTCCACGAGCAGCGATGTCGGTTGCGACCAGCACTTGAAGTTGGTTGTCTTTGAATTCATTCAGGGCACGAATACGCGCGTTTTGGCTTTTATTACCGTGAATTGCCGCTGCTTTAATCCTATTTTTCTCTAATTGAGTCGCAAGCCGGTTGGCGCCGTGTTTGGTACGAGTAAACACCAGTACCTGATACCAGGCGTGATCTTGAATGAGCTTGATGAGCAGCTGGGTCTTTTTCGCTTTATCGACCGGGTATATTTTCTGTTTAACAGTGTCTGCGGTGGAGTTTTCGGGCGTGACGGAAATCTCTACCGGATGATGAACGATGCCTTTCGCCAGTGCGCGAATCTCTTTGGAAAAGGTGGCTGAGAACAGCAGATTCTGGCGCTGTTTAGGCAGTAGTGTGAGAATTTTTTTAATGTCGTGGATAAAACCCATATCCAGCATACGGTCGGCTTCGTCCAGTACCAGCACTTCCAGATTGTCAAAACGCACCGCATTTTGCTGATAGAGGTCGAGTAGTCGACCGGGTGTGGCAACAAGGATATCGACCCCTTTGCGTAGCCGCTGCATTTGCGGATTGATTTTCACCCCGCCAAAAACCACGGTCGAACTTAAGAAAAGTTGCTTGCCGTAAGTTTCAACACTTTCACTGACTTGCAAAGCCAGTTCCCGGGTTGGCGTCAGGATCAGCGCGCGAGCCTGATTGGATTTGGCTTGGCGGCCTTTGGCGAGTTTTTCCAGCATTGGCAGGGTAAAGGCGGCGGTTTTCCCGGTGCCGGTTTGTGCGGCAGCCATAAGGTCATGGCCTTCGAGAATGGCCGGGATGGCTTGTTGCTGAATCGGGGTAGGAGTGGTGTAGCCAGCGTCGCTGATGGCTTGGGTAATATGAGCGTTTAAGCCAAGTTCGGTAAATTTCATTCGGTCTCAATCATAAAGTGGTGCGATGATTTCTCGCGCCTGGTTGGGATGAGCGGATTGCAAAGTTATTCTGATGCTAACTGACGTGCAACTTACTCGTAAATTGGGGGTTATTGTACGGCTTTCTGTTCTCAGATATCGGATTACCTGTCTGCTTTGGTAAAAAAGCAGAATTTTTTCGGGGGTTCCGAGAATTGCGTTTCCGATTCGGCTTGGTTGACGATGGGTTCTTCAGCGAATAAGGGAGGGAAAGCGGTGTTTTACGGCGATAGTGAGCGGCATTTATAGATGACCGTCTGTAATACATATATGCAATATCGATAAGTCGCTATGGTTGATCTTGCTAAAATCTTTTCTGGATTCATTTAATTATTGTTGACAGGAAAAGGTTCTGCAGGAGAGTCTGGTGATTCAAAGTTATCAGGATTTATACACGACGGTTCAGTCGGCAATGGCCGAATATGCCAAAGACGAAGAGAGTGCCGAGATCGTTTTCAAAAGCAGTGATAACGGTACTTGTGAGTTGAAAAACAAGGTGAATTCCAAAAAATTTGTCTTGATGTTCGCGCGTTACGGGGATGAATATAAGGTTGGTTATGCTTATTTCGAACCGGATGCGTACGGCGGTTTTGGCAATCCCGAGTGGATCGAAGATATCTCGAATGATGAATTTACCCCGAAATTTGTCGTCACCTTGATCAAGGAACACCTGTTAGAGGACAGTGTTGCGCCGAGTGATTGGTAACAGCAGATTTTTCTGCAGGAAAATGACCTGCGTGCAATGAGTTCAATCCGGTTAATCATGCCTTTAGCCTGCTTATGCAGGCTTTTTTATTTGGATAATCCTATATTCGGGATGGATTTGTTTGATAATAAAGCGGCTTTAACAAGAGTGAAACAGGGAGCAACATGTTACAGATTGAGATACCCGGCAACCAAACTCTGCAATTGCAGCATCTGGTGCTGGATTACAACGGCACGATCGCCTGTGATGGAACGGTTAAACCAAATGTTCTGTCTAAATTGCAGGAGCTTTCCGAACAATTGCAAGTTCATGTCATTACCGCTGATACTCACGGTTCGGTGCATGCAGCCTGTTCTGGCAATTTTATTCAAATTACTGTTATTGGCCAACGGGATCAGGATCGGCAGAAAAAGGCGTATGTCGATCAGTTGGGGGCAGAAGGTTGTGTGGCGATAGGCAATGGCCTCAATGACGCACTGATGCTTGAAGATGCAGCTTTAGGGGTTGCTCTCATTCAGGAAGAAGGTTGTGCGACGAAAACACTGATTGCCAGTGATCTGTCCTTCAGCTCAATTGAAGACGTGTTGGATTCTCTACTAAAACCCAAACGAATCATCGCCTCTTTACGCAATTAACCCCGTACCAGGCGTGAGTTGATTGACATGCGAATTAATAAATTTCTGAGTCGGAGCGGAGTGTGTTCCAAACGTCAGGCGGATCGATTGATTCTTGCCGGTGACGTCATGGTGAATGGCAGAACCGCTGAGGTTGGTCTAAAGGTGAGCGGTTCAGATGAAATTTCGGTTTGTGGGAAATTGGTCACCGGAGAGCCTGACAGGAAGCTTGCACTTTATTACAAGCCGAAAGGCGTGGTTTGTACCCATGATGTATCAATCGAAGGGAATTTGCCTAGTCAGTTGCC
This sequence comes from Thiomicrorhabdus sp., assembly GCF_963677875.1. Lineage (NCBI taxonomy): Bacteria > Pseudomonadati > Pseudomonadota > Gammaproteobacteria > Thiotrichales > Piscirickettsiaceae > Thiomicrorhabdus > Thiomicrorhabdus sp. The sequence goes on along the minus strand of NZ_OY782562.1, from coordinate 294,729 downwards.
GTTTGACGATAAGTTAATGGTGGTTGGTCGCCTGGATAAAGATTCCGAAGGGTTGCTGTTGCTAACCAATCAGGGCGAGTGGGTGAACCGGATTTTGCAGCCGTCATTTGCGCACCCGAAGCGTTATCGGGTTTGGGTAGAGAAGCCGATTTCCGATGAGTCGCTGGAACAGATGGCGGCAGGGGTGAAAATGCTGGGACAGAAGACACTGCCGTGCCGGATTTATCGTCTCGATGAAAAGGTCTTTGAGATTGTTTTAACTCAGGGGTTAAACCGCCAGATTCGTCGCATGGTGAAGAGTGTAGGCAATCGGGTGATACGTTTGTTGCGGGTTGAAATTATGCATTTCCCGCTTGGCGAATTAGCGCCGGGTGAGTGGCGCCATGCCAGGGTTGCAGAAATCGCACAATTAATAGAAGCTTTAGAATAAATCTCTGCGAAGGGTCACTCAAGCGACAAGACTGCTCAACGGCTTTTCGCGCGAAATTTTTCTGCTAAGAAGCACTCCACGTTAAACATCAAGGCCATTGTTAAGTTTCAATCTGATCCCAGTCGGCTGAAAATTTAAACGCGGTGTAGCGTTCGCATCGCATAGTGTCGCTCCAGCTCAACATGCCGCCTTTACGCATCAGGTAATCGACAAATTCGTTTTTATCCGGCAGTTGTTCCCAGACCGAAGGCAGAAAGGTCGCGCGTTTGAAGCCATCGGTCAGAATCAAACCATCTTCAAAAGGGCGCAACTGCTGTAACAGCGCCTGTTTACTGCCACATCTTTCAATCGGTTCTGGAGTGCCTAAAACGGATATCTCAATCTGTAAGTGCCCGGTTTCATTTGCCTGTAGAGGTGGAAAGCGGGGGTCTCTAAAAGCGGCGCTGTAAGCATTGTTAAACACGTCTTCTGCGATAGCGCACCTTGGCTGAAGCGAACCGATACAGCCCCGAAGCTGTCCGGCTTTATTTAAGGTGACGAAACTGGCACCGTTTTCCCTCAGGCAGGGATCGATTGAGACATGCTCGGCGAATTGAGAAAATTCACTCAGCGGATTGCTCTGCCAGGCTTGGCTAATCCTCTGTTTGGCGATTGACAGCAGCTTTCGCTGTTGTAGCTTGTCTGGCTTCATTAGGCTGGTTCCGATTGTTGATAGATCGCCCAGCTGCCGTAACCGACCACGCTGTTTTTACTGCCCGCCGTGTCGCCGGAATTCACTCGTTCTACGGGCTCTATGCGTAGTGGCATACCTTCGCTCATTGCCAGTAAGCCCTGGATTCCCTTGTAACCGCAGGCATGTTCTCCGTCAAGCATTTGCCATTGTCCCGATTCGATCCAGTCGGCGGTTTCAGTATCGATTTTCTGCGCTTCCTCGTAAGGGTGAAAGTGGCTGAGATCACTGCTGATAACAAAATACACGTCGTCTTCCTGCCATAAAGACGCCAGAACTTTTTTGACATCTTCTGCGGAAATATTGCCATTTAACAACGGTAAAACCTCGGCATCCGGGAGCAGTTCCTTGATAAAGGGAAACATGACCTCAAGGCTGTGTTCCACTTCATTGGCGGCATTATGAAAACGCAGGTAAGGAAAAGCGCCCATCAAACGATTTCGCAGATGGGTGGCGAGTTTTAAATGACCGAGTGGGGTCTCCAGTTCGTCGAAATCGACCGTCGACATGCCATGGAAACCGATCCGGTGCGCGGGTCCCATGACCACGACGGTTTTGATTCGATTTCTGGATTTTGCCCATAAACGAAACGCTTTGGCTGCGGTAGCGCCTGAATAAACATAACCGGCATGCGGGGCAATTAAGGCGCGAGGAATAACGTTTTTATCGTCATTTTCGGTCGCAGTGTGTGTTGTTTTCAATTTCCTCTGTAACCATTCATGCAGTTGAGATGCATCGGCTGGATAGAACAGCCCGGCTACTGCGGCGGGTCGGATAGCGTTTATGGTGCTCATGCAATCATTCCTTGAAATTTTAATAGGTTACCCTCATGTATAAATACATTATTTCAAGTTTTCAAGGCAATTAAAAATGAAAAAAATCGATTTAGCCCATCCTTCGGTAGTGCCAGTTGAGCATTGGCATACGCTGGATAACGGCTTGATTCAGTGCGATCTCTGTCCGCGAGAATGCAAACTGCATGAAGGGCAGCGCGGTTTTTGTTTTGTTCGCGGAAGAAAAGAGGATCGTATGTGGCTGACTTCTTACGGGCGCTCCAGTGGTTTCTGTATTGATCCGCTTGAAAAGAAACCTCTTAATCACTTTTTACCGGGAAGTTCGGTGCTGTCATTCGGTACCGCAGGCTGTAACCTGGCGTGTAAATTCTGTCAGAACTGGGATATGTCCAAAGCGCGCGATATGGACAGATTGCTCGACCAGGCCGAACCACATGCCTTGGCGGACGCCGCTAAAAGCCACGGTTGCTCATCGGTGGCCTATACCTATAACGACCCGATTATCTTTTACGAGTACGCTATCGATACCGCTAAGGCATGTCGTGAACGGGGAATTAAGAATGTCGCCGTTACCGCCGGTTATATCAGTGAAGGGCCGAGAAAGGAATTTTTTAAGTGGATGGATGCCGCCAATATTGATTTGAAGGCGTTCAGTGACCGATTTTACGAAAAACTCACCGGTGCCAAGTTGCAGCCGGTATTGGATACCATCGAATATGTTGCCAATGAAACCGACTGCTGGCTGGAGTTGACGACCCTGTTGATTCCGGGGGAGAACGATTCTCCTGAAGAAATTACAGCGATGTGTCTGTGGATTATCGAGCATTGCGGTGATGAAGTCCCTCTGCATTTTAGCGCTTACCATCCCGACTACCGCATGATGGATAATCCGCCGACGCCGGTATCGACGTTGGAAATGGCGCGGGAGATTGCCATGCAGGCCGGTTTGAAATACGTCTATACCGGGAATGTTTTTAATCCGGCCGGTCAGGCAACCTATTGCCCGGCTTGTGGAGAACAATTGATCGGGCGTCAGCATTATGAAATTACCGACTGGCAACTCGAGCGCTGTGATGGAACGACGGATTCAGAGCATAAAGGTTGCTGCAAAAACTGTGGTTGTGAAATTGCCGGGGTGTTTAATGAACAACCGGGCCATTGGGGCAACCGACGTTTGCCGGTACAGCTTGGCTCTAAAGGTCTAGGTGAACAAAATATAAGGAAGGCCGGGATGGAAGAGGGGGACAGTGCAGATTAACACTGCCCCGGTTTTGTGAGTATGCCGTTTAGCATTCGCATGGCCAGTTGCGAGGCTGACCATGCTGTGTTGCTAATGGGGGACGTGAGGTGTAAAGGTAATCGATGATTGCAATGTTCCGGAACCGCCACTTGTTTCATGGCTCACAGTGATTGTGAATGCTTGTCCATTGCGAATATAAGGGACGAGATCGCTTGTGAAATCGGCAAATTCGGCCATAGATTCCTCATCTTCAAAATGAACCGTCGGTAAAATGGTTCCCGTCCATGTATAGTCATCAAATGTTCCGCTATATGACAAGGTTGAACTTCCATCATAGAAGGATGCGGATCCGTCAACCCGAACAGTGGTTAAAGATGCGCAGTCATTATTTAGATCGGCGGCATCGTATTCTTCTTCATTTGTGATAAACAGCATGTCGGTAAATCTTGCCTGATGGGAAAATACATAGGTTGAGTTGTCGTAATGTGCATCGATTGTCGCGGTCGCATCCCATGCGAACGGGCAGTTACTGCGGTGACAGGTTTCTTCAACCTCTGAAATGCGGTTTTCGAGTTGGCTCACTTCTGAGGTCATGCCTAAGAAATTGGCATACTGTAATCCGATGTTCAGACAGTTCAAAATTTCATCACAGTTACCGAGATCGGCGTTGACTTGCTGGGAAGTAATATCATCAATCATTGCAGACAGTTCAGATTGCATTTTGTTGGTTACAGTTTCACTTTGATTGACAGAACCAAATTCTTCGGCGATAGCGGCAATGTTAAGCCCGCAGGTCAAGTAGCTGCCCAAATCGTCGCAGGCATTGGATGGGCTTACTGCGACATAGGCATTGACGAGATTTGTTGTCCATTCGGTTATTTTTGATTCGGCCTGAGTTCTTTCCGGTGCGTCGCTGCCAACCTCTTCGAGGACGGCCCAGTTTTTAATCAACTCTCTGAACTTGTCTTCCAAACTTGCATCCATGCAATAACCGTTCAGATAGACCGCTGGGTCTTGAACAAAATTAATATAGGCTTTTGCAAAGTCTTCCATAACGGCATGGGTGCGTTGCAGGTAAGTTTCGCTTAACTCATTGTTTTGAATTTCCAACATGGCGATTAAAGCCAGAAGGTTTCCGAATTCGGCTGTATGCGGGCCGACGCCCTCCGATTTATCGGCGTAGCCTTCCAGCTCTGTAAGGATGGATTCGATCTCGTTAATCTGATCGCTGGAGCTACCGGGGGATTGAAATTCGTAGTCACTGAAATGGTTAAATGTATAGGTATATTCAGAACCGTTTTTAACAAAAGGAATAGGGTAAGAATCCGTATCACCAAGATATACCAGAAAGCGGGAATCATCTGCTAAGGAGGTGACGTTGAAGGTAATGGCGACCGGCTGGTTAAATTCCAGATCCTTGTCGAATGAAATACCTTTTAATCGGTTATCTTCATAATCAAGCGTGACATTTAAGGGAATGCCTTCAAGGTTGTCTTTGGTTACATCTACGGCATATTTGGGGAAATGAATATTAAGGGTATCGCTTCCATTTCCTTTTACAGCAAAATTCTGATCTTCGGTCGGCAGGTAGTTGAGCGAATAGTTTATGTCTTGAAGCGTTTCTTTCGTATTGATGCTATCGCCACTTCCGCCTCCGCAGGCCGTCAGCAGCAAGCTGGTAAAAAAGAGCATCAGTGTTTTTGTGAAGAGTGCTTTCATTTCAATCTCCTTGTGGATCATGGAAGCGGATAGAGCGTCATCCCGGTTCATGCAATATTTTTGATTAAATGAGAACTGCCAAAATGAATGGATTTAAATCTTGTTTGATAGAGTTTGACGGATTTGTTCTCAAACGGCTTTTTATTGTTTTTTCGATGTTTTTCTACAAATCTTTCCTGGAAAGAATCGGCCTTGCTGGTTGTAAATTCTTATACAGTAGCGAGGGACATTAAGTGTAAATCCCACAATTTTTCTGGTGTTGATCTCAATCACTTTTGTAAGCGTTATGTCGAAATGTTTGTTCTGGGAGGATGTGTGACTTTCATATTTGCTCGGAAGGGAGCGATAAACCGAGATCAAGTAATCGATTTGGCTTCTCGAATTCGAATAAGTCTTTTATGATATTCGTTTGTATCAGTTCGCACGGAAGGTTTTAAAATGAATCTAATTGATATTGCCAAGCGTCGTTACGCAACCAAAAAATTTGATGGCAACAAGCGCATTCCAGATGAAGTCTTTGCGCAGATTAAAGAGCTGCTGCGATTCAGTCCGTCGAGTGTAAACTCGCAGCCGTGGCATTTCATTATTGCCGATAATCCGCAAGGCAAAATGCGTTTGGCCAAAGGTGCGGAAGGAGCCTATGCCGCCAATCATCCGAAAATTCTTAATGCGTCACATGTGATCCTGTTCTGTGCGAAAACGCAAATGGAAGACGATTATCTGGATAAGGTAACCGACCAGGAAGCGCGTGACGGCCGTTTCCCGAATTCTGAAAGCCGTGCGGGCGTTCGCAAGGCGCGTGCATTTTATGCGGATCTGCATCGCGTAACCTTCAATGATACCGAGTGCTGGATGCAAAAACAGGTTTATCTGAATCTGGGAACCATTCTACTGGGAGCCGGTGTCCTGGGCGTGGATGCAGTGCCGATTGAGGGCGTAGACATGGCGGTTTTGAATGAAGAATTCGCTTTAACCGAGAAGGGCTATAGTGCCCAGGCTGTAGTGGCTCTCGGCTACCATACCGAAGATGATTTCAATGCTTCCCTGCCAAAATCGAGATTACCCGAAGCAGAGATTTTTACGCTTCTGTAGTCCTCGGTCATTTTTCTCATACCGCTTGGCGCATTATTTTCTTTTGAAGTCTGCAGATCCGTCTATCGATTTACAGACTTTTACTGTGACAATTTATGGATCATCTATAGATAACCTATAGACAACCTGCCGGTTTTTCTTTCCGATCGATTGTTTTTTTGAGTAGAAGAAAGCAATCTATCCTGCCTGTAATCTGCAATACTTAAATTTTTCATAATTCCTGTTTACTCCGGTTGGCTGAGGCCGATCCACGGTCAAACGGAGACGTTTTAATTTTTTGGAAGATTTCATGTCGGCACGAATTTTTGCTATTGCCAACCAAAAAGGGGGGACGGGTAAAACGACCCTCAGTATGAATTTTGCAGCCGGCCTGGCAAAACGCGGGCGAGTTCTGGTAATTGATGCCGATCCTCAAGGTTCGGCATGTCTGTGGAGCAGTTTGTCTTCGGATGAAAAGCCGTTTCCGGTATCGGTGATTTCCGTCGGAGGTCAGCTGACTCGCGAAGCGGAACGATTTGCCAAGGATTACGATTTTATTGTTATCGACTGTCCGCCGACATTGGAAAGCGGCGTGATGCAAGCGGCATTGAATCTCTCGGAAACCGTCTTGATTCCCGTACTGCCTTCGCCGGTGGATTTATGGGCCAGTATCCGCATCGCGGAGGTGATTGAACACGCCAAGCTGCGCAATCAAAAGCTCATATCCTATATTGTGGTCAATCAACTGGAGCCGCGCAGCGCCCTGTCAACCGCTATGAAAGAAGCTTTGGCAGAGTTTGATATTCCGGCATTAAAGAGTGGTGTGCGTCGCCGGGCGGTATATCGCAATGCTGCGGTGGAAGGTCGCAGCGTTTATTGCATGGGCAAGCGCGGCGAGACCGCAGCACAGGAGATTGATGAAATTATTGAGGAGGTAGTATGACAACAGCAAAAACAACCAGAGCGACGACCGGCTCAAAATTAGCCGCTAGCGTACGCCGTGCCAAAACAAATCCAAGCGAAGAAAATGCTGCCGGAGAGCCAAGCGAAACGACTGTAACGGCAAAGACACCGCCAACAACCAGAAGAAGAACGACCCGTAAAGCACCGACCAAAATACCGGGCAAAACACCGGGCAAAACACCGGCAAAACCGCCGGTGGAAAAAACGCTGTCAGCGGTAGAAGAGGGGGTCGAAACAATTACGCCTATGCGCTCCAGTCGCGTGTGGCCGGATTAGGTGTTTTAGTTTATAAGTTCTCTTTAACTTATTTATAAATAACGGATTTTATGGAGAAGGTGAAAGTGATTTCAAGCTTTGAAAGGCGGGGAGTGCAAGGGGGGAGGTTTGAAAAGAAAATTCAAGGGGAAAACGAATTTCCCCTTTGATTAGGCCGGTTGCTAAGAGAATTTGATGTAGGAATAACCTTGCTGCTGCAGATCGATTATCCGGGTATAGGCGTCAAAAACGATTTTCACGCCAGGCAGAATATCTTCCGGTTTCCAGCGATGTGCTTTCATGGTGACGTGACAGATTTCTACGCTCACGCCGTGATCCTGCAATTCCTGAACAACTTTGGTATTCGGATTTACATCAAACGGATTGCCGGTAAAATTCTGATATTTTTCTTCTTGCAGCAGCCAATAGGCGGCCTCGCCGTGGATGACAACGCTGATATGCAGCGCTTCCATCGGAACATTTTGTTTTTTGTAGGCTTCGAGCAAGCCGCGCACGTAGTAGAGTCCCTTGCCGATACCGGCAGCCGACTCATTTTGGTTGATGTCGTAGACGATTTTGATATTTTTGGTTTTCTGAACGGTGATGATATTGTCCGGGTAGCCTTTTTCCTGTGCCATCGCATTTGGAGCGATCAGTATCAGCGATGTCAGCAGAGGCAGAAGCCATTTGGGGAGCCTGATAATATTGATTTGATAAAACATTCGCAACCTCCTTTCACGATTGTGATTATGTGGAGTGAGACTCAAATCATCGACTGAACTCATCGATAAGGTATGGATAGTTTATGCAGTGAATGAAATTTTATAGTACTGCTAAGTGATGGAGAGATAAAGTCACCAAGCATGACTTTACTCTAAACAAAGTCTGCTGATGAAAATGTTGCGGCGGGAAAGTGATATCTAAAGAAAGCGGACAAGAGCCCGCTTTAAAAGAAAATTGCACTCTTGAAAATTCTTTACCGGAGGCAGGAAGGGAAAAGAATTGACGAAAACGTTTAACGGTTACGCCAGATCTTCGAGACGGCCTTATCGTTTCCAACTGTCGCGACGATCAGACTGACACAACCGATTGACGCGAATACCAGTGTCGGGATCAGAACGGCCATCTGATCTACCTTGAAGGCGAAAAACAGCGCGACGCTGGCGAGGATTAAAAAAATCACGCCCATAATGACCAGAATCGTTCTGTGTGACGGTTTGTAAATGAAATCATCATCACCATGCTCTAGAGGATTCAGAAGCGGGGCAAAAAGTGTTCGAAGCCAGTTTTTCATCGTTTATCCGTTCTCCAAGCCGTTAAATAACGCCATTATAGCCCGGCTTTTTAAGCCGTTTGAATTTTTCAGCGCGGAGAGGCAATCTTGCATCAATGTGTTTTGAACTGTTGAATCAGTGCCTGTAATTCTGCCGCATGTGTACTCACCTTCTGGCAGGCGTTTGCCGTATGGTCGGCGCCGTAGGCGACTTCGTAACTGACTTTCTGAATTTCTTCGACATTGGCTTTAACGATTTCCGATTGCTGTTTCTGCAAGTCGGCGGATTTTTCGGTTTGCAGATTTTTACGCGTAATGGTCTTCACCGCCTCGGCAATCATAGCCAGCGCTTCGCCAGCATTGTTGGCCTGTTCAACGCTTTGCAAAGCTTGTTTTTGTCCGTTTTGCATGACGGTAACCGCCTGATCGGCAACCGTTTGCAGCTGGGCGATAATTGATTCGATCTGAACCGCCGATTCCTGTGTTTTTCCGGCCAGAACTCGCACCTCGTCGGCAACGACTGCAAAACCCCGGCCGTGTTCACCCGCGCGAGCAGCTTCAATTGCCGCATTCAGAGCCAGCAGGTTGGTCTGTTCCGAAATGTCTTTGATGACCGATAGCACGGAAGTGACGTTCTGACTGTCGGTTTTCAGGTTTTTGATGACTGTGGCGGTCTGCTCGACTTCTTCTGCAAGAGCTTGAATCGACGAGATGGTTTGGCTTACCACTTCGGTTCCTGCATCGGTTGCCTGTTCGGCCTGTTTTGCCGCTTCCGTTGCCTGCAAAGTGTTATGCGCCATTTCGATTGCGATGTCGCTCATATTATTGATTGACGTTGCAACTTTCTCTGTTCCGGATTTTTGGGCATTGACACCTTCGTGAGTATTTTGCGACACCGACAACATTCCGCCAGAAGCCTCGTTAAGTTCGTCGGTTACCTGCTTGATCTGATTGACCATTTCACGTAGATTGGCGGCCATTAAATTAAAACTCTTTGCCATATCTCCAATGAAATCATGGCTTTCCAATGAACACTTCAACGAAATGTCGTTTTGGCTGATCGCATTGGCGACGTCGCCGATTCGCATCAGACGTTTCAGGAGACGCTCTTTCAGAAGCCAGTAATTGAAGATGCCGATGGAAATACCGGCGAAAATGCAACCTATGACAAACCACAGCAGCATGCCTTCTTTGAAATTGACAAACAAGCTGGCAAACAACGGAAAGATCGAACCCATTAATAGCCCGGCTCCGGTATAGGTCAGGAACATGTTTCGCAGAATACTCGGTTTACTGAAATCGAATGACACCATTTTTTCGCTCTTCAATCCGTTGGATTTGTTTTACATCGGTTTACTTGGCACGCTGGAACCGCATGTGAATTCCCGCCATGTTTTTAACGTGCATTTTGTAATGAGTATATCGGCTGTTGTTCGGTTACTTTACTTTTGCCAAACCAGCAGGCGGTTGTTTTGCGGCATTGAGATATCATCCAGCAGAGAAAGTTCTGCTTGTTGGGCGAGTTGATTACACCATTCAAAGTCCTTGATGCCGCTGTTCGGATCGCGTTGCTTGAGCCATTGATCGAAACGGGCATTGCTGTCGCTGGTAAATTGTCCGCGGTAGTTGAATGGGCCGTAAATCATAACAATGGCTTGATTATTCAAAGTATTAGCGGCGTTTTTAAAGAAGTCCTCAACGTTGCTTTTTCCCATGATATGAAAGCTGTTAGCGCTGAAAATAGCGTCGAAGCGTGCGCTTGGCCACTTGTTCTCGGAAACATTCAACGCGAGGGGATGTAAAACATTTTCCAATTCGGAGTCGGTAATCCATTGTCGGATACCCGGATGCGCTTCGATCAGATCGGACGTTTGCCAGATTAAATGCGGCATCCGTTCGGCAAAGTAGATTGCGTGTTGTCCGGTTCCACTGGCGATTTCCAAAACCTCACGTCTCTGATGCAGATAAGGGGAAATGCTTTCCAGGATGATTTGTTTGTTTTCTTCGCAGGATGGCGCAAAGGGTTTGTTGAATACGGCGCTCTGTGACATGAAGCTTCCAGATGAAATTGAAAAGAGTCTTGGAACGGTATTTTACAGAGCTTTGAAGGAACCAGGCTTTTTTCGTAAAGCAGGCCATGAACGGCAAGCGAGAAATTGAATGGTTTAGGGTAGAGAGAGCCCGCGAGAGGCTCTCAGAAAGATCTTCAGAAAAATTCTCGGTTGGAAGAGCTTATAGGTAGCTTGCTTCGCCTTTGGTCGCTTTAAGCATCCAAATGTCTTTTTCCAGGGTTTCCAGTTGCTCGTCTGCCATGCCGGCAGTGACTCTGTCGCCTTCTTCTTCCGCGACGTCTACCAGTTTCTTAAAGCTTTCATGCCAGTGGTTCAACATGGATTCCACATAGGCAAGCACTTCTTTCTCATCAAAACGGGTAGCAGATAATTCGGCAATGGTGGCAGCCTGCATCAGTTCTTTTTGCTGCAAAAGCGGCAACAGACCTTTTTGCAACAGACGCTCGCCAGCATCATCGTACAGTTCAGACATACGTTCGTAATAACTTTCGGTCATTTCGTGCATGGCTTTGAAGCGTGGCCCCTGAACCAGCCAGTGAACCTGGTGCAGTTGTAGATAATAGGCGTGGGCATTTGCCTGGATAATTTTAAGCTGATTGGCAACGGACATGGCGTTCTCCTCGTGTTTGTCTTACTTGTTTTGTCTGCTTCTTCATATATAGCGATATAGCGTTAGCTTATGAATGAGAATCATTTTTGCATGAAAGTTTTGATTGTCAACCGGCAAGCCGGTTTTTAATCGGGCAGGAGAATTGAAATTTGATGCGAATCAATAAGCGGGTGGTCAAGGGGACGAAAAACCTTACCAATTAAGGGGGAATGATGGTTCAGGAAGCCTGTCTCAAGCAATTGTCTGGTGATGAATGTGGTGCAGAGGAAAGGAAGAATCAACATGAAATGCAATCATCGTTAAAAGCGAATTTCGGATAAATTGAAACGTCTTTTGAACAGCAATGCAGTTAGCAGTTAGCAGTTAGCAGTTAGCAGTTAGCAGTTAGCAGTTAGCAGTTAGCAGTTAGCAGTTAGAAGTTAGAAGTTAGAAGTTAGAAGTTAGAAGTTAGAAGTTAGAAGTAGGGAAATGCTTTTTTATCAAACGCAGACGGTAAAGGGAAAAAGTGCTGCATTAAAAAACCGCGATAAAATCGCGGTTTCTGCATATTGTTTAGTCTTTGTTTAGTCTTTCGACTGCTGTCAGGCAGAGACTTTGTCCAGCGCCTGTTCGATATCGGCGATGATGTCGTCAATATGCTCGATACCGATAGACAGTCTAACCAGGTCTTCGGAAACACCTGCTTTTGCCAGTTCTTCCGGGTTTAACTGGCGGTGAGTCGTGGTGGCCGGGTGGCAGGCAAGCGATTTGGCGTCACCGATATTGACCAGTCTCAAGATCATTTGCAGTGCATCGATGAACTGGGCGCCTGACTGGCGTCCGCCCTTGATACCGAAACTCAGAATACCGGATGCCTTACCGCCGGTAATTTTCTGGCACACGGCATGATATTTGTCATCAGGGAGGGCCGCGTAGTTGACCCAGGACACTTTCGGGTGGTTATTCAGGTATTCGGCAACCTTGAGAGTGTTGTCACAGTGTTTTTCCATACGCAGGCCGAGGGTTTCCAGACCTTGAAGGATTAGAAAAGCACTGTGAGCGGATAAGGCGCCGCCAGTGTTGCGTAGCGGTACCACTCTGCAGCGGGCAATAAAGGCTGCAGCGCCGATATCCTTGGTATAGCTGACACCGTGGTAAGACGGGTCCGGTTCGTTCAGCATCGGGAAACGATCGGCATGTGCTGCCCAGTCGAATTTTCCGGAGTCGACAATTGCTCCGGCAATGGTGGTGCCGTGACCGCCAATAAATTTGGTCAGAGCGTGGATGACAATGTCCGCTCCCAGGTCAATTGGTCGGCATAGATACGGGGTGGCAACCGTGTTGTCGACTATTAGCGGGATGCCGTGTTTATGCGCGATTTCGGCGAGTTTGGCAAGATCGACGACATTTCCGGCCGGGTTGCCGATGGATTCGCAGAAGATCGCTTTGGTGTTTTCGTCGATAGCCGCTTCAAATCCGGCGTAGTCGTCGGCTTTGATCATTTTGACTTCAATGCCCTGACGAGGCAGAGTGTGCGCGAACAGATTGTAAGTTCCGCCGTACAGCTGGCTGGTACTGATGATGTTATCGCCGGCCTGGGCAATGGTTTGAACGGCATAGGTGATTGCCGTCATTCCAGAGGCGACAGCCAGAGCGCCGACACCACCTTCCATGGCGGCAACGCGTTCTTCCAGAACGGCATTCGTCGGATTCATGATTCGAGAGTAGATATTGCCCGGAATTTTCAGGTCGAACAGATCGGCGCCATACTGCGTATCGTCGAAGGTGTAGGAAGTTGTCTGGTAAATCGGTACGGCAGCCGCTCGGGTAGTGGCTTCGGATTTGTAACCTGTGTGCAGGGCAATGGACTCTAATTTCATGGGTACATCCTGTTATGGTGAGTTTAATCAAATGGGTTATATCTTAATCAATCAGACAAGGCTGTAGATTGATTTTTTTCATCTATGGATGAATGAATTTTCTGCTGAACGAGCGCTTTTAAGTCGGGTCGCTTCAGGAAAGATCGAGGTTATGATCGAAAGTTGAGGGGTTCGGCCTCTTTGTTTATGCGTTTATGTGCTTTCTTTTATTTTATTTTTTAAGCCTGCCGATTTTCCAGCAGAGCCATTTTAACACCGGTATAGATTAAAGCCGAACCGGCAGTTTTATTGATCAGGTTGACCGCTCGGCCGTTCAGTTGCCGTTTTGCCAAGTAAGCTCCCATCAGCGCATAGGCACTGTAGACTAGAAGATCGGCCAGAAACAGGCTGAAACCCATGATCAGGATTTGCTGCATGAGCGGTTCGTGCGGATCAATGAATTGTGGCAGTAGGGCGGAAAAATACATCAAGGCTTTCGGATTGGCGAACTGAATGATCAGCCCTCGACTGAACAGGCGGATTATTCGACCATCGGTTTTACCGCCGTCGAAACGGATTGCCGGGGTTTTACTGAAAAGAACCGATAGCCCGAGATACAGTAAAAACAGCACTCCAAGCCACTTGATCACAGCAAACAAGGTGCTGGATGCAATGATCAGGGTGGCGATCCCGGTTGCCGACAAGGCGAAAAAAGCGATGTCTGCGGTTGCAATGCCCAAAACGCCGAAAAAGGCTTTCTTGGACTGAAGTGAAGCGCCCTGAGCGGAAACCACCATTGCAGACGGGCCGGGAACCATGACCAACAGCAGAGTTGTGATCAGAAAAATCGAGTAATATTCTATGTTCATTTTATTGCTTTTATGGTTTTGTCATCTGCATGCGATATATATTCGAGTCAAAGGCATGCCGATGGTCGACGATCTGCCGGGAGTTTCCCGCTAAAGGGTGAAACCGGGCGTAGCCGCTTTGTTGAGGTTTGTCGATTATCTTATCACCTTTTACTTTTTACGGATGTTTGTCTGCTTGAGAATTCCCGCTTGAGTGGACAGTGTGAGATGTAAATTTACAGGACAGTTTCGGGGTGGATCTGGTATTGTGAGCCATCTCGCTTGCTGATCACTTACTGACTCGATTTTTCGAACCACAGAATAGCGGAACATCGGCCTGGCCTTACTGCTGTTTTGGCGGAAGGTGCTGATTTTTTTAGAAAGTATTACTAGCATTACTATGGTGAATTATGCATAAACACGATCTGACCGATTCTATTAATGAAATGTTGCACATGCAGAGCCAACTTAACGTCGCAACCAATGGTGAAAACTGGCGCTCCGGCATGACTGGCTTAGGCAAAACCATTGATTGGCGCCGTTGCATTTATATGGAAACGGCCGAGTTGATCGATAGTTATCCCTGGAAGCACTGGAAAAGTGTCGAGGCGCCGATTGACGAAGAAAACGTCCGTATCGAACTGGTCGATATCTGGCATTTCATTTTAAGTTTGCTTCTGGAAAAAATGGCAGTCGAACAGGCGAGTGATCTGTTGTTATCGGTGCAGAATGTGTCAGTGGAGCAAATAGTGGATGCCCGTGACGGTTTGTCGGTGATGGATAAGGTTGCCGTGCATGAAGCGCTGATGGCCTGTGCGCTGCAGAAAGGTGATGTGAGCGAAGTTTACTTGCGTCAGCTTCTGGAAAGTTTTTTGTCTTCCTGCAAGGTGGCCGGTTTGGATTTCCAGCAACTTTACCGTCTCTATATGGCGAAAAACGTTTTGAACCGCTTCCGTCAGGATCACGGTTATAAAGAGGGGACTTACACCAAACTCTGGAATGGCCGGGAGGATAATGTGGTGATGTTTGAAATCATTCGGGAGATGACGGTTTTTTCCGGTGAAGAGCTGTATCGTAACCTTAAGTTGAGTTATGCCGAAATCGATTGAACCCCGGAACGTGATCCAGGCGGTTGTCTTTGATATGGACGGCCTGATCGTTGATTCAGAACCTTATTGGAAGCAAGCGGAAAAACGGGTTTTTTCGTCCTTGGGTTGTAACGTCACGATGGAAGACCAGCTGCAAACGGCCAACCTGACAACCGAAGCGGTAACTGACTACTGGTACCGTAAATCGCCGTGGCGACAAATGAGCAAACATCAGGCGGAAGCGGCGGTGATCGAAGAAGTTGACGCGCTTCTAAGTGCGCAATGTGTGTCGAAGCCGGGGTTTTTCGAAGCGATGGCGGTCTGTCGGGAAGCCGGAATCAAAATCGGTCTGGCATCGAATGCGCCCCTGTGTCTTTGCCGTACCGTCATTCGAGCTTTGAATTGTCAGGATGCATTCGATTGTGTTTTGTCGTCGCAAATGGTAGCCGCCGGCAAGCCCCGGCCGGATATTTATCTTCATGCCTTGGCGAGCCTAAAAGTCGACGCTGTCCGCGCTTTGGCGTTGGAAGATTCGCCAACCGGTGCCAGAGCTGCGAAGTCGGCAGGCATGAAAGTGGTCGGCGTTCCTTCCGAAGCGCACTATTTCGAGCCCATGCTCGCCTTGGCCGACGTCGTTCTGGAATCTCTTGCCGAATTCGATGCCAGATTGTTGCAAAAGAGATAAGCAGCGGTTTTGTGATGTTTTCCGAGTGAGGCTTCCATTTAAACCGGCGCCGAGTTTCGGTTTGCCGGGAAAGGTTAGTTTGCGGAATCGAGCAGCATTTGCTGTAAATGGTAACAAAGACGGTACAGGTGATTGCTGACCCGTTTCATCCAGCGGATTGCTTCAAGTGAATCCCAGCACTGGTCTGAACTGATTTCTCCCCGTCCCATGCGTTCCATCATTGCATGTCGGTAAGCTTCGGCATCCTGATCGACAAAGCGGTGCAGCGAGTCGGTAAGTTGTAAAGAAACTGCCCAGTCCCGTTCGCGAAGTTTTGCCGATAGTGTCGTAATGTCCCGAGCCATTCGATCCGATGTCGTCTGCAGCGTGGGGAAACGTTTGCAGGCCTCGGCACGCTCGGACTCTTCTTCGCAGCGCTCGTGCAGTCTTTGCAGGTGATCGAGCAGATGAATCATCGTCACGAGCCGTTGCCAAAGATGGCCTTCGTTTTGAGTAAGATGAATTTGATCCAGATAATATTGGGTTTGGTCAAGATCCTGCTGTAATTGGGTTAAATCCGAGCGAAATGTTTTCGGCGATGGATTTTGGGTGAGAAAACTCAGTTCGTCAATCAGCGTCATCATCAGTTCCAGTAGCGTGATTTGAGCGGCGTTTAAAGCCAGATCGGGTGTTTGCAACAGTTGCTTGTCGAGTCGGTCGAGTGATGGGTTTCCTGCCTGGGGTACCAGCTTACACATTAGTGCAGCAAACTGTTTGGTAAAGGGCAGAATCAGCAGCACTCCGATCAGGTTGAACAGAGAGTGGAAGCCAACCAGAGCCATTTCCGCGTGTTGTTGCAGACTGCCCGGTGCAAAGGATTCCCAGAACAGTGTGTAGGGCGTGATGAGCAGCAGTGCCATGATTGCGGTAATCAGATTATAGAAAACGTGTGAATAGCCGGTTCGTCTGGCCCCGACCGTGCCGCCGATGGTCGCAATAAAAGAGGTGGCAGTGGTACCGACATCCATGCCGATGACCAGTGCTGCCGCTTGCTCGAATTCAATCATTCCGGTGAACAGAGCGGTCAAGGTTACGGCAACGCCTGCACTGGAGGATTGTGTGACCAGAGTGAAGATCAGCCCCAGAAAGAGCAGTTGCAGTTGACCGATCAGGTTGTTGGCGGGCAGTTTGGAAAAATCGATTAAATCGCGCATCCCGACCATGGCTTCCTGCATGGTGTCGATGCCGACGAAAATCAGGCCGAAACCGGCAATGGCCAGACCGGTCTGAGCCCATTTACCGCGGGAAAACAGCCGCAACAGAACGCCGAACAGCAAAATCGGCAAAGCGATTGAGTCGATTGAAAATTTAAAGCCGAGCAGGGCGACCATCCAGCCGGTAATGGTCGTGCCGATATTCGCACCGAAAATCACCCCCAGTGCATTACTGAAGCTCATCAGACCTGCTGCCACGAAGCCGACCGCCGCGACAGTCGTTGCACTGGAAGATTGCACGACGGCGGTACTCAGTGCGCCGGTCAGCGCGCCGGATGTCGGCGTCTTGGTAAAGCGAAACAGCGCGGTACGAATGCGATCGCCGGCGAGTTTTTTCAAGCCGTCGGTCATAATGATCATTCCCAAAAGAAATAGACCGAGGCCGCCGGAAACCAGAATGAGACTGTGAAGTTCGTGCATAGGGCTATGATGTTTTTACTTGAATCGGGTTGTGCGATTATACGCAGTCCTGGCAATGTCTGGCAATCAAACGCCTTTGTTACAGGGGGAAGGCATTTTCGGTGTTGTTACTGTCGTCACCGGGTTGGAACGACTGATCAGCCGTTTTTTACGCGCATTTTCGATATTTTTACTTTAAGCTGTACCCGAAGCGGTTGGAAATTTCGGGAGAGATCAATGTTGCGTCTGCTGTGGCATTTTGCACTGCTGGCTTCGGTACTGTCGGCCAGTGTGTCGGCCGATGAGGCTACGCCGGTGCGCCTTGAGAAAGTGGCTGAAAACCTTGGAATTGTCTGGGCGATGGATTTTGTCGATCGGGATCGGATCGTGTTTACTGTGCGTGACGGTAAAGCCGGGCTGTTGAATTTGCGTTCCGGGCCAGCTCGACTGACTTGGTTACAGGGGCTGCCGGAAGTGCAGGATCAAGGCCAGGGCGGATTACTGGATGTTGCGGTTCCTCCGGATTTCTCTGAAAGCGGCTGGTTGTATTTTACCTACAGTAAACCAGGGTTGGTTCAGGCCAGAACGACGTTGGCACGAGCGCGCCTGAAAGACGATGCGCTTGTCGATTGGCAGGATTTACTGGTGAGCGACTCTGCAAGTTTGCGCAACATTCACTTTGGCAGCCGAATTGCCTTCGATGGAAAGGGACATGTGTTTTTTTCGGTTGGAGATCGTGGTTTGCGAGCGCCGGCACAAGATCTGACAAATCATATCGGAACGATTATCCGGTTGAACATGGATGGTTCGGTTCCGCAGGATAATCCGTTTGTCGGCGTCTCTGGAGCCTTGGACGAAATCTGGAGCTACGGTCATCGTAACCCGCAGGGTCTTGTGTATGATGCTGTTACGGATCGTCTTTGGGAAATCGAACATGGTCCGCGCGGAGGCGATGAAATCAATCTGATTGAGAAAGGCAAAAACTACGGTTGGCCGCTTGTGTCGCAGGGACAGGAGTATTTTGCCGACATTGATGTTGGCGTAAAACACAAGCCGGGAATGCAGGAACCGCGCAAGGTGTATATTCCATCGATTGCCCCGAGCGATTTACTGCTTTACCGGGGGCGGGAATTCCCGGACTGGCAGGAAAGCTTACTGACCGGCGCCTTGAAGTTGCGTCATCTTAACCGGATTGAGGTGGATGAAAAAGGGTATGCGCACAGTGAGCAGCGCTATCTGGTTGATTTGCAGCAGAGAGTTCGCAGTCTGGCGGCGGATGAGTTTGGACGGTTGTACCTTGGTATGGACTCTGGTCTGATTTACCGTCTTGTCGGGAAATTGTCGCAGTAATCACAGTAATCACAATAAAGAAATATAGGAAGTAGATGAAGCAGATATGGGTGGATGCCGACGCTTGTCCGGTTGTGATTAAAGAAATTTTGTTTAAGGCGGCTAATCGCAGCCAGATTTCCTTGACGCTGGTTGCCAATCATGCAATGCATATTCCGGTTTTGAAATGGGTGCAGTTTCGCCAGGTGGAAGCGGGATTTGATATTGCCGATAACTGGATTCTTGATAAATGTCACCCGGGGGATCTGGTTATCACGGCAGATATTCCGCTGGCTTCGGAAGTAATTGCCAAAGGAGCGATAGCCTTAAGTCCGCGCGGCGAACTTTATACGCAAAGCAATATCCGCTCACGGTTGAATATGCGCGATTTCATGGAATCTCTGCGTTCAAGCGGTGTTCAGACCGGCGGGCCGGACGCGTTCAGCCAGAAAGACCGGCAGGCATTCGCCAATCAGCTTGATCGCTGGCTGGCAAAGAGATAGTGATGAACAGCGATGCATTACTGGAAGAAATTCGCCGTTGTCGGATTTGCGAGGCCGTTCTGCCGCAAGCACCACGGCCGGTTTTGCAATACCGGCCGGATGCCAGAATTTTGATTGCAGGTCAAGCTCCCGGACGCAAGGTTCAGATTTCCGGGATTCCGTTTGACGATGCCAGCGGTGAACGTTTGCGACATTGGATGGGCATCTCGTCTTCGGTGTTTTACGATCCGCAATCCATTGCCATTTTACCGATGGGGTTCTGCTATCCCGGAACCGGAAAAAATGGGGATTTGCCGCCACGGCCGGAATGTGCGCCGGCCTGGCGTGAGAAGCTGTTACAACCGATGAACCGGCTGGAAATGACTCTGGTGATAGGCCGTTATGCACAGGAGTATCATTTTGGGAAAACCGGGGCATCTCTAACCGAACGGGTTCGCCGGTGGCAGGATTTCTGGCCGGAGAAGGTTCCGTTGCCGCATCCGAGCCCCAGGAATAATCTTTGTTGAAGAGAAATCCGTGGTTCGAAGCGGAGCTGCTTCCCAAATTGCGCAGCCGTGTCGCCGACATATTGTCTGCCGGAATTTCCGAGGAAGTTTAAGCAGATCAGGAAGGCCGGGCAAATCGTTTTTAAGTACCGGGAGGTTGGGTATGGGATTTGATTTTTCGCTGATATTGATTTTAGGTATGTTTGTTATTGCTTTGATACTTATGGCATTTACTAAAAATAAATAGCTACTCAACGACCGATCTACGACCGACGGTTATCCGTTGTTTTCTGCTGCAAGAATGGCATAGGTTCCGGTTGCGTAAGCAACCAGTTTGCCTTCGTCGTGCAGTTCGATAGTGACAAAAGAGACTTTTCGCCCTTGTCTTTTGACTTCTGCGCAAGCGCACAGATGTTTGCCGGAGGCCGGTTTCAGATAATTGATTTTGATTTCCATCGTGACGGAGGTATAGCCTTCATCTAATGCGGAAACCGCAGCGTACCAGCCGGTATTGTCCATTAAAGTGGAAATGACACCGCCGTGAACAAAGCCCAAATGTTGCAGGTGATAGGGTTGAACGTGGAGTTCTACTTCGGCCGAACCTTTTTCAAAGGTTTTGAGTTTGGCACCGATATGCTCCAGAAACGGAAATTTGATTTCTTGCATCGTTTTTTCTCGAACGTTAAAGGGAACAGAAAGTTATGAGTGATAAGGGATTCTTTGCGGTCATTTGAATGCCGGTGACCGCAAAGTGAAGGCCGCTGTTTGGCGGCCTTATAAAGGGGTTGGGGATGTGAGTGTGTTTAACTGACAATTTCCAACAGTTCGACTTCGAAAATCAAGGCCGAATAAGGGGCAATGCTTCCACCGGAACCTTGAGGGCCATAAGCCAGATTGTGGGGAATATACAGTTTCCATTTGGAGCCGGTCGGCATCATTTGCAGCGCTTCGGTCCAACCTGCAATGACACGGTTGACGGGGAATTGGGCGGGTTGTCCGCGCTCGACGGAGCTGTCAAAAACCGTACCGTCGATCAGAGTGCCGTGATAGTGAGTGGAAACCACCGATTCTGCCGTTGGTTTCTCGCCGTTACCTTCAACGAGAATTTCATACTGCAGACCGGATTCGGTAACGAAAATGCCGTCTTTTTCGGCATTTTGAGCTAGAAACGTTTCGCCTTCTTCAGCGGCTTTCTGTGCTTTTTCTGCGGCCTTTGCCTGCATGATATCGTTGATTTCCTGAAACGCCTGCTGCAGTTGTTCCTGTTCGATCGGGCTAGGCTTGCCTGACAGAGTATCGATAATGCCTTCGGCAATCGCCTGAGGATTCATGCCATCGAATGGATCGGCGGCAAATTGATCACCCATTTGACGCCCTAAGCTGTAGCTGACGATTTCCGCAGCGGAAGTGTATTTTTCAGACATTCGTCTTCCTTTTCTGGATTGTTGAATCGAGGGAAAGTTCCGCATCTTAACATAGTTGCAAAGTATTGTGCCGAGAGGTTGAAGCTGATTGCCATGTTGAGGATTGGGTTAATATCGATCGAAAAGCAATCGAAAATCAACCGGAAATCGGCTGGTGTTGCCTATGGTCGTTTTGCAAAGCACGGTTCTCGAAGTTACAGCACTTTAAAATTCATATAAATAAAAAATATTTATTTATAATTAATATTTTTTCAGCGCATTGCTTAAATCGACTGCTCGTCGGAGTTGCTTCCAATGGCGGCTTGAATCGGTTTATCTTTCTGCGGGTTTTCGGTATCTTTGATCTTTTAAAATGGCGGGCATGATAGATGACATGGATGGTTTTGTTTTTGGCGGGGTTGCTTGAGGTTGCCTGGGCAATCGGTTTGAAATACACGGATAGCTTCAGCAAACTCTGGCCGAGTGTCTTTACCGTCATTGCGATGGTATTAAGTGTGGTTCTGTTGGGCTGGGTGATGAAGTATCTTCCGGTCGGAACTGCCTATGCCGTCTGGGTCGGCATTGGGGTTGTCGGCACGGTGATTTTGGGAATCGTCTTGTTTTCGGAGCCGGTGAATACGGTACGGGTGGTCAGTATGGCGTTGATCGTGATCGGTATAATAGGCCTGAAATTAACATCGTCCGATTAAAGTAAGTTTCAGAGACAATTTGCGTTTGCATAAGGAGCAGAGTTTGGCATTTAGTGCGCAGGAAAAAGCGGCGCTTTTGGAGCTTAAAGGCGTCGGGATGACCGTGATTCAACGTTTGGAGGAGATTGGCATTGATTCTTTCGAACGATTGGCACAGTCAGGCACTCAGGAAATACTGGAAACCGTGGCGTCGATGCTGAGAAGTTCCTGCTGGAAAAACAGCCCGCAGGCAAAAGCCGCCATTGAGGCGGCGGTGCAGAGAGCAAAAATCGGTTTGTGATCTGTTGTTGTCTGAAAATTGTCTGCCGTCGATGGAATCAAGCGTTCATCGGAAGCCAACCCGGTAGTTTCGAGATATTTTCCAGCCAGCCGCGAACGTGCGGATAGTCATCCAGGCTGATTTCTCCAGCCGGAGCCATGAAAACATAGGGATAGCAGGCGATATCGGCAAGGGTCGGCCGACTGCCGACGAGCCATGCACATGTTTGCAGGCGCTTTTCCAAGAGGGAGAGACCGTTTTTGCCTTCCGCCTGGCACTGCTTCAAATCAAAGGGGCGTTTCAGTAACAGAGTGGCGCGTGCGCGTGCCAGCCCATACAGTAGTTCATTTTCCGAGACCGCGAGCCATTGCATGACTTGCGTGGCTTCGGAGACGTCGTCCGGAAACCATTCGCCGTTCCCGTATTGTTTTGCCAGATAAAACAAAATGGCCATTGAATCCCAGATGACGGTTTCTCCGTCTTGCAGAACCGGAACTTGTGCCCGCGGGTTAAGTTTCAGGAAGGCTTCCTCTAACTGCTCTCCTTCAATCAGGTCGATATTGACCAAGCGGTACTCCACATCAAGCATGGACAACAGCAGACGGATTTTATAGGCATTGCCGGAAAGAGGGTAACTGTACAGAACGGGGCACGACACGATGGACTCCGGAGTGGGGTGTTTTCGGCTATTTAATACCAGAGCCGGTCTTGATGCAAACCGTGTTAGTCGATCCGAGTCGAAAAGCGTTTTTTTTTGATTGGCGGATTCGCCGCCATGCGGTATGTTGTTTCTTAAGATGTACGCAGTATTTCGATAACGGATTTGAGCTGAACCGATGGATGCATACGAAATCATTCAAGAACTTGAACAGTTGGGCGACGAAACGATTGCCGGTCATTCGCGGCGCTATTTCAAGGCCGGTCGGGGAGAATACGGAGAGGGTGATCATTTTTTGGGAATTCGTGTACCGCTTCTGAGGAAACGGGTGCGGGCCTGCGTTGAGCTTGAACTGTCCGAGGTTGAATGCTTGCTGCAATCGTCGTTTCACGAAGTGCGGCTGTTTGCACTGCTACTTCTGGTTGAACAGTTTAAGAGAGCCGACTGTGCGGGAAAATCCGCCATATACGAGTTATATCTGCGCTCAAGTGACCGGGTGAATAATTGGGATTTAGTGGACAGTTCGGCGCAATATCTTGTCGGAGCCCATCTGCAGGACAAGAACCGGGCTCCGCTTTATGAACTGGCTCGATCAGACAATATGTGGGAGCGCAGGATTGCGGTTATTGCTTGCTTTTATTTTATTAAACACGATGATTTCGAGGATGCTCTGAGGATTGGTCAGAGTTTGCTGGGAGATAATCAGGCGTTGATACGCAAGGCCGTCGGCTGGATGTTGAGGGAGATCGGTAAACGGGATCTTTCGCTTGAAAAGGCTTTTTTGACGAAGCATTATGCTTCATTGCCGAGAACGACGCTACGCTATGCCATCGAACGGTTTCCTGCCGTTGAGCGTGAAAGATTTTTGAACGGTAACCTTTAATGTTTTAAGTTTGGCACTTGAAGTGAAGTAGAACATTTTTCGTTGTTGCCGGAAAATTAGATAAAAACAAAGACAATTTGGAGGTGTTTGTATGTTTTTTACATTGTTACTGGTGACATTTTTTCTCGCCGCAGCGGTGTCTTATGCTGTCGTCCGCAGCTTTGAAAAGCCTATGGTGGCGATTTTTGAACGCATTATTCAAGATCCGATCAGCCATGTCTGGCCGAGATACATCAAATTTGCGGCTTTTGTCGTCGGTATTTCCGGCGGCGTTAGAATTTATCAGTTGGAACGTTATATCAGTGCGCCGCATAAGGATGTACAGGTTCTGATTCTGAATGCCGAACGCTGGACATTGGAGGTTTATCGAACCATTATCGAAACGCTGCAAAGCCTTGCCTGGATGTATTTGGTCGTATTCATTTTTGTATTGGTCGCTTTTGTGATTCTGAAAGGGTTTGAGTTAAAGCATGCCAAACAATCTGGCGAATGAATCGGCAAATCATTGTGTGCTGTTAGGTCGGCCCATTTCTAGTCCGGGCAACCCTAAATGCATGCCGCCCGTTTTTTCCGATCTTTGATTTATTATCTGATTGATCATTGCTGGTTGTTTGTTCCGAGCGTTATCAGGGGGCTGTGGGCCGGTTTTGAAATAACTTTTGGAACAGAGCGCCTTGGTTCGATCTTCGAAGCCTGTGCCGATTGTGTAAAAAAACGTTCCGATGTCTTCCAATCAGGCTTCGCATAAGGTTAACTAATGTAAAAGATTATCGTTTGGCTGCCAATGCGCTTTGCGGAGGATGAATCGGCAGTCAGTTTTCGGCTTTGAACGGAGTGGTAAATGGATACGTTGAGCCATACATTATGGGGTGCCGGACTCTTCGGTAAACGCGGCATGTTTCTGCTGGCGATGTTTTTCGGCGCTCTGCCGGATCTGTTTTCTCTAGGGTTATGGCTTCCCAGTCATATAGCAATTAATGGTTTCGAGCGTCCGGATCCTGCTGATATTCCCGATTGGGTCGTTACCAATTACACAATTTTTCACAGTTGGGTGATTGCTTTTATCGCCATAGGCGCCGTTTTTCTGTGGCGCAAAGATATTGCTTTTGTCATGCTGGCCTGGCCGTTTCATATTTTGTTGGACATGCCGTTTCATACGGCTGAATTTTTTCCGACGCAGATTTTCTGGCCGGTGTCTGATGTCTATTTTGACGGAATTCCTTGGAGTAACCCCTGGATATGGTTTCCGAATGTCGGCGCTTTGGTATTACTGTATCTGTGGCGTTGGAGGCGTGGGGATTTCAGAAGCCGACTTCCCGTTTGAGCGTTCTGCGCCTACGCCAGGAAAAAACTTTTGACATAACGATCTGTGGAGTCTGAAGAGGATGACAAATACCCATATGAGCGAGTTTCCTTCTCGATATCTGGCAAGATTTGCCGGTTTTCTGTATTTGATCATTATTCTTTTCGGTATCAGCAGTGAAGTGTTTATCCGCTCCAGTCTGATCGATTTTAGCAACCCTGCCGTAACGGCTGCGAATCTTACGGAGTCGGTTTCACTGTTCAAGTTGGGATTCGCCGCGGACATGATTATGGTGCTGTGCGATGTGGCTTTGGCGGTTTTGCTGTTTGTCCTTTTGAAACCGGTCAGCCGGACTTTGTTGTTGGTGGCGATGGTTTTTCGTTTATTGCAGGCCTCGATTTTAGGAATGAATCTGCTGAATTATGCGGCGGCGGCATTGATTTTGCAGGGCGTTGTCTATATCGAAACACTGGGCCCGGCGCAGTTGAATGCTCTGGCCTTACTGTTTTTGGATTTGCATCGCTATGGTTATGATTTGGGACTGGTTTTCTTTGCCGTTTCCAATCTCATTATCGGGTATCTGCTTGTCAAAGCGCGCTATTTTCCTGCATTTCTGGGATATGGCCTGATTGCCGCCGCGTTGGTTTATTTCAGTGGAAGCTGTGTGCGGTTTTTATTTCCCGAAAGTCTTTCGCTGATCGAACCCTTTTATCTGATTCCGCTGCTGGCGGAAAGTGCTTTCTGCCTGTGGTTGTTGATTAAGGGAGTTCGTCCTCTGGATAAGACGGATTGAACGGCATCGCCGTTTTTTGTGTGTCAATTTCGCAGTTTTTTCATTTCCTGCCGTTATAGTGAACAGAACCTTTATTCCTTTTTTTCCCGGAGTGACCCGTTCCGTTTTCTATTATTTTAACTGATAAGACTTAACTGATAAGACGCAAAAACATGTCGAATACCGTCACCTTATTGGATATTCAGGATCCTTTTGAAAAAGCATTAAAAATCTTCCGCCGCATCGAAGAGGTTTTTCGGGAGCAGGAAATTAACCCCATCCCGTTGAATTACTATATCTGGTACCAGTATTTCAAAGGAGATAATCCGCAGTTTCGTCAAGAAATGGATGCCGTTGTCAGCGATCCTTACGGTTATTCCGATCGTCTTGGAAGGCGTCTGTACCAAACATATTTTGAAAGTGACGATCTGAAAGATCCGATAGGGTTCGATCAGGCATTGAAACGGCTCTTGAATCTGATGGCGAAAAGAATGGAATCCTGGTCGCACAAACTGGACCTCCAGACCAGTGATCTGCAGAGCTGCAGTGAGCGTTTAAGTCATCAGTTACCTCAGGAAGAAGTTAGGGAAATCGCCGATCAGGTTCGCAGTCGCGCTTCGTCAGTGCAGGCATTGAGTGACAGCTTCAGAGAGGAAATGGCGTCGAATTACCATGAAATCAGTGAGTTAAGGAAGAAACTGGTCGATGCGCGAGCTGAAGTTCTGAAAGATGAATTGACCGAAATCGGGCAGCCGCAAGGCGTTCAATCTGGCTTTGGAAAGAGAGCATTAAATCTTATGAACTCGGGGAAGTGACATGTCCGCCCAGTTTGATTCTTTGCGACATCGATCATTTCAAGCAGTTTAACGATACCTATGGCCATCTGATTGGAGATAGTATTCTGAGGTATTTTGCCGGTTTGCTGAAAAGAGATGCGCTTGACGGTCAGGTGACTTGCCGTTACGGCGGGGAGGAGTTTGTCATTCTGCTGCCGGATACGGCTTTTGACAGGGCTGTGGATTTGGCGGAGAACAAGCGACATGCCATAGAATCGGCCCAACTTAAACGTAAAGGATCAGAGCAGACTCTGAAACAGGTGACGGCCTCTTTCGGTGTCGCCTGTTACCGTCGAGGGGAAGAGACCGAAGGGTTTATCAAGCGTGCCGACGATGCACTCTATAAGGCTAAAAACAGCGGAAGAAACCGTCTGGTTACCGAAAAGGCTCTCGTCTGATCGGTCTGAAAAAAGCCGGAGTCCTAAAAATCAAATGCAGATCAGGGGGCGAGCAGTTCGGGCAATGTTTGAATGGACGCAATCAAGTGAGCTTCATCCGGTAGATATTTCAGGTCGTCGCTTTTGAATTTTCCGGTTTGCACCTGACAGGCTACGATTCCTGCCGCGATTGCACCGCATACATCGCTGATGACATCATCTCCCACCATCAGGCACTGATTGGCTGCAAACCCGGTCGAGGCAACCACTTCGGCAAAAAAATGTTGGTCAGGCTTGCCCATAATCACCGCCGAGCAACCCGAAGCCCATTCCAGAGCCTGGATAAAGGCTCCTGAATCAAGCTGCAAACCGTCGTCGCTCATAAAGTATTTATTTTTGCCTATGCCGATCAGAGGAGCGCCTTGCTCAATCAGCTGAAAAGCCCGATTCAGGTTCCAATAGTTAAGATGATCCTGTGCATCTCCGAGAAGAACACTGTCCGGATGATCGTTCTGCAGGTCGGAAAACTCTTCCAGCAGATTAGGATGCAGGATCAGAAAGGGTTTGAGATGATGTTTGATCAGGTACTGTCTTGCCGCCTGTGGAGCCGTAAAAAGTTCTGCACTGTCCAGCTCGAATCCCATGTCATGGAGTTTTCGATGGATCTGTGTGCTGGACTGGGTTGCGGTATTGGTGACAAAACGCAGTATATAATTGCGTTCTCTCAGCCATTGCACGGTTTCCACAGCTCCTTCGAGACGTTTTTTCCCTTCGTGCAAGACGCCGCTGAGATCCAGCAAAATCGCTTTGATGTGCTGTAAATGCGCGCTTGGCTGCAATCGTGGCATGGCAACTCCCGGTATGGAACGTCAGAGTGGTCTGAAATCGCAAGGCGTTTTCAGGGGCAAGAGGTCAAATCTGCGGATGTGCAATCTTTATATAGAACAGGCGGTTGTTGGCGCACTTTCGATTTCGCCGTTTTTCAAATTTATCTTAGCATAGGCGGCGGTGAATATTCGTTGTACTTTCGAGGTTTGCAGCCGTGCTGGACTTGTCGGCGGTTGTTAACGAACCCATTCCAGCACCCAAGGCAGGATAAATGCCGAAACAGATGCTGCCAGTGCCATGGCAAGACCGGCGAAAGCTCCCATCTGTGGACTTACCTGAAAGGCTCTTGCGGTTCCAAGTCCGTGAGCGGTTGCTCCCATTGCTACGCCTTGAACCGTGGCATTGTGGATGCGGAATCGGCGCAGCAGCCAGGTGCCGAACACCGCACCGATTACTCCGGTGATAACCACAAAAACAGCGGTCAGACTTGGCAAACCACCTAAATTTTCGCTGATGCTCATGGCAATTGGAGCCGTTACGGATTTCGGAATCATGGATAATTGCGTTTGTTCGCTGGCGCCCATCCATTGAGCGATGAAATAGGCACTGAGCCCGGAAAAACTGATACCGATCGTCATGGCGACGATTAACGGTAACCAAACGGTTTTTAAGGCATTAAGCTGAAAGTACAGGGGAACGGCTAGAGCAACGGTGGCTGGCCCAAGCAGAAAATGAATGAACTGCGCTCCGGAAAAATAGTCTTTATAAGGGATCTGCAGGAGCCATAAGACGGCGATAATCATCAGAATTGCCAGAGGAACCGGGTTAAGAAGCGGATTGTAGCGAGCGGACTGATAGACACGCAGTGCCAGTAAGTAACACACCAGTGTCAGAGTTAAACCGAAAAGCGGGCTGGCGGATAAGTAGACCCAAAAAGGCGAATGAGCATTCATCCGTGTAAATCCTCATTGTTACGGCGGGAAAACAGGCGCATCAGAAGCAACATGAGCCCCCCTGTGATCAGCAGGCCGAGCAGGGTACTGATCAGCAAGGCCACGAGAATTGCAGACCATTCCGCCTGGAGTCTTGGCCAATGCACCATAACGCCAACACCTGCCGGGATAAACATCAGAGAAAAATGAGCCAGAAAGGGGTGAGCGTGAAAGTGCATTTCCTTGGCTAGAGAACCCTTTATCACAAGCGTTAGCAGTAGCAGAATCATGCCGATAACCGGGCCGGGGACGGCCAGTTGCCATTGAATGACGCTCCATTCGCCGATCAACTGATAAATAAGCAGAAGCGTAATAAATGTTAAAAAATTCATAGAAATCCGTGTTGGGGTGAGAGCGTTTGACAATTGCGGCAGGTCGGTGTCGGGGGAGCGACGTTCGGGACTGCTGTTCTCCGATGCTGATTATTAGCATACCGCAAAGTCCCCGGAAAACGCCAGAGGGTTTCGCGGCATTGGAGGAATGAATAAGCCGGGAGATAATGCGGAAAATAACGCCTTCTCGCTGAAGAGAATTGACGTTAAGATGGAAAGCCACAATGGCATTAATGGATATCGGCGGCGCTGGTGCCGAATTTTAGTTTGTTACTGAAAAATTCAAATAGTACAGGAGTGAAACGATGCTGAAACATTGGAAAAAAGCCTCAAAATATGCGGTTTTGTCTGCATTTATGTTTGTCAGTTTTAAACTGTTTGCAGCAGATGTGGTCGAAGAGAAAAATATCGGCATGGAGCTGGCACGGGATCTGGCCAGTGAAGCCGTTTATGCCTGCCGGGAAGATGGTTATTCCGTGAGTGCGGTCGTGGTCGATCGCCACGGAAACCGCCGAGCGCTTCTGCGCGATGATTATGCGTCACGCTTTACAATGCAGATTGCGGAAGAAAAGGCGAATGCAACCGTGATGTCCGGTTTAAAATCCGGGCAGTTTCGTGAGTTACGCGGTGATATCCGGCCGGAGTTGAATCATGTTGATGGCGTTTTGATTCTGATCGGGGCGGTTCCGATTGTCAGCAATGGAATTCGAATCGGCGCGCTTGGCGTCAGCGGCGCTCCGGGTGGTGAAAAAGATGAAGTTTGTGCCGCCAAGGCATTGGAAAAACTGGCCGACCGGCTGGAAGAGTTTTAAAAGGCATTGCATCGCATGGATAACATAGCAGAAAGGCGGCGTTGCCTTTCAACGGTGGCGTTTTTGGCAAACTTTCCGCTTCGCCTTCAAAGAGCCGGAGCTGTCCGTGAACAAAAATCTTAATCCGCAAACGGTTGGTTTTTTACTGGCAGTTTTCGGCACGGCGCTGTTTTCTCTGAAATCCATTTTCATTAAGTTTCTTTATGCCGAAGGGTTGAACACGGATTCGGTCATTACACTTCGCATGGCAATTTCTCTACCGATTTATTTGGGAATTTTCTTCTGGCTGCAGTTCAACAGTACAGATCGGCGATACCGGAATCATTTGCCGATGATCGCTTTTCTTGGCTTTATCGGGTATTTCCTGTCGTCATGGCTCGATCTGAAAGGCTTGGAAATGATCAGTGCCCAGCTGGAACGACTGACGTTGTTTACCTATCCGATTATGGTCGCTTTTCTGGGGGCGCTGTTCTTTAAGACTCCGCTGACCCGAGGCCTCATCTGGTCGCTTGTTCTGACTTACTCCGGATTGATGCTGGTATTTGTCGAGGAACTGAATTTTTCCGGTGAGGAAACTTTTTTGGGTACGACGATGGTGTTTTTGGCAGCGTTAAGTTTCTCGTTTTATGTGTTGTTCGGCAAACAGGTGATTTCGAAAGTCGGCAGTCAGGTGTTTACCAGTTTGGCCATGTCGATTTCCAGTCTGTTTGTGTTGTTGTACTTCAGTCTGTTCCACGATTTTGACCAGCTTGAGGTATCGGCTGTCGCCTGGTTCTGGTTGGTCATGCTGGCTGTATTCAGCACCGTAGTGCCGAGTTACATGATTGCTGAAGCGATTCATCGAATCGGCCCCGCACACACGGGAATTATCGGTTCCCTGGGGCCGGTGATGACAATGGGCATGGCGGTCTGGTTATTGCATGAACCCTTTACTCCGTACCATCTGGCGGGATTACTGCTGGTTCTTCTCGGTGTCGGGATGCTGACTCGCAGCAAAGGATAAGTCTTTGTCAGCTGTTGCAGCCGTTATCGGTGCTGGTTTTGATGACGGTGGTTTTTATTGCTTTGGGAGCTTACTTTTTCAAATGGTCCGACCGTTAGCGGACTCAGTCTCGGACTCTGCTGAGGGCGATACCGGTTTAGCAAATTTTCGATAGCGGGTAATTCCGGCGTTGTCGGAAGGTTTGCACGATCGGCAATCGTCGTCCTTTTGTTTCTTTTTTGGTGCATTCTGCGCTGTTTTATTTCGATATTGCTTTTCCTTGATACAGTTGATAGATCAAAGTCTATGCTGTATAAGGCCGTTCCAGCTATCTGGATAAGAATTTGCTTATAAAAGTCAGGTGATTCATTTGGAGGATGAAAACCGACAAGGAGGCAAAAAATGAAAGAATATATAGAGCTTTACGAGCTCAATAAGGGCGACATTGAAAAATTTTTGATTGAAACGATCCGTAACAACGGCCAGTACGTAAGTGTCGATGAAATCAAAGTTCAGCAGTTTTACAACATCTTGCCGAGTCTGGAACTGATTTACATCACCGATAAACAGTTTCAGCAGATTTCGGCAAACATATTCCACCATAAACGCAAAAAGAGCGTCATCGGTAAAAGTCGCGATTATCTGGTTTCCAAGCTGGAGGAAAAAGAGCATAACGTTTCGATCAGTGCGCCTTACATCAGCTCGGCGACCGGCGAATCCTGCGTAACCGTAATGCTGTTTTGCGAAGATTATTTTTATTTTTTCGATTTCAATCTGGTTTCGTTACTGATGCGTTTCGGCCTGTTGGAGCGTCACGAGGCGTTTAACCGGGTAACCAAATTTTTCTATTTTCTGATCGGCGTTTCGCTGATGTTTTTTTCTATTATGTCCATCGGATATGCGTTTTACGATTATGTTCTGCAGTTAATGAATCCGACGGAATATTCTTTGGAAAGTGTTTTTAAACCTATTATTGCCCTGACGATGGGGTTGGCGATTTTCGATCTTGCGAAAACCCTGTTGGAAAGAGAGGTGATTTTTAAAGCCTATTCGGACAAAAAAGACGATGCAAAATTGCTGACTAAATTTTTGACGGCGATTATCATCGCCTTGTCGATCGAAGCTTTGATGGTAGTTTTCAAAGTTGCTCTGCACGATCCGGCGCAGATGCTGTATGCCTTGTATCTGATTATCGGCGTTGCGTTGATCATTCTCTCTCTGGCTTTTTACAACCGGATTCTGCTGAGGATGAAATAACGCGCGGGACATTTCGGGATCACCGCTTTGCCGGACTTTTTCGGCATTGTTTCCCGGGAGCTTAGTCGTTTAATCTTCTTTCTGCATCAGGCGCAGCAGTAAACGGTATTGTTGCGGCGACAGCAGTTTTTTGACCTGCTCCAGATTTCGCAATTTTACCTGAAACAGTTTGTGTTGATTCTGTGACAGAGTATTTCCGGTTTGGCTGATAAGAGCATCGGCGGCATCTTGGCGCCACTGGTTCTGGAGTTGAGTCTCCAATTCCTTGATTCGATTGGTGATTTTGGCATTTTCCTGCAGAAAAATAGTATCGGTTTTTTGCAGGTCAATCTGTTGTTTTGCCGTAAGTGTCAGTTCGCGGGACCAGTGCAGAGCGCATTGGGAAAAATCGGGCAGTCCATGCGATGACACCGTGTCGCATGCGGCCGGATAATTAGAAGCCTGTGCGGAAAATGACAGGATACCGGAGAAGGTTGCGGCGATAAGAAAAGTCAGGAAGTGCAGAAAGTGTTTACGTTGTATGGGCGGTATGGAAATATCGGATGATTGCATAGTAGGTGAGGTCTGTTCCGGGAAATGGATTGATCGAATGGATTAAAGAGAGTTTAACGGCGAATCCGGCTCATAGCTATGACTATAGTATGAATCCTCGGCCATTTTTCGCAGTTGCCGGTTGTCTTTGTAGGGGCTGTGTTCCCACAGGTATTCGAGATCTTTTGCAACCAGTTCGGCTTCCTGCTGACAAAAGCGTGCAATGGCTGGCTCCAGCGGATGCGGGGCAAGTTCATGCGCGGATAGGGTTGTGACCGGAATAAAGCCACGGGCGATCTTATGTTCGCCCCCGGCTCCCGGTTCGAAACGCTGTATGCCCTGTTCTATGGCATATTCGATCCCTTGATAGAAACAGGCTTCGAAGTGGAGAAATTTTCGTTCTTCCGAAGCACCCCAGTGCCGCCCATACAATGTGTGCTTCGAATGCAGCATTAGCGAACCGGCGATGCAACGTCCGTTTTCGTAAGCTAATACCAGCAGAACAGCATCCGGCATGCTGCGTCCAATCTGTTCGAAGAAACCGAAATTCAGTGTTGGCGTACTCCATTTGTCGACAAAAGTCTTTTCATAGAAAACACTGAAAGCCCGCCAGTCTTCTCGAGTTGCCTGATGGCCATTTAAGCGTTTTATACTAAGATCGCTCTGGGCGATGGCCTTGCGTTCCCGTTGGATGTTTTTGCGTTTTTTCGGTGCCAGACTGGAGAGGAAGTCTTCAAAACGGCGGTATCCCTGATTGAGCCATTGATATTGAATATCGTGGCGTTGA
This sequence comes from Thiomicrorhabdus sp., assembly GCF_963677875.1. Lineage (NCBI taxonomy): Bacteria > Pseudomonadati > Pseudomonadota > Gammaproteobacteria > Thiotrichales > Piscirickettsiaceae > Thiomicrorhabdus > Thiomicrorhabdus sp. The sequence goes on along the minus strand of NZ_OY782562.1, from coordinate 261,422 downwards.
AACGTCGGAGTAAAGTGCTTTCTTTCGTGTTGTTCCTCGGAAAAAAGCAGATGAAAGCCGCTGTAGTGGTTCTGTCTGCAATAGGTCAGCGCCGCCTGCCAAAGTCGATTGCGCAGCTGTTGGCGTTGAGCCGGATCGACTTCGGAAGTCACCAGCAGTCGTGGGCCGGTTGCCGGGGTGTAGGGAATGGCGCTGACCAGTTTTGGATAGTAGGGCGTCTGGAATTGCTCCCAAGCCTGAGACCAGGCATGATCGAAAACAAATTCTCCGTAATTATTGTGTTTTTCGTATAACGGCATGGCTGCCACCAGTTGCGCTTTTTGGTACAAAAGCAGGTGTTTCGGTATCCAGCCGAAGTGGGCGCCGGTACAGTGATTGTCTTCCAGCGCTTTTAAAAAAGCATGTTGAATGAAGGGATAATCGCTGGCATGCAGGCGATCCCATTCTTCGGATGCGATGTTGTTGATGCTGGACAGGATTTTGGTCTGGAATTCCGACATAAAAGCAAGTTGAACGATAAATGCACGGCCGCTGGCAAGTGGCAAACGGACAGGCATGATAGTAAAAGAAATCTGCCGAAGGTAGACGTCGTCAAGTCTTTAATTTACCCGCTTGTCGGGATGGATGCAAAAGCTTCGTGCGATTTCCGAAAAGAAAAAAGCCGGGGCGGAACCCGGCTTGATTGTGAAAGGCGAGGTGAACTTAAAGTGTTTTATCAAGGCGCCTTGGTTGGGAACAGCTGTCCGTTTTCATCGGTGAAATTTTGAGTCGAATATTCTGAATATGGCAGTTTGTCGATGCTATTGCCTTTTTCGGCCTCAGCGGTAACGTAATCGGCAAACGATTGTGCGTAATCCAGATAGGTATCGACATAATCATCACCTTGGATGTCGGCAAAAGTCAGATAACCGTCTTTCCCGCCGCCGGTATAGTTATTGGTAACAACTACGTACTGTTTTTGCAGATCGAACGCGCTCCAGTTGGCGTCTTCACGTCCCTTGAATTGAAGATTGCTCAAACGGCTTCCGAAAGGCTGGCTCAGATCCATGTCCCAGCGCAAGCCGGCGGCATACGGGTAGGCTCCTGTTGAACCGTCCGGCGCAATAGCGAAGTCGACGGCTTCTTCCAGTACCTGTTTGATTTGGGTACCGGTCATGTTGAGTTCGACCAGAGTGTTGGCAAACGGTAGCAGTGTATAGGCGGTTTCAATACTGATATCGCCTTGCGGAACATCGATGCGCACGCCGCCGGCATTTTGAATTGAGATATCCGCTCTCAAAGCCATATTGCGGAAGGCGTGAGCGACCAGCATCTGGATATCGCCACCGTGGGGTTTTGTGTCATCGGCGCTACACAAGCTGCTGCGTCCCTGACCGGGAATACGCTCCAGACACAGGTCTGCGGAAGCTTCGCCGATTTTCTGCTGGCCAAGTTGAGTTTTCTGATCCTGGTAGGATTGCAGCACCTGCTGTGTCGCACTGTCGGCTTCGGTGTAAGCCAGGTTTTTCATGTTGGCAACAACCGCTTTGATTTCGTCTTTCTGTTCGGTGGTTGCGTCTTCGCCGTTCACCTGAGTCGGCTCGACCAGAAGATGTGGCGTTCCGTCGCAGGATGTGACGATACCGTCTGCGTCAAAGGAGACATTCAGTTCACCGACGATCTGAGCGTATTGCCAGGCTTGAACAATACAGACCGGGTTTCCGGACTTATCGGTGGTTTTGGTCGGGTAATCGCCTGAGCTGTTCAAACCGTAATCACTGAAATCACCCAGCAGGGTGTGAGAATCCCCGCCGACAATAACGTCCACACCGTCCAGTTTGGTCGCCATCTGCTGGTCGTTGGCATATTGATAGTGGGTCAGGAGGACGATTTTATTGACGCCTTCAGATTGCAGGTCATTGATTGCATTCTGAGCGCTGGTGATTTCATCCAGAAACAGGGTCGTATCCAGCGGGCTTGAAGAGTTCTGCGTTTTGCTTTTGATGTCGATTCCGACGATACCGATTTTCTGACCATTGTAATTTTTGATGGTGTACGGTTGCAGGTAAGCGTGTTCGGCATCGGCGTAAAGGGGGGTGCCCAATGCGGGTTGAACATTGGCTGCCAGTACCGGGGTTTGCGGACAGACGGCATTGGTTTCAGGGTTTAAATAGTCTAGAAAGGTTTTCAATCCTTCATCGGAAGAATCGAATTCATGGTTTCCAAGCGCAAAGGCGTCGAAGCAGATCTGATTCATCATGGCTGCATCGGCTTCCCCTTTAAACAGGGTGTAATACAAGGTGCCGGTGATCGCATCCCCTGCGTGCAGCTTGAGGACATTCGTGGCATTGCTTTCAAAATGTTTGAAAGCGGAAACCACTCTTGGGAAACCGCCGGTGGCAAATTCAACGTCATCGCTGCCGATGGTCAGGTTCAGACTGTCGGCTTCCAGGTGCGAATGGTGATCGTTCATATGCAGAATGGTCAGATCGAACGGTTGATCCGACGATAAAATATTGTCGTCGTCGTTGCAGCCGGACAAAAGAGCGAGAGCTGCGGAAAGGGTGCCTATGGCAAGATAACGGTAGCGCATGATGGTTCCTTCTGGCGAATCAAATAAAGAGAGAGCATTAATGGCTTGATTCTAAAAAGTAAACGTTGCATGCTTTTTACGGTTTTGTGGCTGTTTTATGGAAGTTTGGTTAAGGCGCCGGAAGTGTGGTTTGTCGGATATTCCGGCGCCGTTGATTACAAGGGAGGATTAAAAGCGACCGGCTTTGAAGTCGCTGAAGGCTTGTCGAAGTTCCTGCTGAGTGTTCATCACAAACGGGCCTGCCTGGGCAACGGGCTCGCCGATCGGTTCCCCGCTGATCCATAGAAAACGGCTTGCGCCGCCAGTCGCAGTGGCTTGTACCTGTTCTCCTGAATCAAGAGAGGCCAGATCGCCGGGATACAGGGTTGTATTGCCAATGCTCAATTCACCTTCAACCAGGTAAATCATCAAGGCCGCAGACTCGCTGACCGGCTCGACAAAGCTCTGCTGTGCATCAAGTCGAACATCCCAGAACTGGGCGTTGACATAACGGTTGATGACCGCGCCCCGGTTTCCGAGGGAAGTTTCTCCGCAGATCAGTTTCAATTCGGCTGCTGGCCGTTTTTCCAGCGGAATCTGTTCCGGTTCGTACTCTTGATAAGCTGCTGGAATCATTTTGTATTCGGCAGGCAGGTTAATCCATAGCTGGAAACCGCTCAAAAGACCGTTTTCCTGCTGTGGCATTTCCGAGTGAATGATGCCTCGCCCTGCGGTCATCCATTGAATCCCGCCGGCCTTGAGGACGCCCTCGTGACCGACATTATCCTGGTGCTTCATTGTGCCTGCAAGCAGGTAGGTCACCGTTTCGAACCCACGGTGTGGATGCGGTGGAAAGCCGGCGATGTAATCGTCGGGATTATCAGATGCGAAATGATCCATCATTAAGAAAGGATCCAATGTTTTGAATTGGGGGTGCCCCAGAAGTCTGGTCAGGCGGACACCGGCGCCGTCCGAAGCGGCGATTCCGCGGCTGATTTGCTGAATTTGGCGTGTTTGAGTTGTCATGGTGTGTGACTCCTAATAAAAAGAATGAGCTTGTGCAGTTTGCGTTTAGAGATAGCTTAACTTTTCATAAAACGGTGATAAAGATCGGTTATAGTAAAACTTTGTTCGTAATACGAGAACAATTCATGTCGCAGTTGGAAGAGATCAGAGTTTTTATCCGCATTGTCGAAGCGGGCAGTTTAAGTAAGGCATCCGAACAATTGAATCTTGCTAAATCGGCAGTCAGCCGCCGATTGGCTGATCTGGAAAAACGATTGCAAACCAAATTGTTACAACGGACAACTCGCAAATCTTCTCTTACGCCGGAAGGGCGGCGTTTCTATGAAAAGGCGCTTTTGGTCGAGCAGGCGCTTAACGATCTTCAAAGCACGTTTTCCGCAGAGGATCAACCTTTGTGCGGTCGTTTACGAATTTCGCTGCCATTATCTTTTGGAATCGGGTTTCTGTTGCCATTGGTTGAACGTTTTGTCGCGGAAAATCCGCAATTGCAGGTGGATATCGATTTTTCCGATCGCAAGGTCGACTTGATTGAAGAAGGCTTTGATCTGGCATTTCGAATTGCTGAATTGGAAGAAAACCGTTTGCAGGCTCGTAAAATGGTTTCGATTGAACACCGCTTATGCGTCGGCTTGCCTTATATTGAAAAACACGGTACGCCAACGACTCTGGCAGAATTATCCGCGTCGCCTTTTTTGATTTATGAAAATCAAGGCTGGTTACAGATGCAGTCTACCGATGGCAAAACACACAAGGTAAATGTCAGCGGGCGCATCCGCTCTAATAACGGCGAGTTTGTCAAACAGATGGTTTTGAGCGGGGAAGGCCTGGCGCTTTTGCCAGAGTTTTTAGTTGCTGCCGAATTAAAAGAGGGGCGTTTGCTTGAGTTGTTTCCGGATTTTCGCCAGCAGTCTTTGAATGGCTACGTGGTCTATCCGCAAAACCGTTATCTGTCGGTGGGTGCGCGACGCTTTATCGATTATTTAAAGCAAAACCTCCATTGCGAAAAATAGCGCTTTTTGGCAAACAGGGCCTTAATACGGATAAAATACGCGGCTTGAAGCTTTGAAATCAATGGCTCTTGAATAAATTGCTTACGCAGGTTTTTTCATAAATTTTTGCTTTTAAAGGCTTTTATTTCTTTACAGGTTTAGGTTGCGCCAGTGGATGTGGTTGAAGAAAATACGGACTTTCTAATTGTCGATAAGCCTGCCGGATTGAGTATGCAGGTTGAGGCAGAAGGATCCGAGAGCGTATTGTTGTCTCTTAAGCGCCAGCTTGGTTATGAGACTCTGTATCCGGTACACCGTCTGGATAAGATGACATCCGGACTGTTGATTGTGGCGAAAACGCTTGAAGCGGCACAGCAGTTTCAGAGAATGTTCAGCGAGCATCAGGTACAAAAATATTATCTGGCGCTTTCCGACAAAAAACCGAAGAAGAAACAGGGATTGATTCAAGGCGACATGCTGCCTGCTCGCAGAGGTAGTTATCGTTTGGCAACGACGAGAACGAATCCGGCGGTGACCCGTTTTATCAGTCAAAGTGTGGTGCCAGGTTTAAGGTTGTTTTTATTAAAACCTCTGACCGGTAAAACTCATCAGCTAAGAGTGGCAATGAAAAGTCTTTCTGCTCCAATTCTCGGTGATCCCCGTTATTCTCAGACATTGCAGGCAAAAGAGCAGGATCGTGGTTATCTGCACGCTTACGCTTTGTGTTTTGAGTGGAAAGGCGTGGCACGGAGGTGGGTGCTTGCCCCAAAGAGCGGTCAGGCTTTTCTGCGCTCGGAGACGATTGCGGCGATCCAAGACTGGCAAACACCCTGGCTATTGATTCAGGACAAGAACAAACAACATTCGGGAGAGAAGGGTTAAATGGGGTTGAGCGAACGTTTCTGGGAACAGAAAACTCTGCAGGAGATGGATCAGCAGGAGTGGGAAGCATTGTGCGATGGTTGCGGTTTGTGTTGTTTGACCAAACTGCAGGATGAAGACACCGATGAGATCGTCTATACCCGAGTTGTTTGTCCTTATTCCGACCCGAAAACGGCGGCTTGTACCGATTATGCAAACCGCTCTGTGAATGTTCCAACATGCGTACAGCTGACTTTGCCGCGTGTTGCTGAGTTTGACTGGCTTCCCGATAGTTGTGCCTACCGTATGATCTATCGTGGCCAGAAGCTTCCCGATTGGCATCCGCTGGTATCCGGGAATCGAGAGAGTGTTGGGCGGGCGGGAATCGGTCTGACGGCAATCCCGGTTGTCGTCGACAACGGCAAACTGGATTATGAAGATTATCTCATTGAAAAACCTTAGGTTATCGAAGATAGTTTGCCGAAAGTCATAAGTGATTCTTTATGGAAACTTCCCGGTTTCCGGCACTCAGGCTTTACTTTTTCTCCCTCAGCGTTTTTCTTTGTGTTCTGTTTTACTTTTCCAACATCGATTTTTTTTATACAAAGACAAAACCTTTTTTTATTTGTCCAATACATATAAAAGGTTCACTATATATAGTAATTTTAGTCGACCCGATAGGCAGACTTTATGAGGTCGGCAAAATTGTTTCGCCGGTGAGTAACCGGAGACTTTTAAAACGCTATTTAGCGGCTATATTATGGGAAGGGACAGACACATATGAAAGAAGGGAGTTGGTTAAATTTACCCAGTTTATCACTGCCGATCAAGGCGTTGTTTACAGGGTATTTATTGGTTGCCGGTTTGGGCTTGTTGATGGCCGGGGCTCAGATTATGCTGACGCACGGCATGGCAGACGGCAAGTTCGGCCTGTCAGTTGACGACATTGTCTACAGTTATTACGGGAACCGGGAAGGGTCAAAGCTGGAAAGCAAACTGAACGGTTCGATGAAAGACAAGGCAACGCCTCAGGAGAATCTGGTATTAATTAAATGGGCGCGTAATGGCGCTTCCGAAGCGGAGTGGCAGACAACGGTTAAGCCAATTGTCGATGCGAAATGCGCCATGTGCCATGCAAATATTCCAAGTTTGCCGAATGTGACAAAATATGAAGTGATCAAAGAAATCGCCAAAGTGGACGAGGGTGCTTCCGTCAGCTCTCTGACTCGTGTGTCGCATATCCATTTGTTCGGTATCTCGTTTATTTTCTTCTTTATCGGCTTGATTTTCTCGATGGCGGTGGGTGTTAAACGCTGGGTCAAAGCGATTTTGATTTTTACGCCTTTTGCCTTTTTAATCATTGATATCGCTTCCTGGTGGTTGACGAAAGTTAACCCGAACTTTGCCTATTTTGTCATTGTGGGTGGTTTTGGTTATTCCGTGGCATCGACAATTATGATTTTTACCTCTTTGTGGGAGATGTGGATCACGCCTTTGAGAGGCAAGCATTCTGAAGAAAATACCTGGCGGGATGGCTAGGAACAGTTTTGGAAAATAAAAAACGATCGGCATAAAAAAAGGCGCATATAGCGCCTTTTTTATCGGATGTCGGAAAGCCGATCAGTGGTGATGACCACCTTGTCCGTGTGCATGGCCGTGTTCCAGTTCTTCTTCCGTTGCATCACGCAGACCGGTGATTTCGATGTCGAATGTCAGATCCACGCCGGCTAGAGGGTGGTTACCGTCAACGGTAATGTTTTCGCCTTCGATTTTAATGACTTCGACGGAATGCATCCCGTGTTCAGATTGAGCTTCAAAGCGCATGCCGACTTCGATTTTATCTACGCCTTGAAACATGGCGCTTGGTACGGTTTGAACCAGTTGATCGACTTTTTCGCCGTAGCCTTCGGCAGCGGGAACTTTGGCCGTGAACTTGTCACCGACGGTTTTTCCTTCCATCTGTTTTTCCAATCCTGGAATAATGTTGCCGTGTCCATGAAGGTAGGCCAAAGGGTTGCCGTTCGAAGCATCAAGCTGTTCGCCAGCGTCGTTGGTTAGGGTGTATTCAAATAGAGCTACTTTATCGTTTGCGATAGTCATAATTCTTCCTGGTTAGGTGTTTTAATACGGTCAACGAGGTATCATACAGTGAACCGGCGCCGGCTGCATGGTTTTAGCCGGATAGAAATAAAGGAGTAATTCTATGCTTTGGTTGAAAACCTTTCATATTCTGTTTGTGATGTCATGGATGGCGGGTATCTTCTATTTACCGCGAATTTTTGTGCATTTTGCCGAAGGGCAAAAGGCAGGGCACGAGGTGATTCGTCTGGCGATCATGGGACGTAAGTTGTATAAATTTATGACACTGATGATGATGTTGGCGATCGGGAGTGGCCTCTGGTTATGGCTGGCCTATTTTCCGGTCGCTCAGGGAATGGGCTGGTTGCACGCTAAAATCGTGCTGGTTGTGTTCATGCTGGCTTACCATCTGTGGAGCAAAGGCCGAGTAAAAGAAATGGAAGAAGGCACTTTGTCTTACAGCGGAAAATATTATCGCTGGATGAATGAGTTGCCTTTGTTTTTGACTTTGGGAATTCTATTCCTGGTGGTGTTTAAGCCGTTCTGATCACACACGGCTTTTCTTGACAGTATAAAAGGTAAGGGCGGAAAGCGGCATAGGTCTTTTTCCGCCTTTGTGCATTCAGGCTTCTGCACGGTAGAAGTAATCAACCTTAAAGGTGTCGGCAAGTGCCTGATGACCGCTTTCAGGGGTGAGCAGAAATACCTTGGTCAGTGCATCTGCCAACCATGCCTTGGAGGCAATGACACTGACACTTGCCGGTTTGGCTTTATTGCCTTCGGCATCGAGAATGCACAGGTCACGTTTAAAACAGTTGCTGCAGGTTGCTTGCGAGCTGGAAATGGCGCAGTTGCGGTAAGCTTCCAGAGAATGCTGGTTACCTACGCCCGGACAGGTTTTTCGCATCTGCTGCAGGCTGATGTCGCCAAAAACTCTGCTGTCGCCGCCTGCACTGATCCATCCGTGATAAATGCCGTGATTCTGCAGAACTTCTACTCCGGCATCTACTGCGTATCCTTTGGCGATTCCGTCCAGGCAGATATGCAATGGCAGGTTCAGTTTGCCTTTCAATCCCTTTATTTCCAAACCGGGCGTCTGAGATGGGCGCACACTGTTCAAGTCTGAAACTGTCCCATGCGGTTGGAGGCTTTCCGGTTCGTTCGGAGCGTTTTGAAAACAGTTGAAACGATTATCGGTTTTGTCCTGCAAATAGAGAACCAGGCTTAATACTTCGGTTGTTTCAATGGACAGCGGAATCCATTTCCCCAAGCTCCTGTTCAGGTGGTTAAGTTCGCTGGCCGGATTGTGAATACTCATCAGGTTGTGAATTCGTTCGATTTTGTTGAAAGCGGTTTGCAAGGCTGTTTCGACCTGTTTGGTCGAATAGTTCCCGACAAGATTGATTTCCACTTCCGTGCCGAGAAGGGGACGGATTCTTTGTACTGAATCAAGACGCATGGTGCCTTGTATCCTCTCTGGGTTCCTCCTGAATTTTCATGCTGAAAAAGCAGGATGTTTGCAAATCAAAATAGCTGTAAAGCCTTCTGTTTTCGAGTCGGTTTTTCGGAGTCGCCAGCTTGGAAAAGGCGGGCAGATTCTGCCTGTCAAAGTACTGGACGAAACTCACAACTTAAATTCCAATTTTTTATTTAAAGGCCGGGTGACTGTGCAAATTTCAGGAGAGATGCTTTCGAAAAACCGATCTTTAAATAAAAATAGGAATGATTTGTGTTTTAGGTATGTTAGCGACTTGAGAAGTCACTGTCAATGTGAATCAGAATTGCTTTTATTTTCTTACAAGCTTTAACTCTTTAAATTGCCATGAAAAGACATCAATGAAACTGATAATGATTTTTATTAATTGATTTTTTGAGCATTTTCTAAGATCATGGAGGAAGTGTGAATGCGGGTGTTCGATTATGTTTGTACCGTCGAAGGCTTTAGAAAAGGAATGGATGATGAATATTAATGTCAGTTTAGATGAACAAAAATTAATTCGCCTGTTTGAGATGGGAGTTCTTCACCCCAGTGATTTGCAGTGTTTGGATGGTGCCTCGCGTGACATCGTAAAACAGTTATGTCTGCGTTTGTGCAAGCCGAAGGAATGCCGCCAGTGTGAGCATCTTGAGCATTGTATGTCGTCGCTTGAAGAAGGTTTTCAGTCGGGCAGAGTCTCGGTTGCTTTGCGGTTTGACCACTGAACAGGCGGTTCAGCTACCACTTTTCTTAAATGAAGGCAGGATTTGGTCTGGTTTTTTAGGGCATTTCTGCATTATCCGTTACAATATCGGCATTTAAATTCAGCGGAACGAGAATGCCATTATGTCAAGACAGCAGCCAACCGTCGGCGTCGTCAGTTTAGGATGTCCTAAAGCCACCGTAGACAGCGAACGAATTCTGACCCAACTTCGCAGCGAAGGTTATCGGTTGACCAACAGCTATGAAGATGCGGATACGGTTATTGTCAATACCTGCGGGTTTATCGATAGCGCGGTGCAGGAGTCATTGGATACCATCGGCGAAGCGCTGGAAGAAAACGGCAAGGTAATCGTAACCGGTTGTCTGGGCGCTAAGGATGATGTCATCACTCAGGTGCATCCGAAGGTATTGGCGGTTTCCGGGCCGGCAGCCTATGAAGAGGTGGTGTCCGCCGTACACGATGTGATCGCACCTCCCGCACACAATCCTTTTGTCGATCTGGTTCCTCCGCAGGGGATCAAACTGACCCCGAAACACTATGCTTATCTGAAAATTTCCGAAGGATGCAATCACCGTTGCACTTTCTGCATTATCCCGTCGATGCGTGGCGACCTGGTCAGTCGTCCGGTCAGTGATGTCTTAGCCGAAGCCAAACGTTTGAAAGAAGCTGGTGTCAAGGAGCTGTTAGTGGTGTCGCAGGACACGGCTGCTTACGGCGTCGATATGAAATACAAAATGGAATTTGCCGAAGGGCGCCCGACCAAAACCTCTATGGTCGGTCTGTGCGAAGCACTTGGTGAAATGGGCGGAGTCGATGAGTTCTGGGTGCGTCTGCATTATGTTTACCCTTACCCGAACGTCGAAGAAGTCATTCCGCTTATGGCACAAGGTAAGATTCTGCCGTATCTGGATATGCCGTTACAGCATGCTAATCCACGTATTCTCAGAGCGATGAAACGCCCCGGTAATGTCGAGAAAACGCTGGAACGTATTAAAAAATGGCGCGAACAGGTTCCGAATCTAACCATTCGTTCCACCTTTATTGTCGGTTTCCCGGGCGAAACCGAAGAAGAGTTCCAAGATCTTCTGGACTTCCTTGAAGAGGCGCAATTGGATCGTGTCGGCTGTTTTCAATATTCGCCGGTAGAAGGTGCGGTTGCCAATGATTTAGCCGAGCAGGTGCCGGATGACATCAAGCAGGATCGCTGGGAACGTTTTATGGAAACCCAACAGCGTATCTCCGCCGATAAGATGCAGGCCAAAGTCGGTCAAATCATGCAGGTTCTGGTGGATGAAATCGACGAAGAAGGCGCGATAGCGCGTTCCATGGCGGATGCGCCGGAAATCGACGGTCTGGTGTTTATCGAAGACGGTTTCCACCTGCAGCCGGGGCAGTTCGTTAAAGTTGAGATTGTCGCCGCCGACGAATATGACCTGTGGGCGCGTCCGGTCGGCGAATTCGCCGAAGAGCAAACGACTTCCTATATCGAATTGGGTTAAGTTTCAGCTGGTATGAGCGACGGGAGTAACTTGCAGCAATCGGCACATTTTTGTCAGGGATTTGCGCCGATCATTCCGCCGCAACCCCGTTTGCTGATTCTGGGAACTATGCCGAGTGTCGCCTCTCTTGAAGAGGTGTTTTATTATGCCCATCCGCGTAACGCCTTTTGGCCGATTATCGGTCGCATGGTCAATCGTGAACTGAAAGGGGTTGATGATAAGATTTCAGCTTGCCAGCAGCTCGGCATTCTGTTGTGGGATGTCTTGCAATTCTGTGAGCGTGAAGGCAGTTTGGATTCGGCAATCAAAGCGCCGCAGGCAAACGATTTTCAAACGCTTTTTGAACGTTTTCCGCAATTGAAACATGTCGCTTTTAACGGTCAGGCGGCGGAAAAATTATTTACCACCCAGGTGCTTAAAAAACAGCTGCTCGATCCTTCGATTCAATCCGCTTTGCAGTTGATAACACTGCCCTCAACCAGTCCGGCCAATGCGCGCCTGAAAATTGACGATAAATACTTGTTATGGCAAGAAAAATTGTCAGATTTATTGTAAAATGCCCGATTCACTTTTTATTTTAACTTTCATGTAGGAGATTTGCCTTGCAAGCAGAGACTCAAATGAATGCAGTTCAATCGGAATTGCTCTCTCCGGCGGGAACGCTGAAGAATATGGAATACGCATTCGCGTATGGTGCCGACGCGGTTTATGCCGGTCAGCCGCGTTACAGTTTGCGTGTACGTAACAACGAATTTGACGAAGAAAATCTAGCCAAAGGGATTGCCCGTGCCCATGAATTAGGCAAGAAATTCTATGTTGTGTCCAATATTGCGGCGCACAACGCCAAGGTCAATACCTACATGAAAGACATCAAACCGATCATCGACATGAAGCCGGATGCGCTGATTATGTCCGATCCGGGTTTGATTGCGATGGTACACGCCGAATATCCGGAGCAGGAAATTCACCTGTCGGTGCAGTCGAACGCGGTCAACTGGGCAACGGTTAAATTCTGGTACAACAACGGTGTACGTCGTGTTGTATTGTCGCGTGAATTGTCGATTGCCGAAATCCGTGAAATCCGTGAAAAAGTACCGGAGATGGAGCTGGAAGTGTTCGTTCACGGCGCGCTTTGTATCGCTTATTCCGGTCGCTGCCTACTGTCCGGTTATATCAATAAGCGTGACGCCAATCAGGGAACCTGTACCAATGCTTGTCGCTGGAACTACAACACCTATGAAGCCAAAGAAGATGAATCCGGCGATGTCGTGGGTGTGCAGGTGAATAACGTACAGATCGATAATATTACCGATCTGACCGGAACAACCAGCCGCGAAGCGCCTGAGCAGAATTCCTATGCGCCGACTCTGGGCGAAGGCGAAACCACCGATCAGATGATGCTGTTGGAAGAAGAAGGACGCCCGGGCGAGTTGATGCCGGCGTTTGAAGACGAACACGGCACTTACATTATGAACTCCAAAGACCTGCGCGCAGTGGAATTGATTCCCGAGCTGGTCGATATGGGCGTTCACTCCCTGAAAATCGAAGGCCGTACCAAGTCGCATTATTATGTGGCGCGTACCGCCCAGGTATACCGTAAAGCGATCGATGATGCTCTGGCCGGTAAAGAGTTTGACCGTTCCCTGTTGGAAGATCTCGAAAGCCTGGCAAGCCGCGGTTATACCGAAGGGTTCCTGCGTCGTCATGTGCATTCAGAGTATCAAAACTATGAATACGGCGTTTCCAAATCCGAGCGTCAGCGTTTTGTTGGTGAAGTGGTCGATGTCGTCGAGCGCGACGGCCGTTCCATGCTGCAAATCGATGTGAAAAACAAATTCTGCGTTGGCGATTCGATCGAGATTATGACACCTGCCGGTAATGTTTCAATGGTCTTGGATCATATGCAGACACATCACGACGAAGTGGTTGATTGTGCCAAAGGTTCCGGCTGGCTGGTTCGCATCCCGAACCCGTTCAAGGATCTGGATAAAGAAACACTGCTGTTTGGCCTGATCATGCGTAACGAATCCTGGGGTGGAGACGTGAAACGTGACGCAGCAGCGCGCAAAGCCAAAGATGAGCAGGAAGCGAAAGACGCAGTTAATAGAGCTGCCGCTAAAGCCTCTGCTTAATCAGGGCAGGAAATACGCATGGCATTAAAAATCCTGAAAGGGTGTATCAACTGCGATATGTGCGAACCGGAGTGTCCGAATAAGGCGATCTCGATGGGTGAAAAAATCTACGAGATCAATCCGGATTTATGCACCGAATGCGTCGGCTTTTACGACACCCCAACCTGTATCAGCGTCTGTCCGCTGGACGTAATTATTACCGATCCGGATCGGGTTGAAGATCACGAAACCCTCTACGAAAAATTTAAAGAACTTGTCAAAGCAGACAAGATCTAAAATGGTCAAAATTAAAAGCGAAGTCGGGTAACCACTTCGCTTTTTTTATAGGAGAATGAACTTGATTGTGTTTAAAACCAAAGACCATCCCGATGTCAGCTATTTTGATCAAGTCGGTTTGAATTTAATCTCCTTAATGGGGCATAGTGAAATCGTGCCGGGCGCCTTGACTGACGAAGAAGTAGAGCAGGCGTTTAATAGCTTAAGTAAGGCCGTTTCCAGTCCAAGTGCGCAAAACGGAGATAGTTGGGACGATGATTCAGTCAGTGTGTCGCACAGGGCTGGGCCTTTGCTCGATTTATTACAAGCAGCGATTAAAAATGACGAGTATGTGATTTGGGAAAAATCACTTCGTTAATGCAGAGCAAGTCTAAAATTTGTCTTAGACGAATAGCTAATCAAACAATAATAGAACTTAACGATGACAATACATTACAGAATCCAAACCTTTGATAATCAAGAACCGCCGCATCTTTTGAAAACAATCAAAATACGCAATGCGCAGGTGTTGCCTTCGGTGAATCACACTTTGAATATCGATTTCGATGACTACATTGTGAAAGAAGTCCGGCATCGAGTGGCATACAAAACCGAGAATTTTACCGATGAAAAGGGGATTCACAGCACTTACCAAGAGGTAGACGATATTGTTGTTATCGCCTGTAAAAAAGAGGCAGAGACTTCTTATTCAATCAAATGAGCATGAATTTCAATAATGGATTGAGAGTGCTATAAGTGACATGAAGTGAAATGAAGAGTCTCGGATGAATGAAAGCCTCTTTGACTCAGCCATTGAAATTTGTTCAACCGTTATTGGAAGTCGTTTTTTGGTAATTCTCGATGAAAAACTGTTCGGAAAATCCGAGTTTTTCATACAGCGGCAGACCGGCGTTCGAGGCTTGCAATACCATAGTTTTTCCCGACCATTCAGCACTGAGTTGCATGAGTTTATACATAAATCGCCTGGCGATCCCTTTTCCCTGATAATCTTTTCTAACCCCCATCTGATGTAAACCGATGATCGATCCGGTTTTATAAAGCAGCGCGCAAGCGACAGGCGATCCTTGAAATTGCCCGAGTAATATTCGTATGTCGGAGTCGTCTAGCAACGGTATCAGACTCTCTGAATTGACATCATATTGAAAGGCTTCGCTGGCAATCTTAATCCAATGCGATAAGTCCTCTTGCGAGGTTACAGCGATCAGATGCAAATCATCTAGGTCTTTTTCGTCTCTTTTTGCGGCATTGTTCTCAGGGTTCAATTTATCCAGATTCAAATACATTGCCGTCTGTTCAAAAGTCTTGTGCCAGCCGCTTTGTTGCAGAAGTTGTTTAAGTTTTTCTGAGTCTAATCCATAAGAGGGAACGACAGCTTTAAAATCTCCGAGGATAGGATTCGGTATCCATAAGGGAAATACGGTTCCCATCGGGACTTCATGTAAGGCGGATTGCAGTGAAGACGAGAAATCCGAAGTAGAGTCAAAGGCCGCAAAGCCATTGTCAGTTTGTTCCATCCAGACACGATGCGGCCAATCGCGATTGATTTGTATGCCGTCTGGCGTTTGGCTTTTTTCACAAACGCCATATTTTTTCCATAGACCGGTCAGGTTATGCAAATTTTCTTTATCAAGCGGCATAGCGGCTCTCCCAATTTATCAAGAATAGTCCTGCGATCAGAGTGATCAGCCCCAGAAATTTTATGGCTGTTATCGGCGTTTTTGGCAAGTCGAACCAGCCATAGTGGCTGGCCAGTAGACCCAGCACAATTTGTCCCGAGAGGGCGAAGGACATCATGGAACCTACGCCCATTTTGGGAATCAAATAGAAAAACATACCGACGCCAAACGCGCTTAAAGCCCCCCCGCTGAACCAGAGGTACCAAGGCACCTGTTTAATTTCCAGCCACAGCGGATAGTCTCTGTTTGAGATTAGCATGAACAAGAGCGTAAACAGAAATGCAAACAGGAAAGCCAGGCTGGTCGCCAGTATGGAACTTTTCAGCAGCAGGCCGAGCTTTGCATTAAAGGTTGCCTGCACCGTGATCGCCAATCCGGCAAGGATGGCAAGAAGCTGCAGTGAAATCATGCTAAATCTCCATAACCATTTCGTGATGCTCAAAGCGTACTTTCGGCGCCACTGCATGGTGATCATCAGGATGGCGGTATCCGATCGGGCAAACCACGGTGGTGGTCAGTGCTTTTTGTTTCAGGTTCAGGACCTGGTCATAGCCTTGCTGATCAATTCCGCCCATCGGGCAGGAGTCGATCTTCAACATGGCAGCGCTGGTCAGAAATTGCCCGAGCGCGATATAGGCCTGCTGGTGAGCCCAATCACGCTTTTGTTCCTCTGTTTTCGAGGCAAATGCCTGCTTGACGTGATCGGAGTAGTCTTGGAAACTGCTGTATGGTTTGCCGGTAATCTGCTGATATTTATTAAAATAACGGTCTACCGTTTCATCGCCAATCTGTTCATGCACGGCAAATACGACCAGATGTGAACTGTTCAGCACTTTATCCTGACCGTATGAAAACGGCACGAGCTTTTCTCTCACCTCGTCAGATTCGACAACAATCAGCGAATAAGGCTGCAAGCCGTAGGAGGATGCGCTGAGGCGCGTTGCGTCAAGCAGGGCCTTTAGCGTTTTGTCCGGAACTTTCTGCTCTGAAAAAGCTCTTACAGCGTAACGCCAGTTTAATGCGGCAAATAAATCCATGGTTTTCTTCCCTCTTTCAGTTGATTAATTACCAGTGTCTGGTTGAGGGAAAGAATAATCTTTGGAATGAAATTGGGCATTTACATAGGTTGATAGATCAGAGTTTTTTTCGGATTCTGCTTAATTGTGTTGGGGTTATTCCCAAGTGCGAGGCGATATGGTATTGGGGCAAACGCTCCGCCAGTTGCGGATATTGGGAGATAAATCGTAAATAACGCTCGGTTGCTTCTTCCTGAACAAGCTCGATTTCTCTGGCATCTTTGGCCAGCAGCCAGTTTTTTTCCAGATAATGGATCTGGAATCGCTTCAGATCGTCGCTTGCAAACAGCAGCTGTCTGTAAGCTGCAAAATCAATTTCAATCAGCTGTGTGCGTTCAATGGTTTGGAAGGTGAGTAAGGAAGGGTTGGAAGTCAGCAGAGATGACATAGCTCCCGGGAATTTGCCTTCGTCAAAAAAATTTTTGTTATATTCATTGCCTTTTTCATCCTGAGAAAAGCAGCGAACCAAGCCTCTATGCACGTAGGCAAAGCTTTTAGGCAGTTCGCCGGCACGATACAGTATCTGTTCTCGATCCAGCGTCCTGAACGTTGAAATATTCAGGAATTTTCGCCATGTCTGTTCGCTGATGGGTTCGTAGGCTGCCATTGATTTTCTAAGGGCGATAAAAGCGGCATTTTCCGGAGTCAGCGTTTGCATCGTTCAAGAACCTGTTATAAACCGTTATGGAGGATCCACATAGTATAAGTTAGAAAGAGTGGAAAGAGAGTCGTGACGTGAATTGATGGCTTCTTGAAATGATTGGGGTGTGACACTCTATAATCTGAAGAAGGTTGCAAAAGCTAAAATCGCTTTTCAGGCAGATTACAGAGAAGGTGAAAAAATTGTGTCTCTTTTATCGGCAAAGTAATGGATTTTCCTGGGTTTTTGCACTCGGCATTTTGTTAAGCGGCTGTTCCATTCAACAGAATTCACCCGGCACGCCACTTTTCAACACCTTGAAGCAAGTCTCCGTTTGTTATGACTATGGCTGCAAAAGTGTTGGGCAGGTGAGGTTGCAGGGGCCAGAATGGAATCAAATTGTGGAATTGTTTGCCACTCCGATGCAAAATCCTCGGGAAGAACGACTTAAACTGGCTCAGGCAATTGCATTGATGGAACGCCTTTCGGGAAGGGTGTTAGGAACGCAAAACGACAAGGCGAAAAATTCGGGAACTGGTGAATCCGGCCAGATGGATTGCATTGATGAATCAACCAATACCACAACTTATCTGACGTTGTTTGAGAGAAGAAGTTGGCTTAAATGGCATCGTGTTCGAGACAAGGTGGTGCGACGCCCTTTCTTTTTTGACATACACTGGACGGCGGTGATTCAAGAGAATCAAACCGGACAGGTGTTTGCGGTTGATTCGTGGTTCAGAGAAAATGGCAAAGAGCCGCTGATTCTGAAACTGGAGGATTGGAAGCTTAAAAAAGAGCTGCCGTAAAAATTTAGATCACCGGCATAAGTAAAAGAATTCAAAGGAAAACGAACTGGATTTTTCTGTCGGAAATCGAACCGGTTTGAGAATATAAAAGGAGAATGAAGACTGAATGCGCGCTTTTATTGCTATCCCAATTGATCGCGAGCGTACCTGGATGCTGGAGGCTGTGCTTAAACGGCTCCAGCAACAAAAATGGTCCGACCAAGTGCGTTGGTTTTTGCCGAAGAACTTTCATATTACCCTGCATTTTCTCGGGGCAAATGTTCCGAAATCGAAAATTACACAAGTGATGAATATGATGGATTCACATCTTGCAACAGAGGTTTCCGGATTCGGTATTGAGTTGGATCAGGTTGAACTGTTTCCTTCTCAGCAGGCTCCGCATACTTTGATCGTTTCCGTAAGAAATAATGCCGGGCTCCAACGTCTTTTCGAATCGGTTGAGTCGCAATTGTATTCTCTGGGACTGGAAGGCAAAAAGCGAAAGTTCCGCCCGCATATCAGCTTGGGGAGAATCCAAACTGGCGCAGCGGCACCCGACATCCGGATTCCTCAAAATTTGGCGGCGGTTAAACTTTCTCTGTCGGTTGAGAAAATTGTTCTTTTCGAAAGTGAATTAACCCGAGGCGCACCGATCTATACGCCTTTGAAAGTCGTGACTTTACCATCTCAAACCAGTCATATATAACCTCGACAAGGAGAAGTTTAGAGAGTGTTTTTCTGACTTTTTTCTAGAGGTGCTTATCACTGTTTTTTCATTTTAAGAACGGTTTCGTTATCGATTCTATGTAGCAAAGTGCGTTGCGCACCGATTTTTGTGTTTCAAAATTTATGGAGTTTACTCTCGCTGGCCTGAAGTTTTGAATAATTCTCTGTATGTCAGATGGAATTTTAAAAAATACGTCTTAAATCTTTTTTAATAAGTATTAAATCTTAATATATACTTTTTTTAGCGGTTTTATCAGGGCGCTTCGGGAATCTTGGTGAAATAGCCGCAAATGAGCGATATTAACGACTATTTTTCTTTCGAATACATACACATGGGACAAAAATTATGAGAAATAAATTATCTTTGGCACTCTTGGTTGCCATCCTTGCTTTTGCAAATTCAGCGCCTTCACTGGCGTATGAAAAGCCGTCAACAGCCTATGCGGGTGAAATCAAGCTGTTTGCGGGTCCGGAAGCGCCGAAAGGCTATGAATTTTGTGACGGCAGGCTGTTACCTTTGCCACTTTCTTCTGTAAAGTACTGGAACCTGTTTTCGGTCATTCAGTGGACTTTTGGCGGTGATAAAAAAGCCACTTTTGCGTTGCCGGATTTGAGGGAAATGGAAAAATCAATGGGAGGTGTAAGATTCATTATTGCTACGGAAGAAGTCTACTTTCCGTACTGATCTTTTGCCGTATTTCGGTTTATATGTTTAACGTTTGGCCCCGCTTTATGCGGGGCTTTCGTTTTTTTCGTCTTGATTGCGTTCTCTTTTCTTGTCATTATTCGGCAATAAAGCCGCCTGACTGGTGTTTCCATAAATTGGCATAGATACCATTGCAATGGATCAATTCATCGTGCGTTCCCTGTTCTTTAATGGCTCCTTTTTCCAACACTACCAAGCGATCCATGGCAGCGATCGTGGAAAGGCGATGGGCGATGCTGATAACGGTTTTACCCTGCATCAGATCGTAAAGATGTTCCTGAATGGCCGATTCCACTTCAGAGTCCAATGCGGATGTTGCTTCGTCGAGAATCAAAATCGGGGCATTTTTCAGGAACATTCTGGCGATTGAAATGCGCTGACGCTGCCCGCCGGAGAGTTTTACGCCGCGTTCTCCGACCTGAGCTTCATAACCTTTTTGTCCGTTTTTATCTTCCAGTTCGAGAATAAATTCGTGTGCATTGGCGCGTTTGGCTGCTTTGACGATGTCATCCATGTTTGCATTGCTGCATCCGTAAGCAATGTTTTCCGCAACCGAACGGTGCAGAAGTGAACTGTCTTGGGTGACAACACCGATATGACTGCGCAGGCTGTCTTGCCGGACTTCCGCGATGTTTTGGCCGTCGATCAGTATGGCGCCGTCTTCCAGATCATACAGGCGCAACAGCAAATTCATCAAAGTGGTTTTCCCGGATCCGGAGTGACCGACCAGACCGACTTTTTCACCAGGACGAATTTTAAGAGAAAGTTTTTCTATGACACCACTGCCTTTTCCGTAATGAAAGGTGATTTTGTCCAGTTCCACTTCACCTTTAGTGATCTGAAGATTTGGCGCATCCGTTTGATCTCGAACGTTTTGCTCATGTGAAAGGACGCTCATACCGTCACGCACCATGCCGATATTCTGGAACAGAGCCGACATTTCCCACATGATCCAATGCGACATACCGGTCAGACGCAGTACCAGCCCGATGCTGACGGCAGCGGCGCCGACGGATGCGGTATCGTTTAACCAGGCCCAGATGGCAGCAAAGCCGACACTGAACAGCAGGAGTGCGTTAAGAAGATTAAGAGTGACCTCCAGAAGGGTCGATTGACGCATCATGTTCTGGAAGGCGGACAGCATTCCTTGCATGGCATCTTTGCCATAGATTTCTTCACGGCCGGCGTGAGCAAAAAGTTTGACGGTCATAATATTGGTATAGCTGTCGACGATCCGTCCGGTCATAACCGAATTTTTATCCGCCATTTTCTTAGCCGCAGTCCCGAGGCGTGGCAGCATCAGACGCAGCAGAAGGATGTAAAATGCCAGCCAGACAAGAAAGGGCACGGCAATCGTGATCTCAAAAGAGGCAACCAGAATCAGGGCTCCAATAAAGTAAACACCAACATAGATCATCACATCCAGCAGTTTGATAACCGTTTCACGGACAGCATTGGCACTTTGCAGAAGTTTTGTGGCAATGCGTCCGGCAAATTCGTCCTGATAGAATGCGTAACTTTGCCCGAGAAGATAACGATGCCCTAGCCAGCGAATCCGTGTCGGGTAAGCCCCCATAATACTTTGGTGTAACAGCAGCGCATGCAAAGCGGAAACGCCGGGGATCAAAAGCAGAATGACGATTCCCATCCACCAGAGGGTGCTGCTTTGCTGTTCCAGAAAAGTGGCTTTTTCTACCGAAGAGAGCCAGTCGATAATGTTGCCGAGAAAACCGAACAACATGATTTCCAGCACGGAAACGATGGCGACCAGAATCGATAAAACCGCCAGATAAGGCCAGATACCTCTGGTGTAATGCCAGCAAAAAGCGAATAAACTGGCCGGAGGTCGCCCCGAAGGTTCTGAAGGAAAGGGGTTAATCAATTTTTCGAAAAAGGCGAACATATCGGAAACTCTTTGTATCAGGGAAGGGAGGCTGTGTGGAACCCGGTTTATCGACTCCATGCTTCAGTCGGCGTGAAGTTGCTTTTATTGTATTTGAATCCATTCGGTTTAGTGTGAATTTGCGATTTTAGCGGCATGGGATCAAAACAACCTTAAAAAAGTGTATCGATCATTGCACTTATCAACGGAGTCGGTAAGATGAAATCTCGTTTGAATATTCGGAGTCTGTCATGGCGAAGTTAGAATTGATCAGTTTCAAATTATGTCCTTTTGTACAACGTGCGGTTATCGTATTGAAATATAAGGGAATTGATTTTGATATCACTTACATTGATCTGAACGAACCGCCGGAGTGGTTTAAAGCGATTTCTCCCTTAGGTCAGGTGCCGGTCTTGAAGGTCGATGGCGAAGTTTTATTTGAATCAGCAGTCATTCAGGAATTTGTCGATGAAATTACCCCGCCAAGTCTGCACCCGCAAGATCCGCTGATCAAAGCCAAGCATCGTGCCTGGATGAGTTTCAGCAGCGACATTATCTTTGCTTCTCATGGCATGGTTACGGCACAGAGTGAAGAGGAATTTATCGAGAAACAGTTGGCGGTCAAGGGCAAATTAACGCGCCTTGAAGGCGTGCATAGCGGTGGTGATTATTTTGCAGGAGAGCAGCTGCACCTGATTGATACGACGATCGCGCCCTTGTTCATGCGCTTGGATTTTATCAAGCAATTAACCGGAGTTGATTTACTTGAATCTCTGCCTAAAATGCAGCAATGGTCGAAAGCGCTTCTGGCAATGTCGGCCGTTCGGGAGTCAGTGGTTCCCGATTTAATGGCGATGTATCGTATGATGGTGGTGAAGATGGATGGTGTTCTGGCGAGCAAATTGAACGATGAGTGACTTCTTGCGGCTAAGGCAGTGAAACGTCGATCTTTTATCCTCAACGGCTTATTCGGTTGCATGACGGCGGCTTTTTCGCAGCCTGCACTTGCCGCTTCGATGGCACGGGCGGAAAGTGGGCACGATACGATCGGCAACCCGACTTTTCCAACCGCATGGATCGCGGCTCTGAGCCGGCGTATTTATTTGAATGAATGTGCCGGTCAGGAAGCGTATCTTCTGTACTGGTCTGAGAAAGAACCTTTTCCGTCTTTGGGGATTGGACATTTTATCTGGTTTCCGAAGGGGGTAAATCCATCCTTTGAAGAAACCTTTCCTCAAATGCTTGCTTATGTCAGTCAGCGCTATTCGGCCCCGCTGGAAATCAAACGATATCTTGGACAGTCGGCTCCCTGGGCGAATAGAGAGACGTTTCTTGTCTGGTCGAATTCCGCTGCCGGCGAGAACTTTCGTCAATGGCTGATGGAGTCCATGGCGTGGCAAACTGAATTCATCCTGCAACGATTCTGGACAAAATGGCAACAGGCGCTTGCCGAAATACCGCTGACTGAACGGGATGACATTCGACAAAAGTCTGACTCGTTCATTCGTTTTCAACTCGGTTTTCTGGCTATGGTGGATTACTTTAATTTCAAAGGGTTGGGAGACTCTCCGCAGGAACGTTATCAGGGGGAAGGCTGGGGGTTGATTCAGGTTTTTAGAAGCATGTTGTGGCACGAGGGCATGAGTGAAGAGCAACTGCTGGATGAGTTCATTTCTGCAGCGAAAGCCCGCTTGGCATTGAGAGTCCGGCTGGCGGAAAACAAACAGATTGAACGCCAGTGGCTGAAAGGGTGGAACAAGCGATTGGATGGCTATAAAAAAGGGTGAATTCTTTTGTCGCTTTTTAAGGGAAAGAAGGGGAAGTGGGGAAAGAGCCGAAAGAGCCGAAAGAGCCGAAAGAGCCGAAAGAGCCGAAAGAGCCGAAAGAGCCGAAAGAGCCGAAAGAGCCGAAAGAGCCGAAAGAGCCGTTTTACATCTGGGTAATCAAAACTTGCTTCGGGCAAGATTGGAAGCGCGCTCTTACTAAGGCCAAGAGCGCTTTTTTAAATCGATCGATTTTCGGAGTGCTTGCGGAAGGCTCCGTCAAGTTTTGAAATGAGCCATATTCAGACTGAGTTCGGAAGCCTGATGATTCATTTTCGCTGCTGATGCCGAAGTTCGTTCGACGACGGCAGAGTTTTGCTGTGTGGTCGAATCGATATCGCTGATTGCCTGATAGACTTGGCTGACGCCCTCGGCCTGTTCCGATGACGCGTGGCTGATTTGCTGAATCATGCGGGTGACTTCGGAAATCGATGCGGCGATTTGCTGCATGACTTGACCGGACTGATCCACCAGAGCTGTACCTTGACCGATGCGTTCCACATTTGCGTCGATCAGCGATTTGATCTCTTTCGCCGCCTCTGCGGATTTCTGTGCCAGCGCTCGAACTTCACCGGCTACGACGGCAAAACCGCGGCCGTGTTCACCGGCTCGCGCGGCTTCGACGGCGGCGTTCAAGGCCAGCAGGTTGGTCTGGAAGGCAATGCTGTCGATCAGGGTTACGATATCGGCGATTTCGTTGCTTGATTCGTGAATGCCGGTCATGGCTTCAATCGTACGGCGCATGACCTGGTCAGCCTGCTGGGTTTCCTGTTGTACCTGTTCGACTACCTGTGAAGCCCGGTGGGCGTTTTCGGTATTATTTTGCACGGCGGAGTTCATCTCTTCCATGGTTGCTGAGGTTTCTTCAATCGCGGCGGCCTGTTCCTGAATCCGGCCGCTTAAATCGTTAGCGTCTTTGGCGAGGTCGTTTGCCTCGTGTTGCACACTGTTGGCGGCATTGACGGCCACGCCGATGCTTTCCGCCAATGTGGCTGCGGACTGATTGATGACTTCTTTCAGTGTGGCTAAATCGCCCTGATAGTCGTTGTCGATGATGGTAGTCAAATTGCCTTCACTTTGAGCGCTGACGACATGAATGATGTCGTTCATGGCATTGTTCAAAGATTCCAGCGAGAGATTGATTCGTTCTTTGAGTTGTTCCAGCTGGCCGTTGGCCGGGGTTTCGACGCGAGACTGGAAGTGGCCGCTTTGCATATCGGTCATCACGCGGTTGATGTCGGAAATAACCGCATCGGTTTTTTCGATTGCATGCTGGGCATCCGAGATGATGCGTGCGTAATCACCCTCGCTTTGCAGAGAAAGGCGGAACTGATAGTCGCCTTCCCGCAGTGCCTGCATCATTTGCGAAATGCCGTTCATTACTTTCTGGATGGTATCGATGCTTTGGTTGACACCGGTTTTCAAAGCGAGCAAATCACCTTGATATTCACCGCGAATACATTGGGTAAAATCTCCCTTTGCCATCGCGGCAACACTGTCGTTGGCTTCGTCCAGTGCAACCGATACTTGACTGAGCAGGGTGTTGATCGCATGGGCCGTCTGACCGACTTCGTCTTTGGATGAATTAGGTATCCGCAGACTGAAATTACCACTGCTGAGAATTTCAGCCGTTTGCTCCTGCATGCTTTCCAGCGGGCGAATGACTTGGCGAATAACCGTATAGACGATGACCAGACTGAGCATGATGATTCCCAGAGAAAGGACGATCAGCTGCTCCCAGGCGGCGTATTCGGCATGTTCGATCGGTTCCATGTATTCACTGTTGTCGAGCAGAAAAACATGTCGCCCCATGATTCGGTTGTTTTCGTCAAAAGCCGGAATGTTCACCTGAACTTGGTGATCGTGCAGAGTGATTGAGGTTTCTTCACCGGGAGTCTCCTGAAAACTGCTTTGCAGGGCACTTACCGCATCGGGCGCAAACCAGTGGTTATTGGCCAGGATATAGTGGGAACCGATCGGTGTGTTATCGTCCAGTACCGGCATTGTGCCATAGGTGTCTTTGATGTAATTGCGATCGATGAGTAGAATCCAGTCGCCGTTGATGGTTTTTTTGACGTCTTTGACAACCGATTTCAAGCCTTGTTTGAAAGAAACCATACCAAGAAAGGCATCCTTGTCGGCATGATCGAAAATCGGCGAAACGGCAACGACACTCACGCCTTGATCTCCGATTGCCAGCGCACCGAAGGCGTGTTTTTCTTGCATTGCTCTCTGAATCAGCGGGCTGTTGGTCAAGTCCTGTCCCCAGCTTTCAGGAGCCCAGGATTTGATCAGTGAGCGGCCGTCCGCCGTGATAATCTGAGTACCGATGTTTTTGTAATCGGTTTGCTTGGCGTAGTGATCGCGAATGCCGGAAATAAGCGGAATAAGGTCTTCACGGTCTTCAACCTGAAGCGCTTCAATGACTTTGCTTTCCATTGAGACGGCACTTGAACCGATAATGCCCGCCTGAACCTTAAAGTCGATTTCCGAGCGGATGAGGCTATCCATTTTTTGAATCATCTGTTTATCGATGCGCTCTTTAACGGGTACCACATTGCTGAAATAGCTGGTGGCGCCTTCAAAGATTGCTACCGTCAGGCCGATTCCAACGGCGGTAATAAAAATTTTGTATTTAAGTGAGAGATTCGCAAACATTAAACCAATACCTGTGTGATAGAAGCGATGAACTTTTGCTAAAAGCTTCTAATTTCGTTTTCAACCATATATATTTCAAGGAAGCCGCTCAGTGCTTTCGAGTTGTTAATCGATCATAAAGTCGTCGGTTATTGTGTCGGCCGAAACAGAGAATCTTTAGTGCAATTTACTTATTTCCCGTTAACTGTTTGATCAGGCAAAGAAAATGAAAAATGAAAGTAATCCATCGAGAGCGCTGCATGCTAGAGCCGTCTGGGGTGCGGCCCGGCCTTCGTTTCTGTTATTGAGTGTAGGTTTGGCGCTTTTGGCATTCAGTCTGCCGTCGGCTGCGGCTTCTGATTGGCAGCTGTATGCGCTGTTGATGGTGATGGCTCTGTCCGCGCATGCGGCCGTAAACTGGTTGAATGAGTATGAGGATTTTCGGTCGGGACTGGATTCGATTACCGTCTCAACGCCATTCAGCGGCGGGAGTAAAAGTCTGCAAAATTATCCGCATGCCGCGGAGACCGTGAAATGGTTCGGGTGGACAGCCGTTGCTTTGGTGGTGGTGTTGGCATTTTTTTTGTGGCCGTATTTGAATTTTTATCTTGTTGTTTTCGGATTGCTCGGGATCGGGCTGATTTTGAGTTATACCCGTTTTTTGACTCGAAAACCTTGGTTATGCCTGATTTCTCCGGGACTGGCATTCGGGCCGATTATGTTACTTGGCATGGCTTGGGTTCTGCAGGGAAGCCTCTCCTGGACGGCTTTCTGGCTCTCGCTGACGGTGTTTTTCCAAGTGAATAACCTGCTTTTGCTGAATCAATTCCCCGATCGACTGGCAGATCGTCAAGTGGGTCGTTACAATGTGCTAATGCATTTGGGTACCGATAAGGGATTGCAGATTTTTAAAGTGTTTCTATTGATGTCTCTGCTTCCCGTTGTAGGGGTGATTTATCAATGGCAATCGGGATGGCAGGTGTTGCTTCTGGCTCCGGTTTTTCTGCTTTCCGTGCTGTTGCTGAATGCCTTGCGTACTTGGCAGGATGAGATGAACGTCACGCAGATGATGCCCGCATTGGCGTTGAATGTTGCACTGGCGGTATCGACGCCCTTATTGCTGGCAACGGGATTTGCGATAAGTTTGCATTTTTAATGCCGCTTACTGCGCTAAACTCGGACTCAGTGTTTTTTGAATTATGGATAATGGAAAACATCATGGCTGGATTGACTCTCATGGAGTGCGTTGGGAATACGCCTCTGGTCAAATTACAAAGAATGGTAACAACCGGTAGTCAGGTGCTGGTCAAACTGGAAGGAAACAATCCGGCGGGATCGGTTAAGGATCGTCCGGCGCTCTATATGATCAACCAGGCCGAAGCGCGAGGGGAAATTGCACCCGGTGATACGCTGATCGAGGCAACCAGTGGGAATACCGGAATTGCGCTGGCCATGGCGGCGGCGATGAAAGGTTATAAAATGCAGCTGATCATGCCCGACAACATGAGCATGGAACGCAAGGCGGCAATGGCCGCCTATGGCGCGGAGCTGATTACCGTCAATAAGCAGGAAGGCATGGAAGGCGCTCGCGATCTGGCAAATCGCATGGTTTCCGAAGGTAAGGGCGTGATGCTGGATCAATTTGCTAATCCGGATAATCCTCTGGCGCATTACCACTCGACCGGGCCGGAAATATGGCGCGATACGGAAGGCAAAGTAACCCATTTTGTCAGTGCCATGGGAACGACCGGAACCATTATGGGAACTTCAATGTATTTGAAAGAGCAGAACCCGCAAGTGCAGATTGTCGGTGTTCAGCCCGAAGCCGGTGCCTCCATCCCGGGAATTCGCCGTTGGCCTGCCGAATATATGCCTAAAATTTATCAATCCACTCGGGTGGATC
Source organism: Thiomicrorhabdus sp. (assembly GCF_963677875.1). Classification (NCBI taxonomy): domain Bacteria; kingdom Pseudomonadati; phylum Pseudomonadota; class Gammaproteobacteria; order Thiotrichales; family Piscirickettsiaceae; genus Thiomicrorhabdus; species Thiomicrorhabdus sp. The sequence goes on along the minus strand of NZ_OY782562.1, from coordinate 233,954 downwards.
GTATCATTGATATGTCTCAGCAACTGGCGGAGTCCACCATGCGAGATCTGGCCAGAATCGAAGGTATTTTTGGCGGGGTTTCGTCCGGCGGTGCGGTTGCCGCCGCACTGAAACTGGCCAATGAAATCGAAGATGCGTTGATTGTGACGGTTATCTGCGATCGAGGCGATCGTTATCTTTCCACCGGTGTTTACGGAGTTTGAACGGTGGCCAGAGAAATCGAACGCAAGTATTTGGTACAGGGTGTGTCATGGAAAAAACTGGCACGCAAACAAACTCATTTTGCTCAGGGATATCTGAATGACCTCGTCGATTGCCAAAGCCGAAGTTCGGTTCGGGTTCGTATCGAAGGCGAAAAAGCCAATCTCAATATTAAAAGTCTGGAGATCGGTCTGAGTCGAGATGAATATGAATATGAAATTCCGCTGGCAGACGGCGAGAAAATGTTAAAAACTCTGGCGGCAGGCCCCGTGATTGAAAAAATTCGCTATCTGGTGGATTTTGCCGGAAAGACGTGGGAAGTGGATGAGTTTTTAGGCGATAATCTTGGACTGATTGTGGCGGAAGTGGAACTGGATTCCGAACAGGATCAGGTGGAACTGCCGGAGTGGGTTGGGCAGGAAGTGACGCATTTGGCACGCTACTACAATATCAGTTTGAGTAAAACCCCGTTTAATCAATGGAGTGATGATGAAAAATTACCAGCTTAATCCTGTTTTGAAAGCGCTCGGTCTGGCCGGCCTGATGCTGGCGGTTCCGTCCGTTCAAGCGGCTCCTGCGGCTGGGCTGATGGAGATTTACCGCATGGCGGAAAGCCATGATACCGCCTTGGCTCAGGCCTACGCGCAGTTTCGTTCGGATGAAGAGGGCGTGAAAAGCGCCAAAGGTTCGCTCTTGCCACAGATTTCTGCAGACGGAAGCTATGGCATAACCGATAGTTCGATTGATGCGGCGGACGTACACGCAACGGATTTGTCTTTGACGCTGAACCAGGCGATCTATCAGCGCGAAGCCTGGACACGTTATGATCAGGCAAAGTATGTGCAGCAGAGCTCCAGATATGCATTGCAGAATACCCAGCAGGACTTGATTCTGAGGGTCACGGAAGCGTATTTTGCGGTGCTGTTGGCGCAACAGAATCTGGCGCTGTTCAAAGCGAAAGAAGAAGCGGATAAAACTCAGCTTGAAAGTGCGGAGGCTTCTGCCGAAGTCGGGCTCTCAAGTCGAGTAGATGTCCTTCAGGCAAAATCAAGTTACGATCTGTCCCGTTCCGATCGAATCAATGCGGAAAACAGCTTGGATAATTCGATTGAAGAACTGGCCAAACTGGTTGGCGGTGATGTGCCGGACTTAAAATCACTGGATATGCAGACCGCTTTGCCGCAAATGGACTGGAATCTTTCGAGTCTCCAGCAAAAAGCCGAGCAACAGAACCTGTCGGTCAAGCAGGCTGAATCACAGGTGCGCGTTGCCGAACAGGAAGTGGAAGCGCAAAAATCCGGGCACTGGCCTACGGTTTCTTTACAGGCCAAGTGGAACGATAGCAGTTATTCAGATTATCAGAAGCCGTCTTCACGCTATTCTGACAATTCGCAAACCAGTATCGGTGTGAATGTGTCGATGCCGATTTATAGCGGCGGAACAGTCAGTTCTCAGGTCAGTTCTGCACGCTATCAGTCGGAAGTTGCCAAAGAGGCTTTGCGGGAAAGCCGTGATCAAGCGCGCTTGAATGCGCGATTGCAGGCCCGGAATCTTCAGCGTGGCGTCAGTTTGATTTCTGCTTTGAGAGAAGCGGTCAAATCGAATGATGCATTTCTTGAAGCGGCAGAGGAAGGTTATAAAGTCGGTTTAAACAATCTGTTGGAAGTGTTAACGGCGCGTTCGAATCAGTACAGTGCCCGAAAAAACCTGCTGGAAGCGGTGCATAATCAAGTGTTGAATCAATTACGCCTTGATTCGATTGTCGGGGAGCTGGATACTGACGATCTGGCACGATTTGATGCACTGCTGCAAGCGCCGCCGATTGAGAATTAAGTTTTACTCTCCTTGAAATCGCCTGTTTCTCTCTTTCCCGATTCTAAGATCAACCCGAGCCGCCGTGACTGTTTGAAAGCAACGACGGCGCTGCTGGTTTCGCCGGCTGTGCTGGCGCTTTCCGGCTGTCAGGGGAACGATCCGGCGATTAAGGTCGGAGTGACCTCACGCCCGAGAACCCTCGACCCCCGCAAAGCGACCGATGCTTTATCGAGCCGTATTAATCGTTTGATTTACCGTCGTCTGGTTGATTTCGACGAGCGGTTCGCTCCGATCCCTGATCTGGCTTCCTGGGAAAAGATTACGCCATTTCACTACCGATTTACTCTGCGGGAACAGCCGCTATTCCATCATGGTCGGAAACTGACTTCGCAGGATGTGGTTGCAACTTACCGAAGTTTGCTTGATCCCGCTTTTGGCTCTGCGCACCGCGGTTCTTTGAAGGGAATCCGCGAAGTGACGGCGCTTGATGACACCCGCATTGATTTTTTTCTTTCCGAAGCGGATCCTCTGTTTGTCGGTCGTCTGGTGATAGGCATTCTGCCGGTAGATTTAATTGATGCGCAGCATCCGTTCCCGCAAAATCCGGTTGGTTGCGGCGCCTGCGAATTTGTCTTTTTCAATGAGCAGAAGCTGATTCTTCGGCGTTTGAAAGATCAGGTCGAATTGCATTTTATTCCGGTCAAGGACAGTACGGTTCGAGTTCTGAAATTGCGTAAAGGTGAGTTGGATCTGGTTCAGAATGACTTATCGCCGGAATTGGTCGATTACTGTGAACAGCAGGAAAGTTTGCATGTTCATTGGCACAATGGGACGAATTTCGGTTATGTCGGTTTTAATTTCGAAGACCACTATCTGAGTCAATTGCCCATGCGCCAGGCGATTGCCCATGCTGTTGACCGGTCAAAAATCATCGAAGCGATGTTTTCCGGTCATGCGCGCCCGGCTCAAAGTATTTTGACGCCGCAGCATTGGTGCGGCTTGCAGGCGGAAGATCGTTACGATTACGATCCGCAGAAGGCAAGCGCACTGCTGAAACAGGTTACGAATGCAGACGGCAGCACGCTTGAAGGTGAGATCGAATTAAGTTATAAAACCTCGAATGACCCGACCCGCATCCGTTTGGCAACCATCTATCAGGCACAATTGAAAAAAATCGGCATTCGTCTGAATATTCAAAGCTACGACTGGGGAACCTTTTACAACGATATTAAACAGGGCCGGTTTCAGCTTTATAGTCTGGCGTGGGTCGGGGTTAAGAGCCCGGATATTTTTCAATATGTGTTCGATTCGGCGGCCATTCCGCCAAAAGGTGCCAACCGTGGGCGCTATCGGGATAAAGAGAGCGACTCCTTGATTCGTCAGGCCGCGCAAGCATCTTCGATGCAGACTCAGGCGGCTCTTTATCGACGTTTGCAGCAACGCCTTTACGATGACTTGGCCGCCATGCCGCTGTGGTATGAAGATCAGTATGCAATCCATCGCAGAGATATTGCCGGTTATCGTCTCTATTCCGACGGCCGACTTGACGGCTTGCTTGAAGTTCAGCGCATTCACGGAGAAAGGAGATGACGGCCATGCATATTCATATATCGCTTGTGGAGCAGAAATTGTCGCTCTTTGACGGAAATATTTTATTGAAGACGTATTCCATCAGCAGTGGTTTAAACGGTGCGGGGAATAAAAAGGACTCCGGTAAAACCCCGCTTGGCAATCATTTGATTCGAGCCAAAATCGGTGCGGGGTTGCCTTGCGGAGCGGTTTTGATCGGACGGCGCTGGAGCGGAGAAATTCTGGATCGGGCCTTACAGGCAAGCGCGCCGGATCGTGATTGGGTTTTAAGCCGGATTTTATGGTTAAGCGGAACCGAACGAGGCGTGAATCGGCTTGGCGACTGCGATACCATGCAACGCTATATTTATATTCACGGCACGCCGGACAGCGAGCCGATGGGGGTCGCTTTGTCCCACGGCTGCATTCGAATGCGTAATCAGGATGTGATTGAGTTGTTTGATCGCGTTCAGGCGTTTACCCCCGTGCAGATCGATTTGAAATGAGGGAATCTCTGTGAACGAGCGAGATATGCAGAGAGCGAGTGTGCAAAATAGCGCTGGTGAAGATGGTGCGGGAGAGTGCATTTAATGGCGGCTTATTTATTGCGTCTGCTGGCTTCGATTCTCCTGGTGTCCTGGTTGGTTGGCAGTCTGGTTTTTTTTCTGATTCATCTGGTACCCGGAGATCCGGTTGCTGTTATGCTGGGCGATTGGGCCAGCCCGGCCGATGAACAGGTCTTGCGTCATCAGCTTGGCTTAGATCTGCCGATCTGGGAACAATACCGGAATTATTTAAGCGGCGTGCTGTTACATGGTGATTTTGGCCAGTCTCTCTTTTATCAGCAGGCCGTCAGCGATCTGCTGGCACAGCGCTTCCCCATGACGTTGCAGTTGGCTCTGATGGCTTTGATGATTGCGGTTCTGATCGCTTTTCCTTTGGGAATTCTGGCGGCACTTCGCTCTGGGCATTGGCCGGATCACGTGTCGATGACGGTGTCTTTGATCGGGGTCTCTATGCCAAATTTCTGGCTGGGACCGATGTTGATTTTGCTGTTTTCGATCAGCTTGGCCTGGTTGCCGGTCAGCGGAGCGGAACAGCCGTTTTCTTGGGTTTTACCGGCAGTGACACTGGGGACGGCGCTGGCGGCCATTCTGGCACGGATGCTACGTGCGTCTTTGCTGGAGGTCATGCATGAAGATTATATCCGCACGGCTCGTGCCAAGGGATTATCTTCAAAATGGGTCTATGGTAAACACGCGTTACTGAACGCGCTCTTACCGGTCGTAACGATTCTGGGTCTGCAGCTTGGGACCTTGCTCGGAGGGGCGGTAATCACCGAAGTCGTTTTTGATTGGCCAGGACTGGGGCAGTTGTTGGTCGAGTCGATCCAGCGCCGCGACTACCCGGTTGTCCAGGCCTGCATTCTGGTGGTGAGCATTGCTTACATTACGATCAACGGATTAACCGAGCTGATTTATGCCTGGTTAGATCCAAGAATTCGGGTGGCGCAATAATGTTGAGACGCTTCAGTTATTTGATTATTGCCGCCTGGATGTTGCTGGCGATGCTGGGTTTTATCATAGGACCTTCCGCTAACGAAGTGAATTTAAACGCATTTTTACAGCCGCCTGCGGCACAGGCCTTTCTCGGCACGGATGAACTCGGACGTTCGGTTTGGCAACGACTGGTGTTGGGCGCACAAACTTCATTTCTGGTAGCCATCGGTGTGGTTTTCTTTTCGTCGATCATTGGAACGACCATCGGAATTTACAGCGGTTATACCGGCGGCTGGGTAGATCGAATCGTCACAAAAATCATTGATGTATTTCTGGCTTTTCCGGGATTGCTGTTGGCGATTGCTCTGGCGGCAGTGCTGGGGCCGGGAATCGAGAATGTGGTTTTGGCGTTGGTCGTCGTCGGCTGGGTTGGTTACGCGCGGCTGGCTCGCGCACAAACCCTCAGCCTGCGTCACCGCGAGCATATTATGGCGGCAAAGGTGTTGGCGGTGCCGCAATGGCGGATTTTTGCCAGACACATTCTTCCCTTGCTGTTGGCGCCACTGGGAGTGGAAGCGACCTTCGGCATTGCCGGAGCCGTCATTTCCGAAGCGGGTTTATCTTTTTTGGGGCTAGGTGTTCAGCCACCGGATGCTTCCTGGGGAAATATGATCAAAGAGGGAACCCGTTATCTGCTGGTAGCCCCGCATCTGGTGCTGGCTCCAGGGCTGGCGCTGATGCTGGTGGTGTTGGCGGTCAATCTGGTCGGGGATGAATGGCGGGATCGCCTGGATGTGCGTCAGCGTACTCGTGGGCATTGAAATTGAATCATCAGTATGCGCTCAGGATTATGCTGGCTCGAACCACTGTACCGTATCACCGATTTGGATATGGCCCGCTCGAATGACTCTGCAGCGGGCCCCGCCGCGCCAATTGGGAGTCAAAGCGCATTTCAGCCCTGGACAGAGCTGTTCCATTCGCCCGCAAGGATCGGTTTCCGCCGTGACTTCCAGCAGGGTCGCGCCGATTGCGATCTGCCGGCCGATATCTTCCTGATTGAAATCGAAATCGTCAAGCAGAAGGTTTGCTCGGCGTTCCTGCCAGTGAAGCTGCGGGCAATGAGCTTCACGACAGGCAATTTGCCACGATTTGAGCGATAAAATCGTTACGGCAGTGCGGATGTCTTTATTGCCACGGTAGTCGTTCAGACCGTTCTCAAGGTGCAATTTCGCCTGTCGATGCTGTTCGATCGCGCCGTTGGATTTGTGGTGGGTTGCGATGCCAAGTAATTTCGCCATGGGACTTTCTCCAAGAAAGAGGCAAGCTGTTATGTTTCTCGGCTATTTGGTATATGATATGCCGAAATCTTAACAGCGTAGCGTTTTAAGGATCCAGCGGCAGTTTAGCATTTGTCCGGGAAGGTTGGTTGACGTTTGTCTCTGAAGGAGACGCAGCGCGATTGAAAGGAATCGATTACATGGAAAAACAGGTCGGAAAAGCCATGCCTTTGGGTTCTCTGATGGTTGATATCGCCGGAACCGAGCTTGAGGGCCACGAAAAAGAGCGTCTGATGGATACAATGGTGGCTGGTGTGATTCTGTTCAGCCGGAACTTTGAGTCGGTAGAGCAATTGCAAAAACTTTGTCGGGAAATCCATGCTCTGCGTCATCCGCGGTTGTTGATCGCGGTTGACCATGAAGGCGGCCGAGTTCAACGTTTTCGCAAAGGTTTCACGCATTTGCCTCCGATGCGTCAGTTGGGGCAACTCTATCGTCAGGACGAATCCAAGGCATTGAGTGCGGCCCATAAAGTTGGCTGGCTGATGGCCGCCGAGCTGCTTGCGGTTGGGGTTGATTTCAGTTTTGCGCCGGTTGTCGATCTGGATTACGGCGGCAGCAAAGTAATTGGCGACCGGGCGTTTGACGCATCGCCGATTGCTGTTGGTAAACTGGCCGAAGCGCTTATGGATGGGATGCGTTCCGCCGGGATGGCCGCGGTCGCGAAACATTTTCCCGGCCATGGTTATATCGAAGCGGACACGCACCACGAAATCGCTCGGGATGAGCGCGACTTCCCGGAGATTCGTCAGCACGACTTACAGCCTTTTTTACGCTTGATTGAAAAGGGAATTGATGCGGTTATGCCGGCGCATGTGATTTATCCTAAAGTCGATTCGAAGCCGGCCGGCTTTTCCGAATACTGGTTGCAGCAGGTGTTGCGTAAACAATGCCGTTTTGATGGGGCGATCATCAGTGATGATATGAGCATGCAGGCCGCACAGGCCTTCGGCAGTATTACTCAGAGAGTACACAGTGCCCTGCAGGCGGGATGCGATCTGATTCTGGTCTGCAATGATCCACTGGCGGCCGATGAGGTGCTGAGTCAGTTGAGATGGCATTCAAGCACCTTGAACCACGCCCGACTGATTCGGCTGCATGGGCACGGTAAATTCAAATATGAGCGTCTGCGCTATGAACCGCTTTGGCAGGCGGCTTTGCAGACAGTCGAGAAACTGAATCAGCAATTGAATCAGCAGGAGCTTTTATAAGATGGAGCAATGGCTAACGCAACTTTGGAGTGAGACGGTTGCCTTGTTTGGCGGTCAGGTCTGGATTTTGATTGTCAGCGGTATTTTATTGCTGACGGCACTGGTCGATGCAGTGCAAAGGCGTTTGCTGAGAGTCTTGCATCGACAGCTGCTAAAACGCAATCGCATCTGGCTGGACAGTGTTGTCGATGCCGCACGCTCGCCGGCCTCGTTTTTTATCTGGGTCAACGGTACTGTGCTGGCTCTAACCAGCTTATTGTTGCAGCTGAACGTCTATACCGATCTGATTCCCTTTGTTCAGTCTTTCAAGTCCACGATTTTGACGCTTTCCTTCGGTTGGTTCGTCATTCGTTTGGTTCAGCGTTTGGAAAAACATCTTAAGCAGGTGGCTCGCGGAGATGATCGTTTGGATGAAGTGACTGTCGAGGCTTTGGCGAAAATCATTAAGTTGCTCGCTTTCATTCTGACCGGACTGTTCTTCCTGAACGCCTTTGGCGTCAGCCTGACGGGATTGCTGGCATTCGGTGGTGTCGGGGGGATTGCCGTCGGTTTTGCCGCCAAGGATTTGCTGGGTAATGTCTTCGGTGGCTTGATGCTGTATCTGGACAAGCCTTTTACCGTCGGCGACTGGATTCGCTCTCCGGATAAGAACATTGAAGGAACGGTTGAAGAGATCGGCTGGCGCATGACAACGGTTCGTACTTTTGATAAACGGCCTTTGTATATCCCGAATGGGATTTTTGCGAATATTTCCATTGAAAACCCCTCGCGGATGACCAATCGACGTATCAAGGAAACCATGGGAATCCGTTACAGCGATGTCGGTAAAATGGCTGGAATTATCAAAGATGTCAGGCAAATGCTGATTGACCATCCGGATATTGATGATAAGCAGACATTGATCGTCAATTTCAATCAATTTGGACCTTCATCGCTGGATTTCTTTATCTACACCTTTACTAAAACCACCGAATGGATTCTGTTCCATGAGATTAAACAGGATGTGTTGTTGAAGGTGAGTGCGATTGTCGAATCGCATGGTGCGGAAATGGCCTTTCCTACACGCAGCCTGCATTTGGAGTCCTGGCCGGAAAATATGCCTTTGCCGGCAATGCAGCCGGTACCGCAGGCCGAAAAGGCTGGGAGTAAATAATAAAAAACCGGCGTTAGCCGGTTTTTTTATCAGTGGATATTTATTTTTCCAAGCGGTGTTTCAGGTTGCTCAGAGTATAAAAGGGCATGTCCACGACCATGGCATTGGCCAGCCAGCTGGGAATTTCGCCTCCCGGCTCGGCGGAAATCTGCAGGGTCACTTTTGTATGACTGGCATCGATTGGCTGTAGTTTCCAGAAGCCGTCCAGTTTACTGATTCGAATGCGGCCGTCCTGAGGTGGGTAGGTATTCGGTTCGGCTTGCAGAGCGATTTGGACACTGCCGTCGGCTTGATATTGGGTTGTTGAATGTACGACACTGTCGCGGTTGCTAACCGGCCACGGGGCTCGAGTAACCGAATAGTTGATCGATTCTCCCGGGGCGAGGGTTTTCAGCTTTCGGGCTTCAATGGTGTTGTGATACCACTCGGGAAGCTTTTCGGTTTGATGAATGGTTTGCAAGACCGATTTGAGTGGTGAGCTGATGTCGACTTCGCCTCGGAAAGCTTTGAAGTTTGAGCCGGGTACGGCTCTGGTCCAGACTTGTACCGAACTGCCGTCTTCTACAGCCTGTGCCTGCCATTTTTGCTCTTCGGCGCGGGCCGTGCCGGTGAAAGTGCCGGATGCCAGTATCATCGCGGCGAGTAGGGAACGGGTTGTCAGATGGATCATGCGGTCTCCTCAACGGGTTCTTGTCAATAGGTGCTTGCTATAGAATCATCACTTCAGGATCGAGATGCAGGCCGAATTTATGGTTTACATCTTCTTGAACAAGGTGTGCCAGCTCTTCGATGTCTTTGCCTTTGGCATGCCCCAGATTGACGATCACCAGGGCGTGCTTGCCGGAAACGGCACAGGGTCCGCGCGAGTGGCCTTTCCAGTTGCATTGTTCGATGAGCCAGGCAGCCGGGATTTTAAAGTTGCCTTCAATGGTTTTGTGGTGCGGAATGTCCGGATACTCCAGTTGGAGTTTCTCCAGATAATCCGGGTCAACTACCGGATTTTTGAAGAAACTGCCGGCATTGCCGAGCTGGCCGGGATCGGGCAGGCGCTCTTTGCGGATCCGAACCACGGCATCGAAAATGCGTTTCGGGGTCAACTCTTCTTTGCGAAGATTGCTTAAAGCATGTTTCAGCGGGTCGTAGACCAGATTCGGTTTGCCGTGAAGAAGTTTTTTCAAGCGGAAGGTGACGCGATGCACGAGTAGCTTATTGAGGTATTCCTGCTTAAAGATGCTGGTTCTATAGCCGAAGTCGCACTCGGCATTTCGAAACTCTCTCGGTTGGCCACTGTAGATGTGCAGTGTTTGAACCCGGGTGATCGAGTCCCGGGCTTCAGAACCATAGGCTCCAATGTTTTGCACGGGAGCAGCGCCGACTGTTCCGGGAATCAAAGCCAGATTTTCCAGCCCCCACCAGCCGTTTTCGACGGTATAGCTGACGAGGTCGTGCCATTTTACACCGGCACCGACACTGATCCAGACGGTTTCGTCGTCTTCCTTAACGATTTTGATCTTATTGTAAGTGCAGCGTATGGTGACGCCTTCAAAGTCCTGAGTGAACAGCAGATTGCTGCCGTCACCGATGATTCTCCAGGGAAGCGATCCGAGGGTAAGGTCGGTTCTGAGGGTCAAAATATCGCTCTGCTTATTGATTTCAACGTAGTAGAGCGTTTTTGCTTGAACTTTAAAAGTGTTATGCGGCAAAAGGGAGTAATTGGCCTGAATGTGCATAGTGATCTTGTGTATGTATAATGAATTTCGAAGTGAATTTTATTATAAAGGAAGAATAGATGAGCCAACTAAAACTTTCTAAAGAGTCCTGGTCATCGCAAACCGTTTTCATCATGGCGGCCGTTGGTTCTGCGGTGGGTTTGGGGAATCTTTGGAAATTTCCCTATATCACCGGGGAAAACGGCGGCGGAGCTTTTGTTCTGGTTTATCTGGCTTGCATTCTTCTGATCGGTATTCCGGTCCTGGTCTCGGAAATTGCTTTAGGTCGGGCGGGGAAGGCCAATCCGGTTCAGGCGATGGCCAATCTGGCACGTGAAAGTGGTGTCAGCCGGGTTTGGGCACTGCTCGGTGTTAACGGTGTTCTGGCAAGTGCCTTGATTTTGTCTTTTTATACGGTGATTGCCGGTTGGGCATTTGCTTACTTTCTGGATAGTTTTCGCGGCAGTTTCATTGATATCAGCGCCGATAAGGCTGGCAATCATTTCGGCGCCATGCTGGCGAATCCTTATGAATTGATGTTCTGGCATTCCGTTGTTTTGTTTATCAGTGTGTACATCGTCTCGCGCGGAATCAAAAGCGGTCTGGAAAAAGCCATTAACTTTATGATTCCCGGATTGTTTTTGATTCTCCTGGTGTTGTTGGGATACGCCAGCACAACCGGTTATTTCGGACAGAGTTTCCGTTTTCTGTTTTCGCCCGATTTCAGTAAATTGAGTTGGGAAGCCGTTCTGACCGCTATGGGGCATGCCTTTTTCACTTTGAGCATCGGGTTGGGAACCATGATGGTTTACGGCTCTTATGTCTCTCAGAAACAATCGATTGTCAAAGCCGGTTTATGGATCGCTTTTGCCGATACGCTGGTTGCATTGTTGGCAGGGCTGGTCATTTTTTCGGTGGTGTTTGCTAATCAATTGGAACCGGGTTCCGGGCCGGGGCTGCTGTTTCAGACCTTGCCGGTGGCTTTCGGGCAAATGACCGGTGGCTGGTTTTTCGGAACCCTGTTTTTCGCTTTGGTGGTCATGGCGGCGCTGAGTTCGGCGATTTCGCTATTGGAACCGGTTGTCAGCTGGCTTGAGCAGAACTGGGGGTTCAGTCGCGGTAAATCGAGTTGGGGAGTCGGGCTCTTGATCTGGTTTTTCGGGGTCGGAACCGTTCTCTCTTTTAATCTCTGGCAGGATGTACCGATTTTGGGTGAGCGTAATTTCTTTGAGTCGGTCGATTTCCTCACCGCAAACATTATGCTGCCGCTTGGTGGTCTACTGATTGCGGTATTTGTCGCATGGAGTTTGCGGCCAATGATTCGAGAGCATCAGATTCAATTGACGCCTTCATGGGAAAAAGTCCTGATGTTTGACTTGAGGTGGATTGCGCCTCCGGCAATTATGGTGGTTTTTGCAACCAATCTGGTGTCGTCTCAATATGTGGTTTTTCTGGTTGGTGCGACGTTGCTGTTGTATGCCTTCTATATTCAGCGCTCTGCGCGCGATTTGAAACGTGTTTGATTAAAAGTGATTTTTAAATTAGCGATCTTTCATTACTGAAAAGGGGCTTTTAAAAGCCCCTTTTTCTTTCTGAAAGCGAAATGTGTGTTGCTTTACACGAGATTCCCGTTCTGCTATTTCAAGGGTTCGACAGGGAAGAAGTGATCGAAGAAACTGCCCAAGCCGGTAACGAAGATCAGAATTAAGACAAAAACGATCAAAATCGAGCGTGCGGTGCGGTTTTCGATGAATTTTTCACGCCAGGCTTCTGATTTGATATTCGGCCAGATGAGGTAGAGAAACACGCCCAGAGCGAATAGCTGCAGGGCGATCAGAAGCATTTGTATTCCAAAGGGTAATTCGCTTTCTGTCATATCAATATCCGGGGAAGAATCTTAAGCGATCAGCTCGACCAGAAGGTCGTAATAAAGATCTGTCAGCAGGTTCAAGTCCGTAACGCTGACGCATTCGTCAACCTTGTGAATGGTGGCGTTCAAGGGGCCGAGTTCGATCACTTCGGCACCGGTGGGCGCAATGAAACGTCCGTCGGAGGTTCCGCCTCCGGTGGAAAGTTCCGGTTCGTAGCCCAGTCGTTGGGTCACAGCTTGTTTAACCGCTTGAATTAATTTTCCGTCGGCGCCGGTGATGAACGGTTGACCGGACAAAGTCCATTCGATTTCGTAATCCAGATCATATAGATCGAGTATGGAGTGAACGCTTTCCTGCAAACTCTCTGCGGTGTGTTCGGTCGAGAAACGAAAGTTGAATTGAACCACAACTTCTCCGGGGATAATGTTGGTTGCACCGGTTCCGCCGTTGATGTTGGAAATCTGGAAAGAAGTTGGCGGGAAATATTCGTTTCCGTGATCCCATTGAACTTGAACCAGCTGTTCAAGCGCGGGAGCCAGATTGTGAATTGGGTTGTCCGCTAACTCGGGGTAGGCAATATGCCCTTGAATGCCTTTGATTTTTAAAGCACCGCTTAGAGAACCACGGCGGCCGTTTTTTATGGAGTCTGCGAGTTTTTCACTGCTGGAAGGTTCTCCAACCAGACAGTATTCGAATTTCTCGCCACGTTCTTCAAGCGCTGCAATGACTTTCACTGTACCGTCAATCGCGGGGCCTTCTTCATCACTGGTAATCAGAAAGGCAATGGAGCCTTGCGGATTGGGGTAATCTTTGAGAAACCGTTTACTGGCCGCCATAAAACAGGCAATCGAGCTTTTCATGTCTGCGGCGCCACGTCCGTACAGCATGTCGCCTTCAATGTGCGCTGCAAAAGGTGGGTGAGTCCAGGCTTCAGCCGGTCCGGTTGGAACCACGTCGGTATGTCCTGCAAAGACCAGACAGGGTGAACCTTCTCCCAGGCGGGACCAGAGGTTGCTCACATCACCGAAAGGCATGAATTCATTTTTGAATCCCAGTGATTGCAAATAGTAGGCAATAAGGTCCTGACAACCTTTGTCATCCGGTGTTACTGAATCGATTTGAATCAGTTTGCGCGCAAGTTCTATTGTTTCTGTCATGGCGTCTCTGTCTTCATATGAGTGGTTTTATGAGTAAATATAACCGTATTGTAGGGGGAACAGCAGTGATTGAGAAGGAAAGTGCAAAAGATTTTGCGTCGGGTCAATTTTTCCGTTGAATCACTGCTGATGGCTGTTTTCACCCTGATGACCGGCAATTTTACAGTTGGTCGTATGTTTGCTGGTCAAAGCCGACGAAAATTTTCGTTCCGGTATCAAGAACCGGGCGTTTGATCAAGGTTGGCATCTCGCTCAGAACAGACAGGTCGCTGCCGTCGTTTAAGGCCGTTTTTTGTTGTTCGGTGAGTTGCTTCCAGCTGGTACTTCTTTTATTGACCAGTCGGCCCAAAGGCTGATGTTCTAGCCAGTGCTGGATGCAGGTTTGAGAGAGGCCTTGTTTTTTGAAATCGTGAAATTCGTAGGGAATTTGCCTCTCATCCAGATATTTGCGAGCTTTGCGAACGGTATCGCAATTTGGAATGCCGTACATCTTGATCATTTTGAACCCTTTTCGTGCTGATTTTGAAGCGCTTAATTATATCGATTAATGTTTGCTGTTTGGCTGGAAAAGCCGAAAAACGGCGGCGCAGATTCCGAGGTCTGCACTCGCAGGCTTGAGTTGGCGAATTGTCGGTCGCAAAAGTGTTTGGAAGCAGTCGGTATTCGGAATAACCGGAAGTGTGATCGCTGAGGAATTTTGTATCTGTCAGGTCAAGAAGGTATACTTCACGGTTTATTTGTTTAACACTTCTCAGAGAGATTAAAATTATGACCATCAAGCGAATTGGCCATCGTTACCGTGATGCGAAAACCGGTGCAACTTTGGATGTGTGGTTCCCTCGTTCTAATAAGGAAATTGCCCGCAACTGTCTGGCATTGAAAGCCGGAATTATCACCAGCGATTTTGTGACTGTAGAGATCGCTTCGGTTGAGGACGCGCCGACATCTGCCGAAGAGGCTTATCTGCGTCTGCATTTGTTGTCCGAATGCGCCTACAAGCCGCATGAAATCAACCTTGATGGCGTTTTCGGCCTTCTGACCAATGTCGCCTGGACCAGTGCTGGACCGGTGCTTCCTGCCGAAGTGGAAAATCTACGCGAAGCCATTGCGGAAGAGCCGATTCAATTGACGATCACTTCAATCGACAAATTCCCGCGCATGGTGGATTACGTCGTTCCTGAGGGTGTGCGGATCGGTGATGCGGATCGCGTTCGACTGGGTGCGCATCTGGCTCCGGGGACAACTATTATGCACGAAGGCTTCGTAAACTTTAATGCCGGAACTTTGGGGCAATCGATGGTTGAAGGACGTATTTCCGCTGGTGTAGTCGTTGACGATCATACTGATATCGGTGGCGGTGCGTCGATTATGGGAACACTTTCCGGAGGCGGTAAGCAAGTTATTTCCATGGGGCAGCGCAACCTTCTGGGTGCCAACGCCGGTTTGGGTATTTCACTCGGTGACGACTGTATCGTTGAGTCCGGTTTGTATTTGACGGCCGGCACGAAAGTCGAAATGCCGGACGGTTCGATTGTTTCGGCCCGTGATCTTTCTGGACAGTCCAAGCTTTTGTTCCGCCGTCATAGCCAAAGCGGCAAGGTGCAGGCGATTATGACGGATGGCACTTTATGGGGTGGTCTGAACAGCGTCCTGCATAGCAACGATTAACGAATAAACGATTCCCTGATTGGGGAGGCAGAGGTCTTTAAATAAGGCCTGCTATCTTTTATTTGGTCTTCCGCGCCCGATTGATCTGTAATCGGGCGCTTCTTCAGTCGCCGATCCGGTATTTGATCGTTTTTCGGTGTGCGTACCTGGCTAATTTCTTTCAGTACACTCGATTTTAAAGGAGCGGTTTTGTGGCAGTCGTATTCGGTCTGGATCATGTCAGTCTGCTGGTCGGTGATGCCGATAAGGCATTGCAGTTTTATCAGAAAGTTTTGCACGTTGGTGTATTGCCGAGGCCCGATCTGGGCTTTCCCGGCTATTGGCTTGATTTGGGTGGCGGGCAAAGTTTGCACTTGATGCAGCTGGAAAACTCTTATGCTTCTGCGAAGAGACCTGAGCATGGCGGTCGGGATCAGCACTTTGCTTTGAGGGTTGACTCGATTGATTTCTTTGCGGAGGAGCTTGCGGTTCTGGGAGTGGCTTTTACCCGAAGCAAATCGGGGCGAAAAGCGCTGTTTTTCAGAGATCCGGATCAGAACGCAGTCGAATTGTTCGAGTACCGTCAGCCCGAGTCGTGAATTGCCGTTGGATCAGTTTTCGATGGATTCAAGCAGGGTTTGAGTCAGCGTCTGCTTAATTTCGGCATCGTCATCTATTGCCATTCCGTGAATGTCGCTGATTACGAAAACGTCTTCGGCTTTTTCACCAACCGTCATGATCTTGGCATCGTGAAGTCGAATATTGCATTCCATCAACGCCTGGCCGATACGAGCCAGTAAACCCGGGACATCCTTGGTATTCAGAACCAGTTCGCTGCGTTTTTCCGTCAAATGATTGAAAATGATTTCGGTTGGGGTTTCGAAGCAACGCATGCGGCGATTCAGGCGCGCCGAACTCATCACCGGTAATAAGGTGTCTTGATTCAATTGATTGCGAATGGTTTCCGCGACCGTAATTTCCGCCTGGCTGTCGATTCTTTGGTGTGCTTCCCGTTCCAGAAAATACATTAATACCAGTGTCATGCCGTCATTGGTGCTGAAAATTCTTGCTTCCATAACATCCAGTCCCAGGTGATCCAGTGCATTGGCAATGTAAGCAAACAGATAGTCTCTATCCGGCATGTAAATCATCAGTTCCGAAGCGCCGCGAATAGATTGGCTACGCACAAAAATATGCGTTTCATGCTTATCCAGGCGATAAAGTTTCTCTGTTATGCGAGCAACATCTGCCGAGGATTGCCGGCTGAAAAATTCGCTGGCGCTCAAGCTGTCCCAGAGTTTTTGGTAACTGTCGGCGCCAAGTGTTTTCTTGGTCAGGATTTCCTTCGCTTTTTCTTGAGTCTGCAAGGCTTTTTTTGCTTTGCTTTTCGGGGCGTCGGATTGTTGTGCCAAGCGGTTTGAGGTTTCGTTATACAGTTCCAGAAACAGCGAGTTTTTCCAGTCGTTCCAAACATCGTTGGAGGTGGCGCAAACGTCACCGACCGTCAGCAGGTAAAGGTAGTCGAGGTGTTCCTGATCCTGCATGAGTTCCGCGAACTGATTGATGACTTTGGGGTCGCTTAGGTCTTTCTTTTGAGCGACATGAGAGAACTCCAAATGGTAGCGCACCAGCCAGCTGATCAATTCGGCGTCTTTCTTGGAAAGATTGTGATTCTGGGCAAATTCCAGCGCATCCTCCGCGCCGAGAATTTCATGTGCGCCTTTGCGGCCTTTGGCGATGTCGTGAAACAAACCGGCCAAAAAAAGCAGCTCGGGACGGCAGATGGTTTTGGCAATCTGGTGAGCGGTCGGGAATTCGTAAGAGAATTCGTCCACAAAGAACCGTCGCAGGTTTCGGATGACTAAAATAGTATGGTCATCAACGGTATAGGCGTGAAATATATTAAACTGCATTAACCCGGAAATCTTCTTGAAAACTGGCAGATAGGCACCGAGAATACCGTAACCGTGCATGCGTTTGACGGCGGCATTGATGCCTTTCGGCTGGCGGAAAATTTCCATGAACAGCGCTTTGTTGATCGGGTCGCGACGGAATTCGTCGTTGATCAGGTGCAGATGATCGCGGATGGAACGAATTGCATTGGAGCGCAAGCCCTGGACTTCCTGCAGGCTTTCCAAAACAATGAAAACTTCGAGCAAGGCGGTGGGATTGTCTGAAAAAACCTGAGGGTGAACGATGTCCAGGTAGCCGTTGATCAGATAAAAACGACTGTTGATCGGTTTCATAACCGGCAGGTGTTCTTCGAAAAATTCTTCGCGGAAGTGCTGAAGAAGTATCTCATTCAGTTTCACGACGTTCTGAACGTTGCGGTAATAGCCGCTCATAAACTGTTCAACCGCCATTTTATCGGGATTGTCTTCGTAGCCGAAGCTTTCCGCAATCGATTGCTGGTGTTCGAACAATAGCCGGTCTTCACGGCGTTTTTTCAGGTGTTGCAAGGCAAAACGAATGCGGTTGAGATATTTGCTGGCCGCTTCAATTTCGAGAAATTCCTCGGTCGTCAGGAAGTTGCGCTGTACCAGTTCGTTGATGGACTTGGCTTGGAATTTCCGTTTGGCAACCCAATAGATCATCTGGATGTCACGCAAGCCGCCGGGGCTTTCTTTTATGTTTGGCTCCAGTTGATAAATGGTATCGTTAAAGCGTTTATGGCGGGCCAGTTGTTCTTCGTACTTTGCCTGGAAGAAGGCCTTATTGCCCCAGAAGTTTTTGTGTCGCCAGATTTCTTGCAACGCTTGATAGCGGGTGTAGTCGCCGGTTATCCAGCGGGCTTCCAGCAAATTGGTTGCGATGGTGACGTCCTGGGAGCCTTCCTCGATGCATTCTTCGACACTGCGGATGGAGTGGCCGACATCGAAACCGATATCCCATAAGAAAGTGATAAAGGCTGAAATCGGCTCCTGGTTGTGGTCGGGTTCTTCGCACAGGATCAGCAGGTCGATATCTGAGTAGGGGTGGAGCTCTCCGCGCCCGTAACCTCCGACTGCAATCAGCACGGCACGTTCGTTGCAGATAAAGCTCTTCCAGATTTTTTTCAGTAACTGATCGACAAATGTAGCGCGTTCTTTAATCAGGTTGGCGACCGGAGCGCCATCGTCATATTGACGAAACTGGTAGTCGATGAAGCGTTTCAAAACCTCTCTTCCCGCCGCGCTTCTCTCCCGATGATCCAGTTCCGGATTATTCAGAGCATTGATGAAGTGGGGCAGAGACGGGCGGTTGATCGCATTCATTCAGGGTTCTCGATTGGCTTGTTATCTTTCTGTTGAAGATGGAGGTTTTCAGGATTTCTGGCCGATTATTTCGGCAAAACCGGGGTTTCACCCTCTCTCAGAGTGAAAATTTCATAACCCGTTTCGGTTACCGCGAGCATGTGTTCCCATTGCGCGGAGAGTTTGCGATCTTTGGTGATGACTGTCCAGTTGTCGCCAAGCAGGCGGACGGCGGCTTTCCCCAGGTTGATCATCGGTTCGATGGTAAATACCATGCCGGGTTTGAGTACAATTTCTCTGAGTTCCGGAGCGGCGTAATGCAATACCTGGGGTTCTTCGTGGAAATCGGCACCGATTCCGTGGCCGCAGTATTCTCTGACGACGCTGTAGTTGTTTTTTTCGGCATGCTTCTGAATCGCCAGGGCAACGTCATAGAGGGTTGCATCCGGCTTGACCTGCTCGATTCCCAGCCACATGCATTCAAGAGCCGTCTGGCAAAGTCTCGATGCATAGGGTTTAACGTCGCCGACTTCAAACATGCGGCTGGTATCGCCGTGATAGCCGTCTTTGATCACGGTAACGTCGATATTGACGATGTCGCCGCTTTTCAGTTTTTTGTCATCGTCCGGAATGCCGTGACAGACAACGTGGTTGATGGAAATACAGCTTGAGGCTGGAAATCCGTGATAGTTCAAGGTTGCCGGGATGGTTCCCTGTACCTTGACCATATGGTTGTGCATGATTCGGTTGAGTTCCCCGGTAGATACGCCGACTTTTACGTGAGGTTCGATCAGTTCCAGAACTTCTGCCGCAAGTCTTCCTGCGATGCGCAGTTTTTCGATTTCTTCGGGTGTCTTGATTTTAATGGCCATGTTATCGGGTCTTTTAGTTAATTTTTTATAAATTTACGGGGCTGAAAATTGTGAAATAGGCAGAAATATGGTATAAATGCCGCGCCTTTCGATTGAGAGGAATTTTAACAGAAAATCCGCACGTTTACCGACACATAAACCGGGGTGCCTGAATCACTCAGATTTTTGGTTCGTTTTATGGGGTAAATGGAGGCTTAACCCAAATTGGAGAAAATTACATGGCTAAAGTAACCATGCGTCAAATGCTTGAAGCTGGTGTTCACTTCGGACATCAGACCCGTTATTGGAATCCGAAAATGTCTGAGTACATTTTTGGTGCGCGTAACAACATTCATATCGTCAACC
This sequence comes from Thiomicrorhabdus sp., assembly GCF_963677875.1. Classification (NCBI taxonomy): domain Bacteria; kingdom Pseudomonadati; phylum Pseudomonadota; class Gammaproteobacteria; order Thiotrichales; family Piscirickettsiaceae; genus Thiomicrorhabdus; species Thiomicrorhabdus sp. The sequence goes on along the minus strand of NZ_OY782562.1, from coordinate 214,335 downwards.
TTGAAAAAACCCTTCCTATGTTCAACGATGCTTTGAACTACATGGGTGGTATTGCAGCAAACAAAGGTAAAGTTTTGTTTGTCGGCACTAAGCGCGCTGCGCGTGAATTGGTTGCTCAGGAAGCACAGCGTTGCGGTATGCCTTATGTTGATTACCGCTGGTTGGGTGGTATGTTGACCAACTTCAAAACCATCAAGCAATCAATCAAGCGTTTGAAAGAGCTTGAAGCGATGGAACAGGACGGTACTTTCGAGAAAATCACCAAGAAAGAAGCTTTGATGCTTTCCCGCCAGAAGGAAAAGCTTGAGATGTCTTTGGGTGGTATCAAAGATATGCGTGCCATGCCGGATGCCATCTTCGTGATCGATACCGGTAATGAAAAAATCGCTTTGCAAGAAGCGAAAAACCTGGGGATTCCGGTTATTGGTGTTGTTGATACCAACAACGATCCACGCGGTGTTGATTACGTGATTCCTGGTAACGATGACGCGATTCGTGCAATCAAATTGTATCTATCCGCTGCAGCAGACGCGATCCTTGAAGGCAAGGCGACCATCACGACTGCGATTGAAGGCGATGATTTTGTAGAAGCCGAAGAAAAAGCGGCTGAATAATTTCTGACCTTATCGGCGCCTGCCCAAAAGGAGAGGCGTCGAACTCCTGTTTCTAACCCAAAACCAAAGGAATTTAAACATGGCAATTACTGCTGCAATGGTTAAAGAACTGCGCGAAATCACCAGCGCAGGGATGATGGATTGTAAAAAAGCGTTGTCGGAAACCGACGGCGATATGGATGCTGCGATCGAGTACCTTCGTAAGAAAGGTATGGCGGGTGCAGATAAAAAAGCCGGTCGTGTTGCTGCGGAAGGTGTGATTGCAATCGCTATTTCTGATGACAAGAAAAAAGCGGCAATCGCTGAAGTTAACTGTGAAACAGATTTTGTTGCCAAAGGCGACGAGTTCAAGAATTTTGCAGATGAAATCGCGGCAATTGCTCTGGCAAAAGCCACTACCGATATCGATGCGATCATGGGCGAGCAAATGGCATCAGGCAAAACGGTTGATGAAACACGTCGTGAATTGATTGCTAAAATCGGTGAAAACATGGGTGTTCGTCGCGTTGAACTGGTTGAAACCAATGGTCAGATCGGTCAATATCAACACGGTGAGAAAATCGGTGTTGTTGTCAGCATGGACGGTGGCGACGACGCTTTGGCACGTGACATCGCGATGCATGTTGCCGCTGTGAAGCCGCAAGCGGTTTCTGCAGATGAGTTGGATCCTGAAGTGGTCGAGAAAGAGCGTGCTTTCCAGATCGAACAGGCGCAAAGCTCCGGCAAGCCGATGGAAATCATTGAAAAAATGATTGAAGGTCGTATGCGTAAGTACCTGCAAGAAATTACTCTTGTTGGTCAGCCTTTCGTTAAAGACCCTGATCAGACAGTTGAGAAGTTGTTGAAATCCAATGGCGCGACTGTTTCTGCTTTCATTCGTTTGGAAGTTGGTGAAGGGATCGAAAAAGAAGAAACTAACTTTGCGGACGAAGTTGCTCTGGCAGCGAAAGCCGTAACGGGTTAATCTTTTTGTGATTGACGGCCATAGTGACGACTGCATCAGGCAGGGTCGCTATGGCTTTTTTGTATGCGGCGTATGCTTGAGTATTGCCGATCAAGTGTTTTTGTAAAGAGTCGACTCAGGATGTTTTTTTACAAAACCACTTTGAAATACGAGGAACTGGAATGGCATTGAAATACAAAAGAATACTGTTGAAGTTTAGCGGTGAAGCTCTGATGGGCGATGGTGATTTCGGTTTGGATGCCGCCACTCTCAAGCTGGTTGTTTCCCAGGTTAAGGCACTCCGAGAGTTAGGTGTCGAGGTTGGAATTGTCGTTGGAGGCGGAAATATTTTTCGTGGCGCTCAAATTCAGGGATCCGGTATTCAAAGAACGACCGGTGATCATATGGGAATGATGGCAACGGTTATCAATGCACTGGCTCTCAGAGATGTAATCGAAGATATGGGGATGAAGTCTCAGGTTTTATCCGCCATGTCGATTGAGGGGATTTCCAGCGGTTTCAATGCTAATGCAGTTAAGAAGCAGCTGGCTGATGGAGAGGTGCTGGTTTTCGCGGCCGGGACGGGAAGTCCGTTTTTTACCACCGATACCGCGGCCGCTTTGCGCGGAGTGGAAATCGGTGCAGACATTGTTCTGAAAGCAACTAAAGTGGATGGCATCTACAGTGCCGATCCGAATAAAGACCCGACGGCGACTCGCTACACTCAGTTGAGTTACGACGAGGTCATTCAGAAAAATTTACAGGTTATGGATATGACCGCGTTCGTTTTATGCCGTGATCATCAGATGCCGATTCGCGTATTCGATATGTTTAAGGATCAGGCGGTCATTCGAATTGTTCAGGGTGAAGATGAAGGCACTCTGGTAAGTGCAGGAGAATAAAAGTTATGTTGAATGAAATTCGTCAGGATGCGCAGAATAGAATGCAGAAATCGATTGATAATTTGGAGTCGAACTTTGCGAAAATCCGCACCGGTCGGGCACATCCATCGATTCTGGATGCAGTTATGGTGGAGTATTACGGTTCCGAAGTGCCGATCAGCCAGGTTGCAAATGTAAATGTTGAAGATGCACGGACGCTGATGGTTCAGCCTTGGGAACAGCCGATGGTCGCGAAAGTGGAAAAGGCGATTATGATGTCTGATCTCGGCATTAATCCGGTAACGGTTGGAAATGTCATGCGCATTCCAATGCCGCCTTTGACGGAAGAACGTCGTCGTGATTTGACGAAAGTTGCGCGTTCGGAAGCGGAGCAGGCGCGGGTTGCCATCCGCAATGTTCGTCGTGATGCAAATGGTGATGTAAAGGCCTTGTTGAAAGAAAAGGAAATTACTGAAGATGATGCGCGTCGTGCTGAAGATCAAATCCAGAAAGTCACTGACGAAATGGTGAAAAAAGTCGATGACTTATTGGCTGAAAAAGAAGCCAGTCTGATGGAAGTCTGATTACTTTTTGGAGCGAGTCTGAAGGCTGGCTTCTTGGCTTTTGCAAGTTGATGAAATCCGTGAAATGGGGACTCATTTCGCGGATTTTTGTTTTTGGGTGCGCAATCAATACACGCTATTGACGTGCATGAAATTAAAGTCGAAATTTCACCTTAATTACGGCATAATTGACAGAATTTCGCGCCGGGTGTTGTCGATTGTCGACAGCCCGATGTTGACGGCCAGCTAAAGTCGCATGCCGCGTTGATGCACTTTGCGGCCGTTTTGTTTTTTAAATGGGGTTTATTTTGGCGAAAGCAGATCAGGATCGTTCAATTCCACAACATATAGCCATCATTATGGATGGCAACGGCCGCTGGGCAAAAAAGCGTTTTTTGCCGCGTTTTGTCGGTCATCAAAAAGGCCTGAACGCGGTTAAGCGTGTTGTGCAGCATTGCTCGGTGATCGGGGTAAAAGCTCTGACGTTGTTTGCTTTCAGTACTGAAAATTGGCGACGTCCGGAAGAGGAAGTCAATAAACTGATGCAACTGTTTTTAAAAGCGTTGCAGAAAGAAGTCGCTAAATTGAATGAAAATAATGTCCGCTTACGGATCATCGGCGATCGCAGCGCTTTCAGTCCTCTGCTTCAGGAGCATATTGCCAAAGCGGAAGAAATGACCAGAGGGAATAGCGGTCTGGTGCTGAATATCGCTGCGAATTATGGCGGTCGATGGGATGTCGTGCAGGCGATTAAGCAATGGCAGGCTGCAAATCCGGAATGCCCGATCGAAGAGATCAGCGAAGAGGCTATCTCGACTTACGTCAGTCTTGCCGATCTGCCGGAACCGGATTTACTGATTCGCACTGGCGGCGAACAGAGAATCAGTAATTTTCTGATTTGGCAGATGGCGTATGCCGAGTTTTATTTTACCGATACTTTATGGCCTGATTTTAATGAAAAGGCCATTGATCAGGCGGTTGCGTCTTTTTCTTCCCGAGAGCGCCGTTTCGGAAAAACCAGCGAGCAGGTTAAATCATGTTGAAACAGAGGATCTTAACTGCGCTGGTTCTGTTTTTGCTGGCATTGTCGGCGCTGTTTTTTGCCGAAGAGTGGGTTTGGGAATTGCTGGTTATGTTGTTGGGCGCGGTCGCTGCCTGGGAATGGGCAGGGTTCAGTCGATGGACAGGGAAGATGCAGCGTGGGTTTTTCACCGTTTTTACGCTGCTTCTGAGCTTTTTGACCTTGAATGTTTTTGTGCAGGAAGATCTTTGGTTGCTTGGACTGCTGGGCGTCTCAATTGCAGTTTTGGTGGTGATGCGTTACCAGTTGACCTGTGGGCGCTTCGGCTTAAGAACGGATATCGGCATTCTGTTAAGCGGCGTTTTAATGCTCCTTGTCTTTACAAATGTCTTGGTGTTTTTCCGCAATGATTTTTCTCCTACGATTTTACTGATCAGCATGGCGTCTGTCTGGGCAATGGATACCGGCGCTTTCTTTGCCGGTAAACGTTTCGGTCGGCATAAGCTTGCACAGCATGTCAGTCCGGGGAAAACCTGGGAAGGTGTGCTGGGTGGTGCTATAGCGTCGTTTATCTTCAGTTGGCTTGCTCTTGGGGCTCTGTTTTCCGGGAGCGATTATTCTTCGTTGTTGCCTGCCGTCATGCTGGCTTTGATCGCGGTTGTTTCGGTGTTTGGAGATCTGTTTGAAAGTGTCTTGAAACGCCAGGTTTCCTTGAAAGACAGCGGTAGAATTTTACCGGGGCATGGCGGGGTTCTTGATCGTGTCGACAGTCTTTTGATTGCATTGCCGCTTAGTTATCTTATGTGGTCTTTAGCCTGAATATGATGTCGATTCTTTGGTCCCTGATCGGTTTTGTCGTGATGATGGGCGTCATAGTGACGGTCCATGAATGGGGGCATTTCCAGGTAGCCCGCTGGTTTAATATCAAGGTGACACGTTTTTCCATCGGCTTCGGTAAGGCGGTTTTTCAGCGCCGTCGCGGTGAAACCGATTATCAGATCGGTGCCATTCCACTCGGTGGCTATGTGAAATTCGTCGACGAGCGAGAAGGCGATGTCACTCCGGAAGATCTGCCCAGAGCTTTTAATCGTCAGTCGGTTTATAAGCGGATTGCGGTCGTTTCTGCCGGTCCCTTGATTAATTTACTTCTGGCTCTGCTGGTTTTCTGGGTGATGTTTCTAAGCGGTCCAGTAGAAGTTCGGGCTCTGATCCATTCGGCCCCGCAATCCTCTCCTCTGCAACAGGCGCTGAATCTGCAGGGGCAGGATTTAAGCGCCTCGCCTTTATGGCAGATCAGCGAAGCGAACGGCCAGGAAATTCAGGGGTGGAAATCATTACATCAAGCCTTGCTCAAGGCTTTGGTTGCCCAACAGGCGACGATGCAAATTAAAATACAGCCTTATGACCCGGTAAGCGGCATGTCCGATCGCGGGATTTCTCTTAGTTTGCCCTTGTCGATGCTTGATCTGGATAAGGCAAATCAGGGATGGTTTGCTTTGCTTGGGCTGAAACCAGCCGCAATTTCCATGCCGGCGGTTGTTGGAAAAGTTTTACCCGACGGTCCTGCGGGCCTTGCTGGTGTCGAAGCTGGCGACCGAATTCTGGCTTTCAATGATCTTGCGGTCAATGATTGGCAGGCATTTGTTGAGCAAATTCAAAAGCATCCGGGGGAAGAGATTTCTTTGCGGGTTGAAAGCGCGGGAGTTGAACAGGTTTACAAGGTGCTTTTAGACTCGGTGAACGGGTCGGATGGAAAGCTTCACGGAAGAATCGGACTTGGCGTCGAAGTGACTGAAGAAGCTATGCAACCTTACGTTCAACGACGAGATTACGGTGCGGTCGGTGCGTTGAACGAGGCGTGGAATTACAGTCTTTCAATGATCGAAATGAGCCTTGGGATGTTGCAAAGATTGATTTTCGGCGACATCGGCTTGAGTCATTTATCGGGGCCGATCAGTATCGCTCAGTATTCCGGCGAGGCGATTCAAAGCGGTTGGATCAGTTTTTTAAGTCTTCTGGGGTTGCTGAGTTTGAGTGTCGGCATCCTAAATTTATTGCCGATTCCTGTATTGGACGGCGGTCATTTGTTATATTACCTGATCGAAATCGTCAAAGGCTCTCCGTTGAGTGAGAATGCAATGCAACTTGGTCAGATGATCGGTCTTTTTGTGATACTGAGTTTGACGTTTGTCGCTCTATTTAATGATGTAATAAGAATATCTCATGGTTAATCGAAATAAGCTTTCTCTGAACGGGACTCTTTTTAAAAAAGCGGCTCTTTCCGCCGCTTTATCTTCCTTGCTGTTAGCTCCCGGCGTCAGCTATGCGTTTATCGTTGATAAAATCGAAATCGAAGGTGGTAATCGAATCGGGGTCGACACCATTCGAACTTATCTGCCGTTCAGAACCGGACAGAATCTGGATGGAAGACTGACGCGCGAAACGATTGAACGTCTGTATAAAACTGGATTTTTTAAAGACGTTTCGCTTTTGCAGAGAGATGACAGCACTTTAGTGATCAAAGTTGTCGAGCGTCCTTCGATTGCGGAAATCAAAACGGAAGGTAATAGTCTGATTGATTCGGATGCCTTGAAAGACGCACTGGATAGTCTGGGATTGAAAAAAGGGCGCATCTATAACCAGCTGGATATGGATCGCGTGATCGTTGACTTGAAGCGCCGTTATCACAATCAGGGTTATTATGCGGCGAGCGTCGAAATCCTTTCTGAAGAGCTGCCCCGTAACCGAGTGGATCTGAAAATCAAAATTGTTGAAGGCGAGCCGGCCACAATCGGACGCATTAATCTGGTTGGCAACCACGTCTATTCGGATAAGCGCTTGAAAACCCGTTTACAGATGAGCGAAACCGCGACTTTCGGTGACGGCGATAAATATTCCAAACCGAAACTCGAGGCGGATATTGAAGCTATCAAGTCGTATTATCTGGATCATGGTTATGCCGAATTCAAGATTCTTTCAAGCCAGGTGAGTCTGTCCGAAGACAAAACCCGGGTATTTGTCACCATTAATATGGCCGAAGGGCCGCAATACACAATTAACAATGTGCAATTCCTTGGCGAAACGATTATTCCTCTGGAGGAAGTGAGTCGTCTTGTCGAAGTTAAAAAAGGCGACACTTTTTCACGTAGTGCAGTGATCGAGGGTGTCAAAAGCCTTCAAGAACGCTTAAGTGAAGAAGGTTATGCGTTTACGGAAGTGGTTCCGGATTCGAAATTGAATAAACAGGATCGGACGATTGATCTGAGTGTCAAAGTCGAGCCAAAAAGCCGGGTTTATATTCGCCGTATTGAGATTGAGGGGAATACCCGTACGCGAGATGATGTCATCCGACGGGAATTGCGCCAGCTGGAGAGTGCGCCTTATTCATTAAAGGCGGTTCGTCAGTCCAAAGAGCGCCTTGGTCGTCTCGGGTTCTTTAAATCCAGTGATATTCAAAGCAAGCGTGTTTCTGATGACGAAGTCGATCTGATTGTCAAAGTGGAAGAGCAGCCGACCGGTTCTTTCAGTGCCGGGGTGACGCTGTCGCAGCTGGATGGGCTGGGATTCAATATTGGTCTGTCCGAGCGGAATTTCATCGGTAGCGGAAATAAACTGGATCTGAACGTGTCAACGACGGATGCGAAAAAAAGTGCCGATATCGGTTTGACTAATCCGTATTTTACTCCGGATGGTGTCAGTCTGGGCGCCGGTTTCTACTTTAGGGAAATTAATGCTGACGAATTGGATATCGCCGACTATACCACCAATAATTTCGGTTTGCGCTTCTCGATGGGGTATCCGTTAAGTGAAGAGAATTCGATTTCTTACGGTTTGAAAATCGACTCTCAAGACATCGTCTGTTCGGATGATTTTACCTACTGTAAGGACTATGCTCAGGAATTCGGCAAGCATACCAGTTCTCTGCAGATGAGTCTGGGCTGGAGTCATAACACTACTGACTCTTATTACTTCCCATCGAGAGGGACTAAAACCAGCCTGTCATTCGAAGCGGTTGTGCCGGGTACTTCCAAAGCCTCTTTCTATAAGCTGTATGCGGATCAGAACTGGTTCTACCCATTGAGTGAAAACATCTCGCTCCAATTCAAAGCGGGCGTTTCTTACGGTGCCGGCTATGGAGACATTAACGAATTGCCGTTCTATGAAAACTTTTACGCCGGTGGAATCGGGTCGGTGCGCGGTTTCGAGCCGAACTCGCTGGGTGAGCATTACAACTTGACCACCGATGGAAGTGACAGTCCGAAAGGTGGTGCTTTGAAAACGGTAATGACGACCGGACTGGTGTTTCCGGTTCCGTTTATCGAAGACTCCAGTAATATTCGTTTGAGTTGGTTCTTTGATGCCGGTAACGTCTTCCGTGATGCGGACAGTTTCGACTCGAATGAGCTGAGAGTTTCGACCGGTCTGGGTGTTTCCTGGATTACGCCAGTCGGGCCTTTATCCTTCAGTCTTGCCCAACCGGTGGTTTACCGCAGCAGCGACAAAACTCAAGTATTCCAGTTCACATTGGGTGTCGGGTTCTAGAGCCGCTTGCCGCAGGGCGTAAAGTTGTCGCTTTTGCGGTGCTTTTGTATCCCGAAGCTTTGGATTTAGGGTACAATCCAAAAAGTTATTAAAAAATTTATGGAAACCTTTTCATGTTTAAACTGCGTAATTATTTTTTAGCTTTCGTTTTGACTTTCACCACTCAGGCGAGTATGGCTGCAGAGGAACCTGTGAAGCTGGGTGTGGTGAATGTTGCGATGCTTTTGGAACAGGCGCCTCAGGCAAAGTCGGCAACAGCAAAGCTGGAGAAGGAGTTTGCACCTCAACAGGCCGAATTGAAGAAACTGGGTTCGAGTCTTGAAAGATTGCAGAGTGACTATCAGAAAAACAAAAGCGTCATGAGCGATGCTCAAAAGATTTCCAAGGAGCGTGAAATTGCGCTGATGACGCGTGAAATTCAGCGTCGTCGCAATGATGTCCAGGAATTGTTGAACCTGCGCCGTAACGAAGAACTGGCTAAATTGCAAAAGCTGGTCAATGAGTCGATTAAGAAAATTGGCAGTCAGCAAGGCTTTGATCTGATTTTGTATGAAGGGATCGCTTATACCAACAAGCGGATTGATGTCACGGAAGACGTTCTGAAACACCTTGCCGAATTGAGCAAAAAGCAACGAACCGAGTTTAATCAATAGCGCTGGAGTGAACCGTGACCCTGATCGAACTTGTTCGTTTTCTAGAGTCTAAAGAGATCAAGTTGGTTTTTCATGGAGATTCCGACACCCGCATTCATCAGGTTGCACCGCTGGATAAAGCCACTGCCGGTAGCTTGACATTCTTAAATGATAAAAAATATCTGGATTCACTGGAAAGCACCCAGGCATCCGTGGTGATTTTGTCGCCGCAATTTGCATCCATGGCGAAGGCGGCTACAATAGCAGTAGATAATCCATACTACGTATATGCACTTAGTGCCCAGTTTCTTTATCCAAGAATCCAAACTCCTGTTGGGGTTCATCCTACGGCGCAAATCGATGAAAGTGCGACTCTTGGCGATCAGGTTCGTATCGGTCCGAATGTCATTGTAGGTGCTGGTGTCAACCTGGGTGCCGACTGCGATATTCAGAGCGGTACAGTTATCGCCCAAGGGGTTCGGATTGGCCGGGGTTGTTACATCGGTAAAAACGTGGTAATCGAAAATGATTGCATTATTGGAGATGAATGCATTATCAAATCCGGTGCCGTAATTGGCGGAGAGGGATTTGGTTGGGCTAAAGAAGGCCGTCAATGGCACCGAATTCCGCAAATCGGCCGCGTTGTCTTAGGCAACCGCGTGTCAATCGGCAACAACTCGACCATTGATCGAGGAGCGATTGAAGACACGGTCCTGGCTGATAACTGCATTATCGATAATCTGGTTCATGTCGGACATAATTGCTACCTGGGAGAAGCCAGCGCCGTTGCCGCCCTAAGCGGTTTTGCTGGAACCTCTAAAATAGGTGCAAACTGTACGGTTGCCGGCCAGGTTGGTTTTGCCGGGCATCTGACGGTATGCGATAACGCACACTTTATGGCAAAGTCCGGTGTGACCAGCGACATCACCAAGCCGGGTGCCTACAGTGGTTTTCCGGTCACGGACGCGCGGGAATGGCAACGCAACGGCGCTAGAGCCAGACATCTGGATTCGATGTTCAAAGAATTGAAAGCCCTGAAAAAGGAACTGCAGGCTCTCAAGAATTCGCAAGCCTGAATTGAAAGACCGCCTTATATTTTGAAATAAGGATAAAACATAACAATTAACTTGGATTTAAGCATGATGGAAGTTAAGGAAATTTTTGAATATTTACCGCATCGTTACCCGTTTTTATTGGTCGACCGGGTCACGGAATATGTTGAAGGTGAAAGCCTGAAAGGCTATAAAAACGTCACTTTCAATGAACCCCAGTTTACGGGGCATTTCCCTAACAATCCGATTATGCCCGGTGTGATGATTATCGAAGCGATGGCCCAGTGTACCGGCATCCTGGCATTCCGCAGTCAAGGCGTCAAACCGGATGGCACTTCAATGTACTATCTGGCTGCCGTTGACAACTGCCGTTTTCGTCAGCCTGCGGTTCCGGGTGATCGTCTGGATTTTGAAGTTAAGACCATGGGAAATAAACGCGGTATCTGGAAGTTTGAGTGTACGACAAAAGTCGACGGTAAAATTATTGCCTCGGCCGATCTTCTGTGTGCAGAAAGAAAGGTGTAACTCTTGATTCATCCAACAGCGATCATTGACCCTAAAGCAAACGTCGCCGAGGGGGTCAAAATCGGTCCTTATTGCGTCATTGAAGGCGATGTTACTCTCGGAGAAGGGTGCATACTGGATTCCCATGTAGTTATTCAGGGGCCGACAGTCATTGGTAAAAATAACCGCTTTTATCCTTTCGGTTGCATCGGAGCGGCTCCGCAAGATAAAAAATATCGTGACGAGCCGACTTTGCTGATTATCGGAGACGGTAATACATTTCGTGAAAATGTCACAGTGAACCGCGGTACCGTTCAGGATATCGGAAAAACCGTCATCGGTAATGGAAACTGGATCATGGCGGGCGTTCATATTGCTCACGACTGCATTGTCGGAAATAACTGCATTTTCGCCAATGCGGCAGCTTTGGCCGGACACGTTATTGTCGAGGACTGGGCTATCTTGGGTGGTTACAGCCTGATTCATCAATTTTGCCGCATCGGTGCGCATAGCTTCTGCGGAATGGGTAGTGTGATAAATCAGGATGTACCGAATTTTGTAGTCGTTTCCGGCAATTTGGCTCAGGCACGCGGCATCAATCTCGAAGGCATGAAACGTCGTGGTTTTGATTCCGACCAGCTTCGACTGGTCAAGAACGCTTACCGAAGCCTGTATCGTTCTGGGATGCGCCTGAGCGATTCAATCGAAGCGTTACGTTCTCTTGAGGATGACAAGCATACGCTTTCTCCGCTGATTCACTTTTTGGAAGAATCCAAACGTGGCATTGTCCGATAACACGGATCATTCTATTTCCCTTTCAAAATTGCCTTCACCCGTGATCGCTCTGGTTGCGGGTGAAGCTTCTGGCGATACTCTGGGGGCTGACCTGATAAGGGGTCTTAAGAAACGTTTTCCTAAGGCAAGATTTATCGGTATCGGCGGACCGAAAATGCAAGAGCAGGGCTTGGATTCCTGGTTTCCGATGGAGCGCTTGTCGGTTATGGGGTTCTTTGAAGTTTTGAAACGTTTGCCGGAATTGTTGCGTTTACGCAGACAGCTTGTTCAGCGATTGATCGAAACTCGTCCGGATGTCTTTATCGGTGTGGATGCCCCGGATTTTAACTTTACCGTTGAAAAACGCTTAAAAGAAGTCGGAATTCCGACCGTTCATTATGTGGGGCCATCTGTCTGGGCCTGGCGCGAAAAGCGTCTCCTGAAAATTAAACAAGCCGTTGATGGTGTCTTGGTTCTGTTCCCGTTTGAAACTCCGTATTACGATCGTTATGGAATTGCGTCGAGATTTGTCGGTCATCCTTTGGCAAATCAGGTGCCTGAATTTCCCGATAAAGAGCGGGCAAAACAGCAGCTGAAAATGGGCTTATCCGCAGAGGTAACCGCAATTCTCCCGGGTTCGAGAATGAGCGAAATCGAGCAAATGGCGGAACCTTACTTTTTGGCTGCCGAGCTGTTACAGAAGGATTTTCCGCAGATGCAGTTCGTTGTACCTTGTGTGCATGCAGGCGCTAAAAAACGATTACAAGAAATCCTTGGTCAATGTGCGCCGAACCTGTCTGTTCTTTTTTTAGACGGCCAGTCTCAACTGGCGTTGGAAGCGTGTGATCAGGCACTGGTCACTTCCGGAACGGCGACGCTTGAATGCGCATTGATGCGGCGTCCGTTGCTTTTGGCAATCAAATTGCATCCGATTACCCACTGGATTATGAAGCGTTTGTCGACGACAAACTGGATTGGTTTGCCGAATGTACTGGCTCAGGAAACATTGGTGAGCGAATTGATACAGGATCAAGCCAGTGCGGGAAACATCTATCGTGAATTGAAACGCTTGATTGAGGATGATGTTTTGCGGGAAAAGCAGTTGGTGGCGTTTGAAAAACAATATCGGGCTTTGAATTGTGATGCCTCAAGCTTGGCCACTCAAGCTGTGCTGGACTGGGCTGAATTGAATGAAAAAAAATGACCTGCTGAAAAAGCAGGCAACGCTTTTTGATCTGGATTCGCTGAATCCCTTTCCCTGTTTGGATGGGGTGACCATTGGGGTTGACGAAGTCGGTCGTGGCCCGTTGATTGGCGATGTTGTCGCCTCTGCCGTTATCCTTCCCGCCGGATGTGATCTGCCTTTACGTGATTCCAAAAAATTGTCGGAAAAAAAACGCGAGCAGTTATCGGAAGAGATCAAGCGCCATGCTGTTGCCTATGCGATCGAAGTTGCTTCTCCGGAAGAAATCGATCAACTGAATATTCTGCACGCCTCGATGCTGGCAATGAAAAGAGCAATTACCAAGCTTGCATCGAAGCATCATTTTGAACGTTTGTATGTCGATGGCAATCGCTGTCCGGATGTTGCACACCCTTGCCAGGCAGTGGTGAAGGGGGATGATAAAATCCCGGAAATCAGTGCCGCCTCCATTCTCGCAAAAGTGCATCGAGATCGCCAGATGCTGATTTTGCACGAATCCTACCCGCAGTATGGCTTTGCCAGCCATAAAGGCTATCCTACCCCCCAGCATTTGCGTGCCATCCGAGAACATGGTTTATTGAATGGTTACCGTCGCAGCTTCAAACCGGTGAAGACTCTTTTGGAAGAACGGCCTCAGCCTTTATAGGCGGATAAAAGGTGGTTAAGTTTCAGGCTTTCTGCCGTTATCTTAGCTAATAGCTAAGGAGAGTTTCATGTCATTGTCTATGTCTTCCTCACTGGATCAGATTGAAAAAACAGCTCAATTAAGCAAAAACAATCAAATGAGCTTAATGGTTTTTCAGGTGCAGTTTCCTCATGTGGGGCGTGTGCCGGCTTATTACGGTATGAATGTGTTTAAAGTCCGCGAGGTTCTTGAAGGGCGGGCTTATCCCTTATCGCACGTGCCGGATTCCAATGATTTGATCGAGGGGATGATTGAACTGCGCGGCACCTATCTTCCGGTAATCGATTTACCGAAATGGATGGGATTTCCGATGACGGACGATGAACGTGAGAAGTCGATTATCATCGTTTCCGACTTCAGTCATCATCTGGTCGGTTTGAGGGTCGCCTATATTCACGGTGTTGAAGAAAAGGACTGGTCGGATATTCATCCGGCCGGGAATTACAATGTCGATGTAAATCGTAATCAAATCGTCAATCATACCTATCTGGATGACAGTGAAACGCTGTGTTTTGTACTGGATATCGAAAAATTGCTGATCGAATCCATGCCGACTATGGCCAGGAAAATTCTTGGCAGCACTGAGGAATTAAAGGGAAAAGAAATTCATCTGAGCCCGGTTATGCTGGAAAAAACGGTGCTGTTTGCCGAAGACAGCCAAGCGATCCAGCAGTATATGTCGATGGTGTTTGCCGAGCTTGGAGTGAAGTTTAAAAGCTTTGATAATGGCCGTTTGTTACTGGATTATATAAATTCTGTAGACAATCTTGATTTCGTTTCCGCAGTCTTTACCGATTTGGAAATGCCGGTTGCATCCGGGCATACGGTGATCAAAGAATTGAAAAGCAATCCGCAAACACGTCATCTCCCAATTGTTGTGCATACTTCTATGACCAGTGAAAACAACACTCGTGAAGTGTTGGATATGGGCGCGGATTATTTTATCGGCAAGGTGGATACCGATCAGATTTCACAGGTCATCGAGCAAATAGACCAGCGGTATTATCAATAACCGATGGTTACCAGAACCGAGGCATTCAAAAATCATTTGAAAGCCGACAATAAAAAAGGCGCATGATCAGTGCGCCTTTTTCTTTTCCTAGTTGCCCCGTATCGATTCTACCGGGCGCATCATCAGATTAACGCTGACGAGCTTTGAACTTAGGGTTTGTTTTGTTGATAACGTATACTTTTCCGCGACGTTTAACAACTTGACAGTCTTTATGACGTGTCTTAGCGGATTTCAAAGAAGATAGAATTTTCATTAGATATATCCATTTAGTGGCCAGGTATTCAACACCAACCTGACTTAGGTTCAAATATTTGAAGTCGCGGATTATAGCCGGAGCGGCTGTTTTTGTCCAGCTTTTTAAGTGGAAAGTCTGATGCGGTGTGATTTCCGTAGATTTGACAGGACGGAAGCGGCCTGTTCTTCAAGATTTGAAGCGGTTAAGTCTTGCTGCCTCTCACACCAGACAAACCGCGAATAGCGTATAATGCGCTGGTTTAGTAAAGAGATTATAACGGCATCATGCAGTCTGCGAAGAAAAAGAAATCCGGTGAAACGCTGGCGGAATCGGTGCGAAAGGCATTGGGCGCGGGAGGTACTCTGGAGAAAGCCATCTCCGGGTATGCACCACGTGACGCTCAGATTGACATGGCTTTGGAGATTGTCGACACGATTGAACAGGGTGCGACGCTTTTAGCCGAAGCCGGAACCGGAACCGGCAAAACGTTCGCCTATTTGATTCCTGCGCTCCTGTCCGGAAAAAAAGTCATTTTGTCTACGGCGACTAAAACTTTGCAGGAACAACTTATTCAGAAAGATTTGCCGGTTTTGATGAAAGCCTGTTCCATAACCGCTAAAGCGCGATTATTCAAAGGGCGAGACAATTATGTGTGCCCGCAGCGTTTGGAAATTGCGGAGACGGTCGAGCAGCACAGCCGAGAGGACTGGAAAAAGCTCGCGAACATTCGTGAATGGGTTGAAGACAAAACCCTGATCGGTGATCGTTCGGAACTGGATTCCGTGGCTGAAGATGATCCGATCTGGCGCAAGGTTTCGGCAAGAATGGAGTTCTGCCAGTCGGCCGAATGCAGTGCTGACGGCGGTTGCTTTTATCCTCAGGCGAAACAAAAAGCCGCAGAGGCTCAGGTGCTGGTAGTCAATCATCACCTGTTCTGTGCGGATCTGGCTTTGCGAGAACAGGGTTTTGGTGAGCTGCTTCCCGAAGCGGATGTATATGTCTTTGACGAGGCGCATCAATTGCCGGATATTGCCGCCCAGTTTTTGGGGTTTTCTCTAAGTCGCTCTCAACTGGAAGAACTGGTGCGTGATATCAAACAGGCACAAAGTCTGGAAGCACCGGAATCCAAACAATTGTCCGATTTGGCGGATAAGATTGCCGATCAGTTACTGGCTCTGAACCAAGCGCTCGGTAAATGGGAAAAACGCTGGACCTGGAAGCAGCTGGAAAGCGAAACGGCTTTTCAAAAGGTGTTCAAGCGCATGCTTGCAGTCATGGATTCCGTAACCGATGCTTTGAAGTCGGTTGAGGAGCGTGGAAAGCAATTGAGTGCGGTTCACAAGCGCTGCAAAGAATTTACCGTACAGTTAAAAGAGTGGCACAACAGCCAGTCGGAAAATAATGTGCGCTGGATCGAATCTTCCCAAGCCCGCTTTCGCTTGTTTTTAACCCCATTGAACGTCGCTGCGGCTTTCAGTCGACAGAGAGAAGAAATTGGTGGAGCCTGGTTGTTTACCTCGGCGACCCTGAGTGTCCGCGGGCAATTCGACTATTTCGCCAAACGTTTGGGGCTTGACGATGCCAGGACCGTGAATTGGGCCAGCCCGTTTGACTATCAAACTCAGGGATTGATCTATCATCCGATCGGCTTGCCGGAACCGCGTAATCCGGATTACATCAAAATCTGTTTGAGAGCGGCCTGGCCACTTCTCAAGGCTGCGCAAGGGCGAGCCTTTATGCTGTTTACCAGCCATAAGGCAATGCAGGAAGCAAAAGCGATTCTTCATGCCCACTGGAAAGGCAAATTGCTGGTTCAGGGGGATCTACCAAAATTGAGTCTTTTACAGCGTTTCAAGGAGAGTGAGCATGCGATTCTCCTTGGAACCAGCAGTTTCTGGGAAGGGGTTGATGTAAAAGGGGATGCTCTGAAGCTGGTTGTCATAGATCGAATCCCTTTCGCACCTCCTGACGATCCGATCGTTCAGGCACGGGAAGCCTATTTGAAGGAAAAAGGTTTAAACGGTTTTGTGCATTTTCAATTACCTGAAGCGGTAATTGCCATGAAACAAGGGGGCTGGTCGTCTGATTCGCGATCTAGGCGACAGTGGCGTGCTGATGTTGTGCGATCCCCGGTTATCCACCAAAGGATACGGAAATGTTATTCGTGACAGTCTGCCGGATTTTCCCTGGGTATATGAAGCCGATTTGGCTCTGAAAATGCTGACGAACAAGTCATCCGAGAAAGTGAAATAAGAAAGGAGAGAAACGGCAATGACAACCCGTATTTTAGGGATTGATACCTCAACGGCGGCCTGCTCGGTTGCTCTTCTGGATGGTGACAGGCTTTATGTTCGCCACGAAATTCTGCCGCAGAAACATGCGCACAGGGTGTTGGAAATGGTTGATGAAATCCTGGCTGAATCTGCGCTTGACCCTGGTCAGCTGACGGCTTTGGCTTACGGTGAAGGGCCTGGAGCCTTTACCGGCATTCGCATTGCTGCCGGAGTGATTCAGGGGTTGGCTCTTGGCTGGCAATGCCCGGTGATTGCTGTTTCCTCTCTTGAAGCGATGGCTTTCAGCGCACTCGAAGAGCGCTCAAAGAGTATTCAAGAGCGTTCTGAGGCGATCGAGTGGTGTGCTTTGCTGGATGCGAGAATGGATGAAGTTTATGTGCAGAAGGGGTGTTTCGATGCGCAATCGAACGATTGGCAGGCCCAAGAGGTTCGGTTGCTGTCTCCTGAATCGGCGTCAGCGGCTTTATCTTCTTCGGAGATTGGTGTCGGGGACGTGGCGCAAACCTATCCTCTGCTGGCGGAAAAGAGTCGGGAATGGATCGAATTCCTACCACATGCCTCGGGAATTTGCCGGCTTGCCTTGAAGAAACTCGATCAGGCTCAAGCGCTTGAACAGCAGATTCCGGCACCAGTTTACTTGCGAAATAAGGTCGCTGAAACCCTTGAAGAGCGCAAGGCAAGGCACTTTTCCTGAGGTGTCTGCCCGATTGCTTAAAAAGTAATCAGGTGTTGAGAAGTTCAAGACTTTATTGGCTTTTTTTCGGTTACCATTTTATTACACACACACTTATCCACAGTAATTGTGAATAAGAGGAACAGCCCGCTTTTAAAGAGGAGAAGTAAGTATGGCGCTTTATCAACAGGTACTGGTTGCGGTTGATTTCTCTCCGTCCAGCATTCAGGCAATCATGCGTGCCCGAGCTTTGATTCAGAACGAGGCAAGTCAATTGACTTTGGTTCATATTGTGGAAGCGCCAACTTATCCGGTGCTGGAAGACATCGCCGTCACGGGCATGCCTGGTATCTGGGATGATGAAATTACCGCTGAATGGGTTTCCCGTTCGGAGGAAAAACTTGCCGAACTGGCACGGAGATACAAGGCGGATGCCTTTCGGACTCTGGAGGGGTATCCGGCGACTGAAATTCTGGAATATGCCGAACAGTCTTCCGCCGACTTAATCGTGATGGGGTATCACGGGGTGACAGGCTGGAAACGCCTGATTGGTTCGACAACCAATGCCGTTATGCAACAGTCTAAATGCGATGTGCTGGCGGTGAAAACACCGGCTTGAACGAGCGGATTGTCAAGGTTCTTCAAGACACCGAATCGGTGGTTGCTTTATCATAAGCGGTCATTGTATGGATTCGCATCTCTTGGGAATAATCTTCCCGGTTTAAAGGACAACAAATAATGCTGAAAAAAATGAGTGGGCTTTTTATAGAAACATGGCGCGGATTTAAAGCGCTCAATGTCGGTTTGGTCGTGTTAAGCATGGGTTGGCACGGTTCGCTTCAAGCTGCCGATTTCAAGGTGGGGGAAACGATATTTGTGGGCTTTCCCGCGGCCGATATCGACAGTGATGCATTTATTATCGGCAATATCCTGAAGGTAATGCCGAATGGGGATTATCGCATTTCCGTGTCTGAATATGTTCATGGCCACGACTATGGTCTGTCTTGTGTTCCGATGTTGAAGGGTGATCCTGGTACTGGACAAGATCAGGGGCTGGGCAATGGCTGGCAAGCCTGGAAAGATACCACCAGCTTGGATAATGCTGATCTGGATTATGTCGTTAAGGCCAAGGATGTACTAAAACTGGATTATGGCAAGCACTACTTCATCGAGCGGTATAATCTGGCGATTGCTTTCGGGCGCTGGGAATCGGATGCGCCGATGATGACGGTGGATCGCCTGGAAAATGCCAAGCGAGAAGCCAAGGCAGTTGGTCTTGAAGCCTTATGGCCGGCACTGGATATTGCCATTCTGGATCGACAGAGTTTTTATGGAGAAAACAGTCGACCGTATTATGCGTTTGAAACCATACCGCATTTAAACCGGTTGCTGGCACATATCCGCGAACTGTTTGCCGAGGATTCACGTCTGCAAACACTTTGGAAAAGCAAAGAGCGCGATTGGAAAAGCATTAATCAAAGTACCCGTGAGTATTTTTTGATCCATGCGATTGATAAGGCAATCTCCGATGCGCAGAATCAGCTATACGAAGAAGGCATCGAGCGTGCCGGACAGGATCAAATCGACCGTCTGAAGCAACAGCTTGCCAATTTGCAACGGGATAAATAAGAACACGGTACTGAAATACCATAAGCGAGCATAATGAAAAGGCCCTGATGAAAGGGCCTTAATTTTGTGTGCGGATGAAAATTTTTCAACCTTATTTCGGGAAATGATAGTAGGTCTGGTTCAGATAATCAGCAAGCTGTTCGACTTCGTCTTCGAACATGCCGACGTTAAGGTTATCGTTGCAGAATCCGACCATTTTTACCAGTTTGGGAAAACTGGTGGTTTTTTCCGGACTGTAAGGTTTGGCGGTATGGCATTTCATGCAATCGGCAGCTTCATGAAGTTCTTTGCCGGGATGAGGGGCCGCAACGCTTAAGGAGGATATCAGTGTTAATCCTAATACCAGCGGAAGAGTTTTGTTTTTCATAAAAATAGCCTCAAAGTAAAGGAATGGGTCAGAATCGATTCTACTGATTTTCCCGCATGAATTGGAGTAAAAATTACTTGTTCATGCGAAGAACCAATTTATTGCATAATCGAAATTTATAGGTGTTTGCTCCTTGATGAACTAAAGTGGGCAGGACGCTATAACGGAGTGAAAAATGAGTGAGTTAACTTATATCAAGGGAAAAGACGAGTGTCTGGAAAGTTCGATTGCACGGATGCAGTCAATTCTTCAGGGGCTGGGGTTCCGCATTAATGACAAAGCACATCTGAATCCGGTGCCTTATATTCATTCATTGCATATTTACGATGAACACTGTCCAGGTCTGTTTACAAATGGAAAAGGGGCCAGCGAAAAAGCAACCCTGGCCAGTGCCCTAGGGGAGTTTCTTGAGCGCTTATCAACCAATTATTTTTTCTCCGACTACTGGTTGATGGAGCAGCAGGATGAGTGGCTCTATTACCCTCAGGAAAAGCGGTTTGATGAAGACGATTGGCGTTTATGTCTGACGCCCGGTTTATGGAAGCTTTATGACGAACAGCATGAGCTGAACTGGGACGACCTGCTGAGTTTTAATGATCACAGTCCTTTTATTCGTGCGCTTCCGATGCTTGCCGAATCCAGTGGAGAAACGGTCTACTTTCCGATGAATCTGTTGAGTAATCTCTATGCCAGTAACGGCTTGTCGGCGGGAAACACTGCATTGGAAGCTCAGGTTCAGGGCTTGTCGGAAATCTTCGAACGCTGGGTGAAAAACACCATTTTGCAGGAAAATCTCTGTCTGCCCGAAATACCGGATTCCGTGCTTGAACAATATCCGAATGTCTGCGAAGCGATTCGCGCCCTTAAAGAAGAAGGAATTGACGTCTCTGTCAGAGACGCTTCGCTAGGTGGTCGTTTTCCGGTAGTGAATGTAACGCTGTTTGAGCAGAGATATGGGCGGTGCTTTGCTTCGTTTGGCGCCCATCCGATGTTCGAAGTCGCTCTGGAGCGTACCTTAACCGAGTCTCTTCAGGGAAGAAAGCTTGGTGAATTGGATGGTTTTCAGTTACCGGTATTTGACGAAGAAGCCGTCGCCTCGGCCGAGAATCTTGAGAACCATTTTATCGACTCCAGCGGCTGGATCCATGCGCGTTTTATCAGTGATCGTTATGATTATGAATTCACGCCATGGGATTTTTCCGGCGACACGGGTCAGCAATGGGCGGCTTTATGCCGGACAGTTCACGAATTGGGTTATGAGGTCTATAGCGCTAATTATACTCAATTCGGTTTTGAAACCTGTCGGATCATTGTGCCGGGCATGTCGGAAGTCTATCCTGCCGACGAACTGCTGCATTCGAATCAGAATCAGGGACGACATCTGCGCCGGATGCTGATCGAGCTGCCGGAAAAACAGAACTTCATGCAACTGGTCGACTGGCTTGACGAGGTCGGATACAGTGATCATCAGGGGATTGTTTCCATTATCGGTTTAATGCCGGATCCAGAAAGTTTCTGGGCGCATTTGAATGTGATTCAACTGAAATTCTGGTGTTGTCTTGCGGCTGTCGAGCAGGAAGACGCACTCGATCTTGGTCGTGATATCGGTTATTTTATTTCAGCTGAAAGCCAGTGGTTTCCCGTCTATCAGGCATTGGTCTATGCCTTGGAATGCGCTCAAGAAGGCGAGGAACTGCACAGCGGTCTGGCGCCTCTATTCGGCAGCGATTTGAGCGCAAAAGCGCTAAAAAATCTGAATGGTGAGGAAATCTTCTGGTCGGCAGATCTTGGCGAGGCGATTTTTACCAATAGCAAGCGTCATCAGGCAATGTTGGAAATTTACCGCAGCTTGAAGGGGCATAAGGAATCTATGCTGATGTGACCGGTGTTTATCGGTTATTTGATGTACTTCGATTATCGGTGTTTCGATGATTGATGCTTTAGGCACAGGAGTGCTGAATTCAGCACTCCTGCATGCATCAGTATTGGATCTTTGATTTGATATCGGGCTTAGAAATCGTAAATCAAGGTCAGGATGGTTTGAGTGTCGACATCCTTACTGCCGGATGCCGGCTTGCTGTTATAACGGTATTTGTAACTGGCTGACAGCTTAAGCTGATCGGCCAGTTTGAACTTCAGGCCGGTGTTGCTTTCGACCTTCGATTGATCATAACCCGTGATCAGTGTAATGTCCTGATGGAAGGCGGAAATTTCATTGAATTGATGGTCCAGGTCGATTTTCAGCCGGCCGATCAGTTGGTCCGTATCTCTCTGAGTAGTCGAGCGGCTGTAATCGGTCACTTGATAACCGATACCGACTTCCCCCGTTGCTTTGGTTTGTTCGGTGCGGAAAAGGTCTTTACCCAGACCCAAAGAGTAGACGGCGTCAAGGTCAATAAATTCAAAACGGCTTTTCTCGAAACGCGCTCCAATGTAACTGTAATAACCGCGGTCACGTGAATAGAAGCGATTCCCCTGAACATCCAGAAGGTAGCGTTCCTGTGTTTGTACGCTGTCTTCGCTTTGATAATGCGCTTCCAGAAGTGAGCGAATTTCATAAACGGGCTGAACGTACTTGCCTTTTAAACCGGCATATAAAACCGTACTTTCGGTGTTACCGCTGTTATTGGTGAAGCCGAGTTCACCAGAGCCGCTCAAACCGTAATCAAGATCCGTTTCAACGGCAGATACGGAAAAAGAAAGTGCCGTCATGCCGGTCAGGAGGAAAAGCTTGGTTAAATTTGATTGCATTTTGTGATATCTCTTTTTGGTAAAAATTGGGCTTTAATCTTCGCTGCGCATTGTACGCCGTCATCCTTAAATCTCAAGTCAAGACTCTTAAAGGAATGCTGGATTTTGCGGTAATCCCGTTCGGGTGTCGGGATTCGTTTGAGAAGCCGGGGAAAGGATGAATTTCACCGCAAACCCGGGCAAAGAATGCTAGAATAGCCGATACTTTTAATACTATCTATAGAATAACGGAAAGACGGAATGAAATTGGATTTTTTAGATTTTGAACAGCCGATTGCGGAGTTGGAAGCCAAAATTGAAGAGCTTCGCCATCTGGATGGCGAAGATATGAATCTGTTGCAGGAAATTTCGGCACTTGAAGAAAAGAGTAGAAATCTAACCAAAACCATTTTCAGTCAATTGAGTGATGTTCAGATCGCCAGGGTCTCCCGTCATCCCCAGCGTCCTTATGCATTGGATTATATCGCACAGATTTTTACCGACTTTAAGGAGTTGCACGGGGATCGCGCTTTTGCCGACGATGAAGCTATTGTTGCCGGACTTGCGCGTCTTGAAGGGCAGCCAGTCATGGTAATCTCTCAGGAAAAAGGGCGTGATACCAAAGAGAAGATTCGCCGTAATTTTGGGATGCCGAGACCGGAAGGCTACCGTAAAGCCTTGCGCCTGATGAAAATGGCGGAACGTTTCGGCTTGCCGATTGTGACCTTTATTGATACTCCGGGAGCCTACCCGGGGATCAATGCGGAAGAACGCGGACAAAGTGAGGCGATTGCCCGTAACTTGATTGAAATGGCCGAATTGAAAGTGCCGATTATCTGTACAGTTATCGGTGAAGGCGGTTCGGGAGGGGCTTTGGCCATCGGTGTCGGCGACGTTACTATGATGCTGCAATACAGCACTTACTCGGTGATTTCCCCGGAAGGTTGCGCTTCTATTTTATGGAAAAATGCAGCGAATGCAGCGGATGCAGCGGAAGCGCTTGGTATTACCGCCACTCGCTTAAAATCTCTTGGTCTGGTTGATGAAATTATTGACGAGCCATTGGGTGGAGCCCATAGAAATCCCGAACAAACGGCTAAAAACGTTAAAAACGCTTTGATTGCGCAATTGAATAACCTGAAGCAAGCTCCGATCGAAGAATTGGTCGGCAATCGATACCAGCGTTATATGGATTACGGAAACTTTGAAATCCAGTAATTCCTCTTGAATACAGGCTTTCTCTCGTGGACGAATTGAAGCCTGCCGAAGTTCTTTCCCTTGAGCAGTCGTTTTCCGATTTTATCAAACGGCTGCCTGCTGATACCCGTTTTGCTCTTGCCTATAGCGGAGGTCTGGATTCCAGCGTCCTATTACACCTTTTGCATTCATCTTCTGTTACCCACGATCGTTTCTATGCAGTGCATATCCATCATGGTCTTGCTGAAACTGCTGATGAATGGCGTGCCCATTGCCTGAAGCAATGTCAAGAGTACGCTGTCGAGTGTCGAGTCGCTTCGATTCGACTCGGCTCCTGGCGCAGAGTTGGGCTCGAGGCTCGGGCGCGGGAACTCCGTTATCAGGCGATCTTTGAATTATTGCAACAACCGAAAGACATTCTGTTGACCGCACATCATCAGCGTGATCAGGTTGAAACGTTTTTTCTGAAATTGCTGAGAGGAGCCGGAGTAAAAGGTTTGGCTGCAATGCGCGAGCAGGTGGAATTGCCTGTGGCGGAACAGGTGACAATGCGTTTATTGCGCCCGCTTCTTAAAACACCGTATCCCTCTCTGCAGGCTTATGCAGCGCATTATTGTTTGAATTGGGTTGAAGATCCGAGTAATCAATCTTTATCATTTGAGCGGAATCGGGTGCGACACCGATTGTTGCCTCAGCTTGCCGATTTCAACAGCCATGCTTTCAGGCAGGTTGAAAAAGCCTGTTCTCATCTTGATGAAGCCGATCAGCTGCTTCAGAGAATGGCGGAACGCAGTCTGCTTGACAAAGGACATCACTTTCTCTATTTTGATTTTACGGATTACGCAAATACCGACTGGATCGAACTAAAAAACATTCTTCAGTTCTGGTTAAAATCCGTTCACTCCATTACCTTGGCGGATCGTCATTACCGATGGCTCGAAGAGGCGCGTTGCGCCAGTTTGTCGACGGCAAAGTCGGAATATCAGTTACCGCAGGCCAAATTGGCGTTTTATCACCAGCGTCTGTATTGCCTGAGTTTGTCACCTAAGGCTTATTCCGTCTCTTTTGGTGCTTTTTTCCATCAGACGGAAAATCATCATTGCGACGATGGTGCAGCATTGTCTGCTTCGAGTTGTAAGCAAAAGCACTGGTATTTTAATTTGAATGCAGACGTGGATAAGAACGGGTTGCTTGCCCATGCCAAAATAGAACCCCTTGGAAGTTTTGATAAAAAATTATTTAAAAACAATCGATTAAAGAATTTATTTCAAAGTGAATCTATCCCTGTGTGGGAGCGAGATTACTGGCCGGTTCTCAGTTTGAACGGGATGCCGGTTGTTGTTCTCGGTTGTCAGGAGTGTGTGCGCAAGAATGATTCGGCCGCGCCGCTTTCCGGGCAATTTTCGGTGAGTAAAATCGGACCGGTGACTCAAGACGATTACTGGCGCTGGATGGGGTTGATCAAGACAGGAAGCCATAAGAGGAAAGCCGGGGTCTTGCCGCATTTTCAGAGCGGGACTGAATGATAAATTTGATTGATGGAAAAGGGTAAATCAGCTATAATGCGCTTCCATTCTGATATCTCGAATCTTTCGATCTCCCAACATTAAAAAGTGTGAATAGATGACTAAATTTATCTTCGTGACAGGTGGCGTGGTTTCTTCCTTAGGAAAGGGAATTGCGGCGGCCTCTCTTGGAGCTTTGCTTGAAGCCAGAGGCCTGAAAGTAAGTATGTTAAAAATGGATCCGTATATTAACGTTGATCCTGGAACCATGAGCCCGCTACAGCACGGGGAAGTGTTTGTAACCGACGATGGTGCGGAAACGGATCTCGACCTTGGGCATTACGAACGTTTCGTTCAGCGGCATTTTACCCGCCATAACAGCTTCTCGACCGGTCAGGTTTATGAAACGGTCATTCGTAACGAGAGACGAGGAGATTATCTGGGGGGAACCGTGCAGGTTATCCCGCATATCACCGACGAAATCAAAAACCGCATTAAAAGCGCTGCGGAAGGTTACGATGTTGCGCTTGTCGAAGTTGGCGGTACAGTCGGCGACATTGAGTCGCTGCCTTTTCTGGAAGCGATTCGTCAGTTGAGCCTGGAAGTCGGACGTAATCATTCTTTGTTTATGCACTTGACTCTCCTGCCTTACATTGCCGTAGCCGGTGAGGTAAAAACCAAGCCGACACAGCATTCGGTCAAAGAATTGCGTTCAATCGGAATTCAGCCGGATATTCTCATTTGTCGTTCCGAGCTTGCGCTGGAAGCGGCCGAGAAACGAAAAATTGCACTTTTCACCAATGTTGAAGAGCGTGCAGTAATCAGCTCTCTGGATGCGGAAAGTATTTATGCGGTTCCGAGAATGCTGCATGAACAGGGGTTGGATGATCTGGTCGTTGATCGCCTTGGTCTGGAGGTTCCCGCCGCTGATTTGAGCGATTGGGATGCCGTGGTCGATGCTCAGAAACATCCTCAGACTTCCGTCGAAATCGCGATGGTTGGTAAGTATGTTGATCTGACCGAAGCATATAAATCCTTGATTGAATCACTGGTTCACGCCGGTATTCATACCCGCACACAGGTTAATATCGAATACATCGATTCCGAAGAACTGGAAACCGCAGGTATCGAGTGTTTGAAAAACAAAGATGCCATTCTGGTTCCAGGTGGTTTTGGAGAACGCGGTGTCGAAGGTAAAATCAGTGCAATTCAATATGCCCGCGAAAATAAAGTCCCGTATCTTGGTATTTGTCTGGGCATGCAAATGGCTGTGGTGGAATTTTCCCGGCATGTGGCCGGTTTGGAAAAGGCTCACAGTACTGAATTGAACTCTCAAACACCACATCCGGTTGTCGCTTTGATTACCGAATGGACCGATGAAAGTGGCCAGACCATCGAACGTGACGAAACTGCCGATTTGGGCGGAACCATGCGTTTGGGTGGCCAGAATTGTCAGCTGGAAGAGGGCAGTAAGATTGCTGCGATTTATGGCAGTACACATATTCGTGAACGCCATCGCCATCGTTACGAAGTCAATGATGGTTATGTTGCCAGGCTGGAAGCTGCAGGATTGCATTTTGCCGGGCGTTCGGAAGACGGTAATCTGGTAGAGACAATCGAGCTGCCGGATCATCCGTGGTTTGTTGCCAGTCAGTTTCACCCGGAATTTACTTCGACACCTCGTAACGGACATCCGTTGTTTAAAGCTTTTGTTGAAGCTGCCAACCGTTACAAACAAGGATAATTTAGAATATGAAATTATGTCACTTTGATGTCGGTATCGATCAGCCGTTTTTCCTGATTGCCGGGCCGTGCGTTATTGAGTCGGAAGCGCTGGCTTTGGAAACCGCCTCGCAGCTCAAAGCCTTAACTGATGAGCTGAATATTCCGTTCATTTATAAATCCTCTTTTGATAAAGCCAACCGCTCTTCAACCAAAAGTTTCCGCGGTTTGGGGTTGGAAGAGGGGCTGCGAATTCTGCAAAAGGTCAAAGATGAAATCGGCGTGCCTGTTCTGACCGATGTGCATGAAGACACACCGCTGGATGAAGTCGCTTCGGTTGTTGATGTAATGCAAACACCGGCTTTTTTGGTTCGTCAAACCAACTTTATTCAAAATGTCTGTCGTCAGGGAATTCCGGTCAATATCAAGAAAGGACAGTTCCAGGCTCCTTGGGATATGGATCAGGTGGTGGCGAAGGCTCACGAAGTCGGTAACGAAAACATCATGGTATGCGATCGTGGAACTTCGTTCGGTTACAACACCTTGATTTCCGATATGCGCGGACTGGCTTCAATGAGAAAAACCGGTTGTCCCGTGGTGTTCGATGCGACACATTCGGTTCAACAACCGGGCGGCCAGGGAAGCACTTCCGGTGGACAAAGAGAAATGGTTCCTGTTCTGGCTCGTGCTGCAGTGGCAGCCGGTATTTCCGGTCTGTTCATGGAAACGCACCCTGATCCGCAAAATGCTTTGAGTGACGGGCCGAATATGTGGCCGCTGGGTAATCTGAAGCCTTTGCTGGAAACTCTGAAAGCCATTGACAGCGCAGTGAAATCTCAAGGTTTTATTGAAAACGAATTGCTGGGTGTCTGAAGGCTTTTGTCATCCCGATGTCATAAGCGGTCTTTAGACTATTGCCGAAAAATTTAGTAAAGAAAATAGGAAAATCATCATGTCATTGATTAAAGATATTAAAGCGCGTCAAGTTATTGATTCTCGCGGCAATCCAACCGTTGAAGCAGAAGTCTTTCTGGAAGACGGCTCTTTCGGTCGCGGAATTTCTCCATCTGGAGCTTCTACCGGTTCTCGTGAAGCGATTGAATTGCGTGACGGCGATAAATCGAAATTCGGTGGCAAGGGTGTTCTGACAGCGGTAAACAACATCAAAACCGAAATTCGCGATACGTTGATCGGTTTAGATGCGACTGATCAAAAGGCAATCGATACTGCCATGATTAATCTTGACGGTACCGATAACAAGGCTCGCTTGGGTGCAAACGCCATTCTTGCCGTTTCAATCGCGACCGCTCAGGCAGCCGCTGCTTCCAAGGGTCTGCCGCTTTATGCCTATCTTAAAACGGACGATTATAAAATGCCGGTACCGATGATGAACATCATCAACGGTGGTGAGCATGCTGACAACTCAGTGGATTTCCAGGAATTCATGATCATGCCGGTTGGCGCACCTTCCATGTCCGAAGCCATTCGCTACGGTGCGGAAGTGTTCCACGCTTTGAAAAAAGTGTTGCATGATAAAGGTTACAACACTGCTGTTGGTGACGAAGGTGGTTTTGCGCCGGATCTTAAGTCTAACGAAGAAGCGATTACCGTTATTCTTGAAGCGATTGAAGCGGCAGGTTATAAAGCGGGCGAAGATATTATGATCGCAATGGATGCAGCTTCTTCCGAGCTTTACAAAGATGGTAACTATTATCTTGGATCAGAAGATAAGACATTGACTTCAGCTGAAATGGTCGATTTCCTGGGTGAATGGGTGAACAAATACCCAATCATTTCGATTGAAGACGGTTTGGATGAGTCCGACTGGGATGGTTTCAAACTGCAAACTGAAAAATACGGTGACCGTCTGCAGATCGTTGGTGACGATTTGTTCGTAACCAATCCGAAAATTCTTGCAGAAGGGATCGAAAAAGGAATCGGTAATTCCATTCTGATCAAAATCAACCAGATCGGTACTTTGACAGAAACGTTCGAAGCAATTGACATGGCGAAGAAAGCCGGATACACCGCGGTTGTTTCGCACCGTTCAGGTGAAACAGAAGATACCACCATCGCCGATATCGCGGTTGCGACCGGTGCAGGTCAGATCAAAACCGGTTCTCTGTCTCGTACCGACCGTATCGCCAAGTACAACCAATTGATCCGTATTGAAGAAGCGCTGGGCGATGAGGCCGTTTATCCTGGTAAAGCTGCATTCTATAACCTTAAGTAAGCTTTTTCAGGGGTTGGTGTGAAAACGCTTTTTATCGCCTTGGCCCTGATTCTGTTTTTGATCGAAGCTCGTTTGCTCTCTTCCAATGGAGGGGTCGGCGAGCTTGTTTCGTTAAACGAGCAGCTAAATAAGCTGGAAGCCTCTCTTGAAGAACAACGATTGGTTAATGCGCGTTTAAAGGCTGAGGTTGAAGCTTTGCAAAACAATGATCAGGCGATCGAAACCATTGCCAGACAAACTCTTGGCATGGTGAAGAGAGACGAGGTATTTGTGCAGGTCATTGAATTGCAGGCGGGGGAATTACCCCCGGAACAAAGCGAATCTTTGGAGCAAGCCGGTACCGAAGTTCGGTAGGCGGTGTTATTGTTTTTTCAACAGAGCGTTGACGGCGCCGGCACCGCCGTCTTTTTGCGGCGCACTGCTGAAGGCAAGTATCCAGGGGGATAATCGCAGGCGGCGATTGACCATGTTCTTTAATAAAGGCTGTTGCTGGTCGGAATGATACCCTTTGCCGTGAATGATGCGGACATAGCGTAATTTTTCGATGAGACACGCTTTTATAAACTCTAATAACCTGACTTCGGCATTTTCCAGTGTTTCTCCGTGCAGATCGAGTTCAGCCTGAAGGGCAAACTCGCCTTTTTTCAATGCAGTGATGTCTTGGAGACGAACGCCTTTTTGCGCAAACATCAAGGATTGATGCGCGCTGACCGGTTCCACAAATTCATCGCGATCCACAAGCTGATAATTCAGCCGTTCTTGATGGCCGTTTTGCTGTTTGCGGCGTAGTCGCCGCAGTTCTTGTCCCTGACGTTTTTTGCGTATCGACGGATCATCGGTTCGGATTCGATCCGTACTCTTTAAAGGTCGTACGTCGCGCATTTCTGCGAGAAACAAGGATTTATCTTCATCTGTCATAATGAACACTATATAATTCTGAAAAGATTGTTTACCGGGCCCGTAATCAATCGGTTGACTACGGGAATAATGAGATAGTTTACCCCATGAAAATCCTTCTCTCCAATGATGACGGCTATTTGGCGCCGGGCATTCAAATTCTTTTTGCAACGCTGCAAGCTGAATTTTCCTACCGGGAACTGGTCGTCATGGCTCCGGATCGCAATCGGAGTGCCGCCAGTAATTCCCTTACGCTTTCGGAACCCTTGCGAATCGAGTGCCGTGACGCGGAAAAACGGATTTACAGCCTGAATGGTACGCCAACTGACTGCGTGCATTTAGGGGTTAACGGCGGATTGGATTATCGTCCGGACATCGTTATTTCCGGAATTAATGCCGGAGCCAATATGGGCGACGATGTTCTCTATTCCGGTACGGTTGCAGCGGCAACGGAAGGACGCTTTCTCGGTAAACCCTCGATTGCGGTATCGCTGTGTGGTAACGTGCATTTTGCGACGGCTGCCAAGGTGGTTCTGGATTTTTTGCAGGTACTTCCGGATCTGGCCTTGACTCAGGACACGATTATCAATATCAATGTTCCCGACATTCCCTTAGCCGAGTTGAAGGGCGTCAAGGTGACTCGCCTTGGAAGACGCCATGCTTCGGAACCAGTCGTCAGGCAAACCGATCCGCGAGGCTTGCCGATCTATTGGATAGGGCCGGCGGGTGAAGCGGCAGACAGCGGCGAAGGGACGGATTTCGAAGCTGTTGAAAAAGGTTACGCTTCGATTACGCCGATGAAAATCGATTTGACCCATTACGATATGCTGGCGCAGATGCGGAAATGGGCCGACAGCCAATGAGATAAGCCGTTATGCAATATCCGAATGCCGCTTTTGCCAAATATCAGGGTGTGGGAATGACTTCCCAGAGAACGCGTAATCGGATGGTGAATGCTTTGATTGAGCAGGGAATCGAGCATCCTCAAGTCATAGAGGCTTTACGACAGGTACCGCGGCATCTGTTTCTTGACGAAGCGCTGGCTTCGCGCTCGTATGAGAATACCGCTCTGCCGATCGGCTACGGGCAGACAATTTCCCAACCTTGGGTCGTGGCGAAAATGACTCAATGGCTTCTTGAAGCGGGCTCTGTCAGTCGCGTTCTGGAAATCGGCACCGGCTCTGGTTATCAAACGGCGATTTTGGCGCTTCTCGTTGATCATGTTTATACGGTCGAGAGAATCATGCCTTTATCCGAAAAAGCCCGGCAGACGTTATCCAGCCTGCAGCTGGATAACATTGAATACGCCATCAGCGACGGTCATTGGGGTTGGGCCGAGCGGGCGCCGTTCGACGCAATTATTTCGGCGGCGTCGCCGGATGAATTGCCGCCGGAATTACTTGAGCAGCTTAAGGTCGGCGGACGCCTGATCCTGCCGATCGGTAACGAGCGACAAGGCTTGTACGGTTACGAAAAGACCCTTTCGGGAGTCAGAAAAACAAAGTTGGCGGATGTTCTATTCGTCCCAATGAAACAAGGGGTAGAGGTTTGAAACTGTTTTCGGCGCTTTACGACCGGGTTCTGGCCTGGTCCAAACATCCAAGGGCACAATGGTATCTCGGTGGAATGAGTTTTGCCGAATCGTCTTTTTTTCCGATACCGCCGGACGTCATGCTGATGCCGATGAGCCTGGCCCGGCCTGAGAAGGCCTTTTTTTATGCCTGGATTACTACCGTTTTTTCCTTGTTGGGGGGATTGCTGGGCTATGCTTTAGGCTACTGGTTAATGGATGCGCTGTTGCCGGTCCTGACGTCTGCTGGCTATGGTGCTAAACTGGATCAGGCGCAGGCGTTTTTTGATGAGTACGGTGTCTGGGTGGTGTTTATAGCCGGTTTCAGTCCGGTTCCCTATAAGGTGTTTACGATTACTGCCGGTGCCAGCGCGATGGCGTTGTTTCCGTTTATTATCGCCTCGTTTGTCGGGCGCGGCGCACGCTTTTTTTTGGTTGCCGCCGCAATGCGCTGGGGTGGAAAGCGTTTTGAAGATTCCCTGAGAAAGTGGGTTGACGCTATTGGTTGGGGATTAGTAGGATTATTGTTACTTTATTTTGTATACAAGTGGATGGTTTAATGCAGACGTCAAAATCCGAATCGCATACTGGAAGAACTTTTATTAGCGGATTGAAAACACTGACTTTCTCCGTTGTTGCAGTGACACTGGCTGCTTGTTCGTCCCCGCTGAAATATACCCCGACTTCCGGCTCTGCAAGTTCGGCGAATTCGGGAAAGTGTGCTTCACCTTATGAAGTTCGCAAAGGCGACAGCCTGAGTTTGATTGCCCAGAAATGTGAAGTGGATATGCTGGCGATCGCCGATCTGAATGATTTACCGCCACCCTATACGATTTATCCGAAGCAGAATCTGATTTTGCCGTTTTCCGAAGAGAGTGATTCAGGGGATTCCGAATCCTCAACGTCCAAAGGTATTCAGGTCGCTTCGGCCAGGAAATCCAGTTTGCAGTCAAGTGAGCTGGGTGACAACAGTCAGAAAACGCCGGTTGCCTGGCGTTGGCCGGTGGCTCAGAAATTGCAGTATAAATTCATTCGCGATGCGCGCGGAGTCAAGTCACTGGAGATTTATGCCAAGCCCGGAACCGCTGTTCTGGCCGTGGCGCCGGGTGAAGTCGTTTATTCCGGAAATGGAATTGTCGATTACGGTCAAATGCTGATGATCAAGCACGATGATGGTTATCTGTCGACCTATGCACATAACAGCAGTCTTCTGGTTCAGGAAGGGTCAAGGGTCAAGCGCGGTCAAAAAATCGCTTTGAGCGGGGCGACGGGGAATACTAAAACGGCGAAATTGTATCTGGAGGCCCGCTTGAGGGGGAAAAAGGTCGATATCAGCAGGGTTCTGCGTAATCGACCTTAAGCTTTCTCATTTTCTCAGCCAAGGATTAATGCCAGTAGAATTTCTCGATCTTCGGTGGTGATGACGTTATAAGTCCGGCAGGCGGCGTCGTTTGCCATTACCTCCAGTCCGATGCCCTTGCGCGTGCAGTAGGCAAATAGTTTCGGCTCGGGGAAAATTTGAGTGTCTCCGGTTCCAAGGATGATCACTTCCGGGTTCTGTTGTAACAGAACATTCAGTGTCGCTTCGTCCAGAGCATCGATCGTCGGGCAAGCCCAATCGGCCTCGATTTCCGTCTGTGTAATAAAACAGCTTCGTTCCAGAACCCGGTCGTTGACTTTGACTCTCCCCGGAGAATATTGTTTAACTGTGTTGATATTCGAATCACGGTGCTCGCTGAATTTCATGGTTGAGTTTTATCCTTTTTTTGACGAAATCCGCAAAAGAACGGCAGGGGATACATCCCTGAAGAAGTCAGGAACAGCAGTATTTCAAAGGTACGATTCAGGCGGTTTTCGTTCGATTTTCAATTGACGAAAAAACTGGATGCTGTATCATTATTCCTTTATTTTTATTCCCTCGTTTTTCTGTGTTTCGGCGGGTAGCTAATCCAAAGAATTATACCCATAAGAGCACTTTTTAGAAGGCTAACATTCGTGGCAGACGATTTTCAGAGAATCAAAAGACTCCCTCCTTACGTATTCAACATCACCGGAGAGCTTAAAGCGGAAGCGAGACGTAGAGGTGAAGACATCATCGATTTCGGGATGGGCAACCCCGACCAGGATACGCCAAAACACATCGTCGACAAATTAATTGAAGTGGTTCAGCGTGAAGGCACGCACCGTTATTCCGTTTCTCAAGGTATTCCGCGTTTAAGAAAAGCGATTTGTAACTGGTATAAAACCAAATTCGACGTCGATTTGAATCCGGACAGCGAAGCGGTTGTGACCATTGGTTCCAAAGAAGGCCTTGCACACCTTGCGCTTGCGACGGTCGATAAAGGGGACACCGTTCTGGTTCCTAATCCAGCTTACCCGATTCACCCTTACGGTTTTGTCATCGCCGGCGCCGATATCCGCCACGTGCGTATGACGCCGGATGTTGATTTCTTCGAAGAGCTGGAAAAAGCAATCAAGGAATCTTGGCCAAAACCTAAAATGCTGGTTATCAATTTCCCGGGAAATCCGACCACGCAAACGGTTGATCTGGAATTTTTTGAAAAAGTGATCGCAATTGCCAAAGAACACAGCATCTGGGTCATTCACGATCTGGCGTATGCCGATCTTGCCTTTGATGGCTATAAAGCGCCGTCAATCATGCAGGTGGAAGGTGCCAAAGAGATTGCGGTTGAGTTTTACACACTTTCCAAGAGTTACAACATGCCAGGCTGGCGGGTTGGCTTCATGGTGGGAAATCCCGAGCTGGTTCATGCTTTGAAGCGTATGAAATCTTACTTGGATTACGGTACTTTCACTCCGATTCAAGTTGCGGCTATTACGGCACTTGAGGGGCCTCAGGATTGCGTTCAGGAAATTTGCGACATGTACAAATCGCGCCGTGATGTTTTGTGTAACGGTCTGAATTCGATCGGCTGGGAAGTCGAGCCACCAAAAGCGACCATGTTTGTCTGGGCGCCGATTCCAGAGGCCTATCGCCATATGGGCTCTTTAGAATTCTCCAAGAAACTGCTGACCGAAGCCAAGGTTGCGGTTGCTCCGGGAATCGGATTTGGAGATTATGGCGATGACCATGTGCGTTTTGGTTTGATTGAAAATGAACACCGCACTCGCCAGGCGATTCGCGGCATTCGCGATATGTTCCGTAAGGACGGATTGATTAAACAAGATTAACTAGGATAAGAACAGAATGAAATCAGTCAAAATCGGCTTGTTGGGATTAGGAACCGTCGGAGGCGGCACTCTCGAAATTTTGCAAACAACATTGCCTGAAATTGAAGGACGTTTGGGGCAAAAGATCGAAGTGGTCGCTATTGCTGTGCGCGATTTAAATCGCCCGCGTTCGGTCGACACCACCGGGATCGAGTTGACTGACGACCCGATGCAGGTTGTAACCCACCCGGAAATCGAAATTGTTGTTGAATTGATGGGCGGCACCGGATTAGCGCGTGATCTGTTGAGTGAAGCGATTCGGCAGGGTAAACATGTCGTAACCGCCAACAAAGCGCTGATAGCCGAATTCGGTAATGAGTTGTTTGCACTGGCAGCGGAAAAGAATGTTATCGTCAATTATGAAGCGGCGGTAGCCGGAGGAATTCCGATCATCAAAGCCGTTCGCGAGGGTCTGGCCGCCAATAAAATCGAGTGGCTGGCCGGGATCATCAACGGAACCGGAAACTACATTTTGACCGAGATGAAAAAGCCAGGTGCCGACTTTGCCGAAGTTCTGAAAATTGCTCAGGATCTGGGGTACGCGGAAGCCGATCCGACTTTTGATGTGGAAGGCATCGATGCGGCGCATAAATTGACGATTTTGGCTTCGATCGCGTTTGGGATCGAGTTGCAGTTTAATAAAGTTTATACCGAAGGGATCAGTAAGGTCACGGCGGAAGATATCCAGTTTGCCGAAAAACTGGGGTATCAGATCAAACATCTTGGTATTGCCAGCCGTACCGAAAACGGTTTTTCCCTTCGAGTCCATCCGACCTTGATTCCGAACTCGGTTCTTCTTGCCAATGTTCATGGGGTGATGAATTCGGTATTAGTCAAAGGAGATCATGTCGGTCCGACCATGTATTACGGCCCGGGAGCCGGAGCGGGGCCGACAGCCAGTGCTGTGGTTGCTGACATTGTCGATGTTATTCGTTGGCGTGAACAACCTCAGGACGTACGAGTACCGGCTTTGGCGTTTGCCAGCGAAGCCTTGCAATCTGCTCCAGTGGTTTCGATTTCCGAGATTGAAGCCCGCTACTATATTCGATGTTTTGCTTTGGATCACGCGGGAGTGCTTGCGAAAATCACATCGATCATGGCCAAGCACAATATCAGTATTGAGCAGGTGGTTCAGGAACCTTGCAAAACCCAGCCTCGTGACGCGACACTGGTGATGCTGACAAACAAGGTCAAAGAGGCCAGCCTGGATTGTGCGTTAAAGGATTTATCCGGCTTGGAAGAAATTGACGGAGAAATCGCGCGAATTCGTCTTGAGAGTTTGCAGTAAATTCGTGCAGGAAACCTGCATTTTCATTATGAAAAGGTTTTCGTTTTTTTAGATAAAAAGTCGGCTTGCCGGCTTTTTTCGTCTTAGTTCTGAAGGTATTTCATGGGACGTGCTTTAACACTTTGGATTCCCGATTTTTATCCGGCTTTGCAGGCAGTGCTTGCCGAAAAGCCTTTGGCTGCCGAACTGCATTTGCCGACTCTGCAAGGGTTATGGTCCAAAGGGGATATTCTGCCCCGGAAACCGCAATCCTTTCAGGCGCGTGCCTGTCACCTGTTCCATCAACCGGAAACTTTGCCTGCCGCTGCGGTGCAGGCTGCAGTGCAGTTGCCGGATTTTGATGCAAACGCTTTCTGGGTGAAGATCGATCCGGTACAGATGATTCCTGATCGCGATACGCTGGTGCTGATTCCTCCGCAAGACTTGGCTATTACCGAAGCAGAATCCCAAGCATTGGTCGAAGCGTTCAATCTGCATTTCGGCGACGACGGCATTCAACTGGAATACGGCGGTGCTTACCAGTGGTATTTGCGGATTCGGCAAAAAGTGGATATAGGCTCGGTGCCACTGGAAGTGGCGGCTTATCGGAATTTACACGGTCTTTACCCGAGCGGTAATGCGGCGACTTACTGGCGACAATTGATGAATGAAACTCAGATGCTGTTTTTCGATCATCCGGTCAATCTGCAAAGAAGAGAACGGGGCGATCCGGAAATTAACAGTGTTTGGGTCTGGGGCGAAGGCGTTTTAAGCGAGTGTGCCATTCGACTGCGTCCGAAAACCGCCATCAGCGGAAGTCACGATTATCTGCATGGTTTGGCCGTTGTCACTCAGGCTGAATGGCAGGCTACGCCTGATAATTTAGCATCTTGCCGCAGTTTCACAAATGACGGAATCGGGCATGAAA
The DNA here is from genome assembly GCF_963677875.1 of Thiomicrorhabdus sp. Taxonomy (NCBI): domain Bacteria; kingdom Pseudomonadati; phylum Pseudomonadota; class Gammaproteobacteria; order Thiotrichales; family Piscirickettsiaceae; genus Thiomicrorhabdus; species Thiomicrorhabdus sp. The sequence goes on along the minus strand of NZ_OY782562.1, from coordinate 177,430 downwards.
TGGTTCATATTCCCTTGCAGACAAGCCTTCTCGGAGTGCAAAGCCTGAATGATTTGGAAGAGAACTGGTTTTTGCCGCTGTTGAATGCCATTCGGCAGAAGAAGTATGATTCCGTGCTGATTGACCTTGGCGCTGAAAAACTGATTCATGTAAATCCCGGGCATTTACGTCGCTTCTGGCGCCGTAAAAAGCGTTTGGATTCGATTGGATGAGTGTTTTCCGCCAGCTTCGCGAATGATTTCAAGGCGAACTTTTGGACCGTTTTCGGTATAATTCGCCCATCTTTTACTTTTATAGACAACAGGTTCGACATGAAATTTATCGAAACGCGCGGTAACGACGGTCAAAGACCGGCCAGCATCACTTTTTCCCAAGCGATTTTAAGTCCGATGTCTTCGTTTGGCGGCATCTATTCCCCGGAAACGCTTCCGGCCTTCGATGAAGCTTTCTTACAATCGCATATCTCGTCTGGCTACAAAGTTCTGGCTCGTGATGTGTTGCGTGCTTTCGAGGTCGATATCGATCAGAAGGTGATTGATGATGCCCTGGATTTATATGATGAGTTTGATGATCCGAAAAATCCGGTTCCAGTTGTTAAGGTGTACGACGATCTGTACGTCAGCGAACTGTATCACGGGCCAACGCGTGCTTTTAAGGATATGGCATTGCAGCCGTTCGGCAAGGTATTGTCTGCGGTAGCGCAGGAACGCGACGAAAATTATTTGATTTTAGCCGCCACCAGTGGCGATACCGGGCCGGCGGCTCTGGAAACGTTCAAGAACCGAGATAAAGTTCAGGTTGCCTGCTTGTATCCGGATGGCGGAACCTCTGACGTGCAGCGTTTGCAGATGGTAACCGAAGATGCGGCCAACCTTAAGGTCATTGGAATTCACGGTGATTTCGATGACGCACAGTCGGCTTTGAAAACGTTATTGGTTTCCGATAAGTTCAATGCCGCTTTGAAAGAAAAGAATATTTCGCTGTCGGCGGCGAACTCGGTGAATTTCGGGCGGATTATTTTCCAGACAATTTATCACATCTACAGCTATCTGGAACTGGTACGCCAGGGCGCAATCGAATTGGGCGAAAAGGTCTACCTGAATGTGCCGAGCGGGAACTTCGGTAATGCATTGGGTGGATACTATGCCTATAAAATGGGCTTGCCGGTCAAGCAAATTCACATTGCCTCCAACAGCAATAATGTTTTAACGAAATTCATCACAACCGGCAAGTACGATCTACGTGGCGCCAGCGTCATCCCAACGACATCTCCTGCGATGGATATTCTGAAATCGTCTAACATCGAACGTATCCTCTTTGACCTGTTTGGTGCCGAACGAACCAAAGAATTAATGCTGCAACTTGATCAGGAAAAGTATTACGAGTTGAACGCCGATGAATTGCAACGAATTCAGTCCATTTTTGCAGCCGATTTCTGCAATGATGAAGAGGGGCTGGCATATATCAAGCAGGCATTCGAAGTCGGTTATCTGATGTGTCCGCATACCGCGACCTGCTTTAAGGCCTACGATACTTGCCGTGGCGACAAGTCGGTGAAAACCATTGCTTATTCGACTGCAGAATGGACCAAATTCTCTCCAGTAATCGCTTACGCCTTGACCGGAGAAAAGCCGGAACATGATATCGAAGCACTTGAATTGATTGCGTCCAAAGCGCAGGTTGCGATTCCTCAGCAGATCGCCGCCCTGTTTGACAAATCAATCGCCCAGACGACGGTCATTAACAAAGCTGATATTGAAAAAGAAATTCTGGATTTCCTGTAAGCTTCTCGTGGAGTGAAAATAAAAAACCGCTTAAACACTGGTTGTCTAAGCGGTTTTTATTTTTTGCGGGCTTGTATTAAATCCGATGCGCCGCCTGAATTCTTAACTGGATGCTCGTGCGTCCGAAAAAGCGGTTCAGCGACGGTTGGTAAGCGCATTCAATCCAGTCACCGTTGTCGAAAGGTTGCGGGGCATCGGCGGATTCTTTGCCGTTGAAAAAAATAGCACTGTGTTGGCTACCTTGATCACTGGCAAGCTTCAGCGACAGGTGGGTTTGAGTCTGACCGACGCTTTTGATCGAAACAATTTGAAAAACCCCTTTGAATAAAGGTTTTGGCCATTCTCTGCCGAAAGGTTCAAGATCGCTGATTTCCTGAATCAGCGGCGGCGTTAACTGAGACGGATGCAACTGCCCGTCGGTGAAAACTCTGGGCGCTGGTGCTTCACTGCCTAACTGCGCCTGAATAGCGGTTTCGAACAAGTCGCTGAACAATGGGTATTTTTCAATCGGAATCATGCAACCGGCGGCGCCTTTATGTCCGCCCATGGAAGTAAACAGCGTCGAATCCTGTTCCGACATCCATTGGAAGGCGGCTCGTAAATCGACTTCATCGACAATTCCGCGTCCGCTTCCCGCCAGATGTCCATCCCGAAGATCGGTCATGGCAACCGTCGGCACACCGTATTGTTCTCCGATGCGCGAAGCGATGATTCCTTGAATCCCGGCATTGCCTTGTAGTTTGATTGCCAGGCTGTATCGATCAGGGTGATACAGTTCGCGCGCGCGTTCCTTGGCCTGTTGCAGCATCTCATGCTGCTGTTCGCGGCGATTGAAGTTATCCTCGTCAAGTTGCTGCAAATAGGATTTTGCCTGACTCAAGTCCGCCGCCGTCAAAAAATGAAATGCTGTCGTAACGTCACTGACCCGGCTGGCGGCATTGATACGAGTTGCGACTTGAAAACCGAGAAATTCGGCGTCGAACGGCTGTCCCTGGTTATCGTTCAGTTCCTTCATGGCCTGCCATGCCGGCGATTGAAAACGGTTGATCATTTGCAGGCCGGTACGGACAATAGCTCGATTATTCGGGCTTTTCAAACTGACGCTGTCGGCTACGGTACCCAGAGAAACATTCAAGGCCAGCGGTTTTAGGGAAGGCGATTGCTCGGAAAGATAGCCGCGGGCAATCAGTTCCTGACGGACTTGTGCCATAACCAGAAAAATGACAAAACAGCCGGCAACTGTTTTATCGTAACGGCAGCCGGATTGCTGAGGATTGACCGTGCAGGCAGCGCTTGGTGGAGGGCCTTCAATCGGTAATTGGTGGTGGTCTGTGACACAAACCGGAATACCGGCCTCTTTGAGACGCGAAATTCTTTTTTCATCGCTGGAACCCTGATCGGCGGAAATGACCAGCGCTACCGGTTCTTTGATGGCTAAGATGCGATCGACGACTTCATCGGTGATGCCGTAACCGCTTTTCCGCTCACCAATGATGTGTCGAATTCTGTGGGGAGAAACCCCGAAAAAATCGCTCAACGCACTTGTGGCCACCCAGGCTGAAGTGACTCCGTCGGTATCATAGTCGGTTGCCAGCACGATCATCCGATCACTTTGAATGGCATCGGCAATCAATTTTGCCGCCATGTCGGCATTCTTCAGCTCTACCGGCGCCTGAATGTGTTTTAATTTCGGGAACACAATTTCATCAAGCTTATCGGCGTCATCCAGACGATTGGCAACCAGCATGGCCTGCAGATCCGTTAATCCAAGGTGTTTGGCTGCTTGGAAAATTTTCGGATTCGGTTGACGTTCCAAAATTTGGGTAGGCTTAATCATAGCGAGGAATTTTAACAGATGCAGACGGTGGTTTGTCTCTATCTACATGGCTTTTTAAGTAGCGGAAACAGTTTTAAAGCTCAATGGATCAAGCAGAGCTGCCAGGCTTGGAAAGACATTGATATTATGGACTTTCGTACCCCGAATTACACCTTGCGCTCTCCCGAATCAAGTGTCGCTGCAATTGAAGAAGCCTTGCAAAAACTGAAAGCGGATTATCCTCACTCGCAAATTGTCTTGATCGGTTCTTCTCTGGGAGGTTTTTATGCTCAGTATTTTGCTCATCGTCATAAGCTTCCTTATGTGATGATCAATCCGGCATTGCACCCTCAGGAACTGTTTCCTGAATATCTGGGCGAGCATTTCAATCCACACAGCGGCGAAACAATTTGTATCAACCCGCATTATCTTGAAGCTTTGCAAAAATACGATATTGTAAAACCGGATCATACTCTGCATTCTCTGCTGGCGGTGGATCTAGAAGATGAGGTGGTAAACATTACTGCTACGATAAAGAAATATCAGGCAAAACCGGATCGTCATTTTTTAGCCGCCTATCCGGGAGGTAATCATGCTTTTCAGCATCTGGAAGCATTTTTTTCTGAATTGACGGCGTTTATTAAAAAGTTAATCCAGTTGAAAGCGTCAAGTGATCATATTTTTATAGCGAAAAAATAAAGCAGGGTATAAGAAAGAGAGAATCAAACTGTGATTGGATTAAATTCCATTTGTTTGCCTTTCTGCTTCAGGGAATCCGTCTGGTTGCTTTTGTCCATCGTTCTCATTTTCATAATGAAATTCGACGCGCAAAACCGGCTCCGCATAGGGATCATACCCCGAATGCGACAAAGCGATTTTAACACTCGGACTTTCCCAATGGTAACTCTTGCTGGCGTGGAATCCGCCCGATTGATGCTTGCGAATCAGCGGGCTTATTCCTGTTTGCTCTGTTACTGTCAGAGCGATTTTCTCAAGGGAACGCCAGAGTGCTGGCTGACGGAAAAGCTCACGAGAACTTTCGGAATAAAGATTTCGGAACACTCGAGTGTAGCCGCTGACTCGACCTTTCTGGTCAAAATCAAAAACAATATAACGACTGTCCGCCAGGCGAAGGGGCGAGTAGAAGCGATCCTTAAAAGGATATCTCCAGGTTGCTCTCGACTCTGCAAACCCACCCAGCTCTGCAAGCTGCTGACGGAATGTTTCCCTTTGTGCGAGATAAAGGGGAATTTTTAAAAAACGAAACTGTTTGAGACCTTGCTCATTCTTAAGCACTTGTTCATTGTTTGCTGCGGGAGCGTCTTGCGCAACCACCGGGTTTGTCGCCGGCAAAAGCAGACAAAAGACCAGAAACCAGGGCAAAAACCGAAAATAGAACGTCATTGCAGTAATCCTTATAACGCTTTCTCAACAAGAGAAGGATACGGTTTATATCGACGGGTTTTCTTCAATCTTAAGGAACTGACGGATTTCTCTTTCCGGCAGACGCAGCCTCAATTCATCGGCAGGCAATGAAAGGGCTGGTTCTTCTTTTGCGGGCGGCTGATTGATTGCCATCTGACGCAACATCACTTCGGCATCGGCATCGGACGGGTCTTGATTCAGTTGCTGACGATAACGGATGGACTGTTCGGCAAGTGTTTGCGACACCTGTATCGACAAGGTAAAGGGTTTGCAATCAATCTCGTTTTGCAAAGCATAGAATACTTGGCGATGTTCGCGTTTCAGGAAGGTTGCATCGACAATGACGTTTTGTCTTTGCTTGAGAAGCGTGCTGGCATTCGAGAGCAATGTCTCGTAGGTGCGTCGGCTCATCTCTTCACTATAGAGCGCTTGTTTGTCTGCTTCCTGAATTCGCGTGGTTGCGTGGATTCCGTAGAGGCGTTTGCGAGTCCGATCCGAGCTTAGAATGATGGCATCAAACCAATCAAGCAGATGGGCGGCCAGATAACTTTTTCCGGAACCGGAGACGCCCTGCAGTAAAATCAGTTTTGGTTGCGCATCTTCTCTACTGTAATCAAGCGCCTGATGGATGTAATCAAGTGTGGTCTGCTGCATCTGCTTTTTGCGGTAGTCCTTTTCATCCAGTTGAGCGCAGCGTAAACCACTGATTTTAGCCCGCACCAGCGTTCGATAAACTCGGTAAAACTTCAGAAGATCAAAAACTGCATAGTCCTGAGTTTGATTCAGGTAAATCGACAGAAGATGGTTTTTCAAACGACGCTGTTTGCGAAAGTCCAGATCAATCAGCAAAAATGCCAGATCGCTGAGAACATCGATCCAGCGAAAATTTTCATTGAATTCAATCCCATCAAAGAGTAACGGGCGTTCGTCGACCAGCGCAATATTATCCAGATGCAGGTCGCCGTGACAGGCGCGGATGAAGCCCTCGTTTTTTCGGCTTTGCAGGCGCTGAAACAAGCAATGGTAGGTTTGCTGTGTCCAGGCTTGCAGGGCAGTCAATTCCTCTCCCGCACTTTTTCGATACTCAGCCAGCAGGGTTGGAAAATTATCCAACATCGGTTGCAGAATGACCGGCGGATCCCCCAGATTACTCTGATCGTCAACCGTCGTTGCATTGGCGTGAAAATCGGCAATCTGCAGCGCGAGTGCTTCAACTTGCTGGTCCTCTAGCCCTTGTTTTTGAAGCAGACGGCTTAAGACGTTGTTGGGATCAAACTGGCGCATTTTCAGCAGATATTCGATCGGTTGATCTCGCATCGCTTCGGGTTCAAATCCAAACGAACCGTCAGAATGGCGGTAAAAGGGTAGAACATCCAGATAGAGCTGAGGCGCGGTGCGTTTGTTCAGTTCCAGTTCCATGCGGTAATAGTGACGGCGTTGATCCAGATGAGTGAAGTCGAGAAAACCGAAATCGACCGGTTTTTTCAGTTTATAAGCAAATTCACCCGTGAGAAAAACCACTGAAATATGCGTTTCGATTGTTGTTATGACTTCAACAGGATGCGGATAGGTTTCCGGAAGGCTTAAAGCTTGAATTAAATCGGATAGGGTGACTTCGTTCATAAAAATTAAAGCAAATAATGGTGAAGCCGTATCTTAGAAAGGAATGAAACCGGGCCAGTCCTAAAAGTCAGGGCCAGCCCAGAGGGGTACAGGGGCGCTTCAGGCAACGCCTTGTTTTTCGCGAATTTCCTGTTTACGCTTCATTTCAACGGTCAAAGTCGCTGTTGGACGGGCTTCCATGCGCGCCAAGCCGATCTCTTCGCCGCTCATTTTACAGAAGCCGTATTCACCGTTTTCGATATCCTTAAGAGATTTATCGATTTTTGAAATCAATTTGCGCTCACGGTCGCGTGTGCGTAACTCCAAAGCAAACTCTTCTTCCTGGGAAGCGCGGTCATTTGGATCTGCCGGTGTGTCAGAGTCGGATTTCAAATGAGATACCGTGCTGCTCGCTTCCTGAATCAGTTGCTGTTTCCACGCCAAAAGTTTGTTTTTGAAGTGTTCCAGCATTTGCTGGCTCATATATTCTTCACCCTCAGCAGGCTGATAGGGAGGGTAGTTTTCAATAAAGTCAGTTTGAAGTTCCATTTTCTCTCTCCTGTACTCTTTATTATTTGTTAGGAAAAAAATTGTTGTTGTTATTGAGTACAAACTTTTTATAACCGTGTTTTATATCAGGTTTGCTACCGCGCAACAAGTGATATTTTTCAAGTAACTTTTAAATTTGTTATGTTGTTCTTAAATAACCCTAATGCTTATAAGCTTGAATTTGCAATACATATCCCGCAAAATGCATAGCCATCTTACAACCATAAAAAATTTAAATAGGTGCCCGTTGCCTGCGTTGATTTTCAGCGTATTTATCAGGATGGTCACCGGCAAACATTGATAAGAGGAATCACATGGCTCAACTTGAAGCTTTATTGTTTGATGTAGACGGCACTTTGGCGGATACCGAACGCGATGGCCACCGTCCGGCTTTTAACATGGCTTTTGAAGCGGCCGGTCTGGACTGGAACTGGGATGAAGCTCTGTACGGAGAACTTCTGGCGGTGACCGGTGGAAAAGAACGCATCAAATACTATCTGGAAAATTTCAATACCACTTTTGAAAAACCGCAGGATTTTGAAGAATTCGTCAAGGGCTTGCACGCATCAAAAACCGAATTTTACAAACAGCTGATGGCCGAAGGTAAAATCCCGTTGCGTCCTGGCGTCGAGCGTTTGATTAACGAGGCACGCGATCGCCAAATGCGCATGGCAGTGGTCACCACAACCACGCCGGCGAATGTCACGGCACTTTTGACAAACACACTTGGCGCGGATTCGGAGAGCTGGTTTGAAGTGATTGCGGCCGGCGACATTGTCCCCGCCAAAAAACCTGCGCCGGACATCTATTTCTGGGCGATGGAGAAAATGAACCTTAAACCGGAAGAGTGTATCGCATTTGAGGATTCCGATAACGGCATTAAATCCTCAACTGCAGCCAATCTGAAAACCATCATTACCATTAACGAGTATACCAAGGACGATGATTTTTCCGCGGCGGATCTTGTTTTGGATCAGATGGGTGAGCCGGAGAATGTTTTCCGAATTCTGTCGGGCAATGCACATGGGCATGAATTTCTTGATCTTGAACTGGTCAAGAAAGTACATGCCGGCAATTGATTTAAGACGATTTTTTATTGATTCTTAAAAGAAAAACCCCGTTAAGTTTCCTTTTCTTAACGGGGTTTTTCTTTGCTTGAAGCGATTTATTCTTTTTTGACCAGTGCCGTGCCGGAAAACTCGATGCCTTTCCAGCCGTAACTCATAAAGTTACGGATGTTTTGATGATCTTCGTTTTCAGGATGTTGCAGCACATCCTGGCAGTAAAAATCTCCGAAAGCGTTTAATGTCTGCTGTTCCGAAAGCTGATGTAACTCTCCAAAAGCAAACACCTTGCATGAACCGTTGTTACTGCCGGCTTCATTGAATGTTTCTCCATTTTTGAAGGCTGTCGGGGCAAATTCGTATTCCGAATCAATAACCTGCATGACGGTTTTAAAATCAACCGGTGCATCTTTCAGCGCTGCGATTAATTCCTGACTGTTATGAATAGTTGACATTAAAGTTTTTCCTTTTTTATTTAAATCGGTTGAGGGAGAATCAGCCATTTCACCGGCTTCTTTCTCTCAGCTTCATAGCTTGATTAATCTGGTTACGCCATAAGCGGCGTCCTGATTACGGGCAGGCTTGTGGCTGGCTGAAATCAGCTCGTGACGCAAAGCCGTCCAGAGAATATTCTTATTTCCACCGCCGACACTGAAAAGAGTCTCCAGAGAAGAGGCTCCCATTTCTTCCAGGCGAAGGTAAGCAATGCGCTCAACGTCTGCCAAAGCATACATTAATCCGAACAAAAAGCAGCAGTGTTCCCGCAGAAATTCAGGATCTTTGCTTTGCAAGGCAGCTTGCAGAGCGACTCTCGGTGCCGGCGGTAAGCTGGGTTGGAGTTGCGGATCCGAAATCGGGAAACGTTCGCCGCTGGATGCCAGAGGATAAAGGTTTTTCAGGCTGAAAGTGCATTTAAAGCAATTTATTAAAGATTCCAAAGCATATTTCTCGGAATGCAATTGGTAAACGGCTTGCATAGACTGCAGTAGCTGGGTAAGTTCTTCAAGAGAGTAGTGTGCCAGTAAGCTATTGCCTCCCGTGTTTGAGGCACCGCCAACCAACCACTGGTTTCCAAGCCGGTGGCTGTAAATGCCATAACGGCTGGAAAAAACCGGCCAGGAGGAGAGCAGTTTTACTGCCAGAGTGGTTCCGAGAGAGGTCACCGCATCGCCGATGCGTTCAGCACCGGAGGCCAGAAATCCGGCGATGCTATCGGTCGTTCCGGCACAGACTTTACAATGTGGATTAATGGAAAAATTCTCAACCCATTGGGAGGAGATTTTGCCTAGAATACTTCCGGGTTCCACAACTTCCGGCAGGGAAATCGATGGGTGGTGTTGACGCAAGAGTTGCAAAATCCACTCTGGCCAATGCATGCTTTGCGCATCAAATCCCAGTTTGAGTGCGTTGTTATAATCGGTTTTTGACGAGCCGCACAAGGCATAATTAATGATGTCTACCTGATGGCGAATCTGCAAAGAGCTCGAAGCTGATACCGAAGAAAGGGTGCTATCGGTTTGTTTTAAAAGATAAAGTACTTTGCATAGAGTGCTGGCGGCACCCTGGGCAGCGCTCTCGGTTTTCTGGCGACTTAGGAGTCGGTCAACGTCTTCGGCTTCGGCGGTGGCATCTTGACGGAAATACATCATGGTTTCGCTGAGAGGTCGGTTTGCGGCATCCGTTAGAAGGACGCTGGATGAAGTGGCGTCACAAACAATGAAGTCGAGAGCATCAAGCGGGTGTTCTTCTAACATGGATTTCAGAACCGACTCCAAGGCTCTCAGCCAGGTATCGGGGCACTGTTCCCCTTGTCCGTAATTCGCCCGCACCTTGGCTAGAATCCGATCCTGGTTCGGGGCGGGAAAGGAGGCTTTCGAGGTTGCGCGCGCGTCCACTCGTCGCTCGATCAGACAGGCTCTAACACCGGATGTACCGAAGTCGATCCCCAAAACTTGTCGAGCATCTGCTGGCACCGATAGGGTTTTCTTTGGCGAAGCATTCATGTTTTTCGGGCCCGGGAGATCAATGAAAAAGGAAAATTATTATAAGTGATTGATCCTGTTTGAAGATCAAAATTTCTTCCAAGAAAGTGGAAATGATCAAAGCAATGAAGGTACAATTTCCCGTTAAAGTATTTCGCTTTGTCGCACGAAAAATCAGATTAAAAAAATCGGCGATGTATTTGAGGGCACAGGCTGCCGCAGGCGAAGAAAGACTCATGCACTTTTCTTTTTGCAGTGTTGTAACAAGATTTTAGGACTGTTCAAATGAATGAATTACAGCAGGTATTGGTCGTATTTGCGGTCATCGTAATCTTAGTACTTTATTTACTAAGCCGGCGAAAAAACCACTCTTCACAAAAACCGCACGAACAGTCGTCGTCCGTCGAAACACCGGTCGACTCGAAAAAAGAAGCTTCCGAAGCCTTGAATAACCTCGGCGAGCCTCACGAACCCGTTTCTCAGAAAACCGAACAAAGACTTCATCTGATGGGGGAAGAACTGCCGGAGATTGATCCGAATCAGCAGGCACTGACGTTTGGAGAAGATTTTGATCTGCCAGAAAGCGAAACATTGCAACCGGAAATAACTCTTCGTGAAGAGGCACCGCAGAAAGCCAGACTGGAACCGGTGGAGTTGAATAACGAGTTGCCGCCTGAACCGAAACCGGCACAGCAGAGCGAATTGTTTGTCCTGCTGGTTCTAGGTTCTCAGGATTTTTCAATGCAACAGTTGCATCATGCTTTGCAATCGGTTGATTTGAGTTATTCGCACAGCAAAGCAATTTATTGCCGCGAAGATGGTAAAGGCAACGAAATCATTAAGGTTGCCAACATGCTGGAACCTGGAACTTTTCCACCGGATCCGTTGGAGCAGCACAGTTCGCCCGGTGTCGCACTGATTCTCGAATTGCCGACCTGTATCGACTCGGTTCAGGCGATGAAAGATTTTATTTTAATTGCCCGCAAAATATCGCAACGCTTGAACGGTCGTATTTATGACATGCAACGCCATCTGGTTAAAGAATCGGATTTAATGGCCATGCAGCAGAAAGCCGAGCAATTCGAACAGGGCGAATAAGCGCCACATAAAAGTCTTTCCATTTTTAATGCAGCCGGGATACAGAATTGATCAATGACTGAAGAGTTGAAGTTAAAACAAGAGTTAGAACAACTCAAACAGCAAATTGCCGAACACAACTATGCCTATTATGTGCTTGATAATCCTAAGGTAAGCGATGCTCAGTATGATCGCCTCTACCATCGCCTTCTGGAAATAGAACAGGCGCACCCCGACTGGATCACTGCGGATTCGCCTTCACAGAGAGTCGGTGACCAACCCTTATCTCATTTCGAATCCGTTCGTCACAGCGCCCCGATGTATTCACTGGAAAATGCTTTCAGTGAACAGGATCTGGCCGATTTCCAGAGACGGATTCAAGAGCGTCTGAATTCCACTTCCGAAATGGAATATATCGCTGAACCGAAGATGGATGGTCTGGCAATCAGTATCCGTTACGAAAACGGGCATATGGTTTTGGCAGCAACCCGTGGCGATGGAACGGTCGGCGAAGACGTTACGCATAATATCCGCACCATTTCATCGGTTCCCTTACGGCTGCTGGGTAAAGGCTGGCCTAAAATTCTCGAAGTACGCGGCGAAGTTTTCATGCCAAAAAGAGCTTTTGAGGAACTTAACCGGCGACAGGCGGAGAAGGGAGACAAGGTTTTTGCGAACCCCAGAAATGCCGCAGCAGGTACTTTGCGCCAATTGGATCCGGCAGTTGCCGCTTCCCGAAGGTTGAGTCTTTACCTGTATGGCTGGGGGGAAATCGAGCATCACGAAAGGATCTCCGATACTTACGAAGGCATGATGCAGCAATTCCGCAAATGGGGACTGCCGACCAATCCTGACAGTCGCTGCGTCCAGGGCCTTGAAGGCATGGAAGCCTACTACCGGCGTCTACTCGACATGCGCAGCACCATGCTGTACGAAATTGACGGAATCGTCTATAAAGTCAACCGTCTGGAAGCTCACCGGCAACTCGGTTTTACCGCCAAAGCGCCTCGCTGGGCCATTGCTCGAAAGTTTCCTGCCGAAGAAGTCTGGACAAAATTACTCGGAATCGATGTTCAAGTCGGCCGCACCGGAGCCCTGACGCCGGTAGCGCGTTTGGAACCGGTTGCCGTCGGAGGGGTCATCGTCTCCAATGCAACCCTGCATAATCAGGACGAAATTGACCGAAAAGACGTACAGATCGGTGACACGGTCATTGTCCGGCGTGCCGGAGATGTGATTCCCGAAGTCGTCGGGCCTGTTCTGGCACAAAGGCCTGAACAGACTCAACGATTTCAAATGCCGAAACATTGTCCCGAATGCGATTCGGATGTCATTAAAGAAGACGACAAAGCCGTTTATCGATGCACCGGCGGATTGTTTTGTCCCGCACAGCGCAAACGCGCTTTGCAGCATTATGTGTCTCGCAAGGCCATGGACATTCAGGGGCTGGGCGATAAGTTGATCGACCAGTTATGCGATCTGGACTGGGTAAAGCATCCGGATCACATTTATCAGTTGCAGGCGGAGCGTCTCGCCGAACTGCCTCGAATGGGTGAAAAATCTGCGACAAAGTTGGTTGAAGCCATTGAAGCTTCAAAAACCACCACTTTGGCACGCTTCATTTTTGCGCTCGGTATTCCCGAAGTCGGAGAGGTCACCGCCAAAAATCTGGCACAACATTTTATCCGCCTTGGCCCCCTGATGAGCGCGCAACATGAAGAATTGATCAAAGTGGATGATGTCGGAGACGTGGTTGCATCTCATATTATTCACTTCTTCCGCCAAGCGCATAATAATGAAGTGATCGGTGCTTTGCTGGCTTCAGGCGTCCGTTGGCCGGATCCAGAAATTCCTCCGAAAGTTGAAGATTCGGCCTTTCAGGGCAAAACGGTAGTTATCACCGGTTCTCTTCAGTATGGAAGCCGAGATGATGCCAAATTGAAGCTTGAAGCTTTCGGAGCCAAAGTCAGTGGTAGTGTATCGGCAAAAACCGACTACCTGATCGCCGGAGAAAAAGCCGGTTCTAAATTAACCAAGGCGGAATCTCTGGGCGTGGAAGTCTTGAATGAAGCGCAATTTTTAAAAATGTTAGGAGAGCTCGAAAATGGTTAGACCGCGTAATGTCAATCGAACAAAGAGCGAAATGGAAGTTCCCGATTGGGAGCAGGAAGAATTTCAAAGTCGTACCCAAATCAAAAAAGCGGCCCAGGCGGTCACCGACCTTGGAGAAGAGGTCTCACAGATGACGGTTTCCGAAATCAAAAAAATGGGGTTGCCGAAAGAGTTTTCAGATGCGGTTCTGCTTCTTAAAACCATGGACAGAGGCCCAGCGCTAAAGCGTCAACGCCTTTTTATCGGTAAATTACTGCGTCAGAACGAAGACTTGATCGTTGAAATCAAAGAAAAGCTGGCCGAAATAGAAATTCGCAAGAAACAGCAAAATGCACATTTCCACAAATTGGAAATGTGGCGCGACAAAATGTTGGAAAAAGGTGATGAAGCCATCAGCGAATTTATGCAACTGTTTCCCCAGGCCGACCGCCAGCAGCTCCGCCAGTGGGTGCGTAACGCTACAAAAGAGGCCGAAACTCAGAAGCCTCCGAAATCTGCAAGAGAGCTGTTCAAGTATCTCAAAGCGCTGGAATGGTAAGCAGGCCGTTTCGAACCTCGTCAATAAGGGCGTTCTTTTCTGATGAAACGTCCTTCGAATAGCAGTAAGCCAGCCAAAACCAGCCCAGCGCCCAGTAAAATTTGCGAATTCAGGGCCTCGCCATTCAAATAATGTCCCAATAACAAAGCAAATACCGGCGTGATTACCGGTATCAGTGCCAGGCGCATCGCGTCGATGCGTTTCAAAAGGTAGTAATAAAGCACAAAGCCGATCAGGGAACCGAAGGTAGCTGCATAAACAATCGCTGCCAAAGCGATTCGAGACAAATCGTTTGGTCGACTCCAATCGATCCACGGCATCTGCGATATGAGAAAAAGACCGGCAACACTCATCCATAATGCCCCTAAGGTAAATTCGAGACTTGAGCCTTTATCTGCATGTTTTTTAACCAATAAAGTTCCGAACGAATGGATCAGAACCGAAAGTAAGGCTGCTGCAATCGCCAGCCACTGAGTGCTTTGAAAATCGTGCAAATTCGAGTGAAAAATTATAACCAGTCCACTGAAACTGATCAGCACGGACAGCATTTTCACTGTCGTTAGTTTATAGCCTGTCAGCAACCAGGGAGATAAAAGTCCGGTGATAATCGGCGTTAAGGCAAAAATGACGGCAATCCATCCGGAATTCAAGTGCTGTCCCGCCCAATACATCAGCGTCATACCACCGAATACCGGCAGGGCTGCATAGCTCCAAAGCCGCCAGCGATGCATTCCCGGCCAGCGCCATTGTGGTCTGATCCAGAACAGGATCGGCAAAGCAATCACCGCAGCAATCAGCGTTCTGGTTGCCACGGCGAAAAACCAGTCCGCCTGCGCACCCCAGACAATAGCCAAAGGGGTCGTTGTCCAAATTAAAACAACGCCCAGATAAGCGGAGAAAATGGCAAGATTCATCGAAATTTATGGCCGAAAAGGAAGTGGGTTTCCGAGTCAAATCGACTCGAAAACACCGAGAGAACGATTTTTGGTGACATGATCGGCTGAGAAAACTTTTCCGTTCATGCAAAGGTAGACACCGGCGTTTTTAAGCTGGACGGCACAAAGTGCGCTGCCGAGATTAAACAGTGCGTCCGAATGTCCAAGCGCAAAAGGGCGCATGGCTCCGGTCAAAACAATGGTCTTTCCGCGCAAGGCTGGTGTGTTCTGCAAGTGCAAGGCCGTTTCGACCATTGTATCCGTGCCGTGGGTGATCACGATCTGTGCCGCATCGCTTTTCAGACAAGCTTCGGCAATCAGCGTACGGTCCGCAGGCTCCATATCCAAGCTGTCTTTCTGCATCAGAACTTCGCATTGAAGTGGCAGGCGGCAATTGGCTTGCTGGAGCATCTTTTCAAGATGGGAGTCTGGGAAATACAGCTCACCTCGCTGCGGGTGGTAGTCTTTATCGAGCGTCCCGCCGGTTATCAGCAGTTGAATTTGTGAATGCATTTTGAAATCCGCAAGGCAATACTCCGTCCGTGTGCCGCAAAGCCGCTGCCGGAGTCATTGGTGTTAAAGTATTGAAGACTCGTCAGGGCTGGCGCAGGATTCCGCGCACGATGCCAAGAATGTCGATATTTTCGTTTTTCAGATAAATCGGTTCCATCTCTTCGTTGGCCGGTTGCAGGCGAACCCCGTCTTTTTCGATGAACAGGCGTTTCATTGTTACTTCTTCATTGTTGATGCGTACCACAACCGATTCACCGTTTTCGGCGGAGGCACTGCGCTCAATGATAACGATATCGCCGTCATGGATGTTTTCGTCGACCATCGAACACCCCTTGACTCTCAAGGCAAAAGTCTCTTTTTTCGCCAGACAGGAAGGTACTGATACGGTCTCGTAATCCATCTCCATTTGAACCGGATCACCGGCGGAGGTCCATCCCAGAAGAGGAATCTGAACGAAATCGGTATCCATAAGTTCCATAGGTTCAATATCCCGCATGGCACTTTTTTGCTGACGTTTCGGAATGAGATAGGCGAGGTTGGACATGAATAATTCTCCGCGATGCACAATCGATTAAACAGTTCTCACAATAGCCTAAATTTCGCTTTTTGGAAAGACCTGCTTAAAGGGTTTTACTTCCACTTTGCTGTAGACGCCTGCGGCCATGTAAGGGTCCTGATTCGCCCATTCCTGAGCCTGTTGAAGGGAATCGAATTCCGCCACGATCAAACTGCCGGTAAACCCTTTTTCCCCGGGCTCCATACTGTCGATTGCCGGGTTCGGTCCTGCAAGAATTAAACGGCCAGCTTCATCGAGTGCTTGCAGGCGGGCAATATGAGCCGGCCTGGCTTCAACACGAAGGGGCAGGCTATCGGCGACATCGTGTGCAAAAATTGAGTACAGCATGTGAATCCTTTTATTTCAAAATGGTACAACCTTATTTCGAAGGTTCTTTTTCGTCGTTTTCAATCAGAGATTCCGCTTCGGCTTCGGAATCTGATTCCTGTAAATAGCGGCTGATGTATAAACCCTGCAAAAGAATAAAGATCAGCGTCATTCCCATCAGGCCGAAAAGTTTGAAGTTTACCCAGGTATCGGTGTCGTACTGGTAGGCAACGTACAGGTTGACGATACCGGACAGGATAAAGAAGGCGACCCATAACCAGCTCAGACGGAACCAGATCTCCTGAGGCAAATGAATGGCCTGATCCATCATGCGCTGGATGATTGGCTTCTGACCAATGAAATGACTGCCGGCAAACACCAGAGCAAACCCCCAGTTGACGATGGTCGGTTTCCATTTAATAAACGCCTCATCCTGCAATGCAAGAGTCAAACCGCCAAGAATCACAATCAATGCCAAAGTGATCAGGTGCATTTTTTCAACCCGGCGATGTTTCAGATACACATAACTGACCTGTACGGCTGTCGCGGCAATAATCACGGCAGTGGCAGTGTAAATATCGTAGGTTTTATAAGCGATGAAAAAGAGAACAATTGGAAAAAAATCAAATAAAAATTTCATGGAAACGACTTTTGAGGTTAATTTTCAAGCCCAAATTCTAGCCGGGATTCATTCGGAATAAAAGCGTCGAACCGATAGTTACAGTGTTTTTTAATCAATGTTGCATGAACGCACTTGGATATTACATCCGCCGGGCTGTTAAAATAATCCCTAAACAGAAAGCGTACAAAGGCGGTTAGTCGGTACCATCAAGATGGTTGCTGAAAACGTCGCCTCGTGGCGCCTAAAAATCGAAAATCGAGGATCAAGAATTTTAGATGAAAGTGGATTTACATTGTCACACCAGTGCCTCGGACGGCAGCTTATCTCCTAGTGAGCTTTTACAGCGAGCGCTTGAACGCCGGATCGATTGCCTGGCGATCACCGATCACGATACCACTCGTGGTTATGAGATTCTGCAAAGCGAAGCGGAGGCTCTGCCGGCTTTGAATTTGATTCCCGGTGTCGAAATTTCCTGTACATGGCAAGATCGAACGATTCATATCGTTGCCTTAAATTTTCAGGTTCAGCAGATTGAGCTGCAAACCGGTCTGGCGCAAATCCGCCAAAAGCGACAGGAAAGGGCGCAAGCCATGCTTGAAAAATTCCAGCAACATCGTCATTTCAATCTTCCCGAAATGCCGCAAAAACTCGATAGGCTGGTCGGCGATGGGGTTGTCGGCAGAGGACACTTTGCAGAATTGCTGATCCGTGAAGGAAGAGTTAAAAATACCCAACAAGCGTTTGATCGTTTCTTAAAGAAAGGACGTATCGGCTATGTCAAGGCGGAATGGCCCGATCTGCAGGATGTCGTTGGCTGGATACGGAATGCCGGCGGCATTGCAGTCATTGCCCATCCCGGATTGTACAAATTAACCAGTCGTAAATTGAACTTGCTGATCGAAGATTTTATCGAAGCCGGTGGTCAGGCGATTGAAGTGGTAAATCGGCCAAGAGCCAGCGCGGATATGATCGGGATGGCCGACAGAGCCAGACGTTACGGCCTTTATGCGTCCGCCGGGTCGGATTTTCACCGTCCAGAGCATTCCTGGCGCGATCTCGGCTGGCTGGCTCCCTTGCCGCCGACTGTCGAACCAGTATGGCATCTGTTTTAATCTGCTTTATTCTGTACTTTGCAGTATAATTTATCCGGAATTTTTCGTCGGCCGTCCAAGCAAATTGAAGCGCTGCGAAGAAACGCGAAACACGATTTAACTTCAAATGTTCTGCTCGTCCTTCGTCTCTCGACCGATTGATCCGTTCCGTATGAACAACCTTAAAAACTCATTAGAAAACAACTATGTCCAGTCAATTTATAAGTGTCCATCCCGATAACCCGCAAGATCGCCTGCTGGATCAGGTCTCCACGATTCTCGAGAAAGGCGGAGTGATCGCTTATCCGACCGAGTCCGGCTATGCTCTTGGTTGCCTTTTTGATAACAAGCAGGGCGCCGATCGGATTCGCGCAATTCGTCGTCTGGATGAAAGGCATGAATTGACATTGATGTGCAAAGACTTGAGCAATCTATCGGAATATGCCAAAGTCGGGAATACCCAATTTCGTTTTTTGAAGTCTCATCTTCCCGGACCTTATACGTTTCTGCTCCCGGCTAGCCGCGAAGTACCGAAGCGGATGCAATCTCCGAAACGAAAAACCATCGGTCTCAGGGTTTCGCCGAATACCGTCACCAATGCCTTATTGTCGCGTTTTGACCGTCCTTTATTGTCAGCGAGTCTTATTCTGCCGGGAGAAGACTATCCGATGACCGAAGCCTGGGAAATTCAGGAGACGGTCGGCCATGCTTTGGACGCTGTTCTGGACGGGGGCTTCTGCGGATTTGAACCGACGACGATTATTGATTTTACCGACGACGAGCCAATTTTGGTCCGTCAGGGACAAGGATCGTTTCAGTTATGAACGAATTAAGCTTGATGCAAACCATCGCCATCTGGACTTTGCCGGTGATTTTTGCCATCACCGTTCACGAAGTCGCGCATGGTTGGATGGCAAACCGACTCGGTGATCCAACCGCCAAAATGCTCGGACGCCTGACGTTGAATCCGATCAAGCATATTGATCCGATCGGAACCGTGATTGTGCCGTTGGCCCTTCTGATGCTGGGAGGCATTGTCTTTGGCTGGGCCAAAGCGGTTCCCGTTACCATGCAGAATTTGAAACGTCCCAGGCAGGATATGGCATGGGTTGCGATTGCGGGCCCGGCGGCCAATTTATTAATGGCCATCGGCTGGGCTCTGGTGATGAAAATTGGTGAATCCTTGCAGCATTCTTTGCCGGAAATCGGTGTTTTCATGGTGTATACCGGCATGGCTGGAATCAGCATCAACCTGATTCTGCTGGTTTTGAATATGATTCCAATCCCGCCGTTGGATGGCAGCCGAGTGCTTTCGGCGTTTTTATCACCGAAACTGGCCTGGCAATATAACCGGATCGAACCTTATGGCTTTTTTATTCTCTTAGGGCTGTTGTTGTTGGGGGTTCTGACACCATTACTTTTTGGTCCCTATAATCTCTTAAAAGGGCTGATATTCAGTCTGGTTGGTTTATAACCACCGGACGTTGTTCGGATGGTGACAAATCGCGGAACACAATTTGTCCTCCAGAACATTTCACGACACTTAGAAAAAGCGAACTCTATTTATGAACGAAGAAAACGCCCCCCAGGGTGAAAAACTGCAGAAAATTCTTGCCCGTGCCGGTTTTGGATCACGACGATCTGTTGAGGAGATCATTCAGCAAGGTCTCGTAAAAGTTAACGGCAAAACGGCAAAGCTTGGCGATCGGGCAACGGCTGCTGACAAAATTAAAGTTCGGGATCAGCTGATAAGAGAGCAAAGGCTGCAAAAACAAGCGACTGAAGTCATTCTGTACAATAAGCCGGAAGGGCGCGTCTGCACCCGGAAGGATGAAAAAGACCGGCAAACAATTTTCGCACAGTTACCGCGCATCCCGAACGGTCGTTGGATTAGTATCGGGCGTCTGGATCTAAACACCAGCGGCTTGCTGATTCTGACGAATAACGGCGAGCTGGCGAATCGGATGATGCATCCCTCCTATGAAATCGAACGGGAGTATCTGGTTCGTGTTTTCGGCGAAGTCAGCGACGAAATAATCAAGCAGCTGCAGGCGGGTGTACAACTGGATGACGGACCGGCTAAATTTGATCGTGTTCAAGCCATGCCGAGCGAAGATGAGGTAATGAATCGTTGGTATCGCGTCGTCCTGAAAGAAGGGCGAAATCGAGAAGTCCGGCGTATCTGGGAAGCGGTGGGACTGCAAGTCAGTCGTTTGCATCGAGTGCGCTATGGTCAATTCAGTCTCCCCCGGAATCTGCGCAAAGGAAAAACCGAAGCACTGACCTGGAAGCAGGTGAATCAACTGCTCAAAAGCGTTGATCTGCCAGAAGAATCGCGGCCGGAT
The DNA here is from genome assembly GCF_963677875.1 of Thiomicrorhabdus sp. Classification (NCBI taxonomy): domain Bacteria; kingdom Pseudomonadati; phylum Pseudomonadota; class Gammaproteobacteria; order Thiotrichales; family Piscirickettsiaceae; genus Thiomicrorhabdus; species Thiomicrorhabdus sp. Next base: position 157,092 of record NZ_OY782562.1, on the reverse strand, counting down.
TTACGTACCAACAATAGCGGAAGAGCGGATAAATCGGCTTTATCCAAGCGCGATGCCAGTAAATCGGCGCGGACCCAATCAGGACGTTACGGGAAAAAAACCGTCCACGATTTAAATGATTTTTCCAATCCGTACCGGAAGAAGAAAGGCCGAAATTCTTAAAAAAAGTTAAAAAAGCGAGATTCGCTTTTCGTTAAAAAGTACATAAAAAACCGCAATAGCTGCGGTTTTTTTATTGTCTCGAAATACGGAAAAATACCAGCAACCCCAAAAGTAATTTTGTTTAATAATGCGGTGGTGGAACTTCGTCTGCCGGGTTTCGAATAGCTTCCTCACGCAAAGTTTTTAAATATTCCGACAATAGCTTTAACTGCGTTTGTAATTGTTGAATCTGCTGATGCTGTTGCAACAGGGTTTTTTTCGATGGCTTGCAGCGATTCGCTTTGATAGCTTTGCTCGATTTGCATCGAATCAATCAACTGGTGAAGCTCCTGCAAGCGCTTGTCCTGTTCAGTGATCAAGGTGTCCGATTGCTTTAAATCCATGATAAGCTTCCTTTTTCCGACATTTCCTGCGCATTCATTCGGCTGATGACGACTCGATCCGATACTGAGGCTTCGGGAAGCAACAGAGCTTCTCTCAATTCATCGCGCCGGAAATAATGGCAGTGCCATTGCACGCCGTTTCGAGCGCGTTGCAATTTCTGTTCAAGCTGGGCAATTGAGTCAATTTTCAGCTTGTCCAGAGCAATAAGAAGGTCACCGGCCGACAAACCGGCTTTATGAGCTGCGGAATCATTCCAGACATGCGTTACCCGAAGCCCTTGAACTTCTGCTTTCACATTCATACCCAGAGACATTTTCAGCAGGGAAGTTCCGGAAGTACCGCCAAGGTCGTTCAGCCCTTGGTATGGACGTCGCTCAAAACGATAGCCGAATTCACGCAGTATTTCTTCAAAAGGCAGGTCTTTTGTGTCATAGAGGTATTGGTCAAAAAACGATTGAAAGTCGTAACCGCTGAGTTCAGAGCATAGCGATTCGATCTGTTTTTCCTGCAGGGAAATGCCGTTTCGACCGTACTGTTCCCAAAGGTGGCGCAGAATATCATCAAGCGTGAAATCGCCATTGGAGTGTTGGCGCAAAAACAGGTCCAGAGCGAGAGCGATCAAACTGCCTTTAGTGTAATAGCTGATGATTGCATTCGGAGCATTTTCGTCCTGTTGATAAAATTTGGTCCAGGTAAACCAGCTGGAATCGGCAACCGATTGCCTGAATCTACCCGGCATGCGATAGACTCGTGTCATCTGTTCGCCGAGCAGCTGCAGGTAGCGTGCTTCATTAATCACGTTTGCTCGCAGTAAAATCAAAGCATCGTAATAAGAAGTAACGCCTTCAAACCACCAAAGCTGGTGCGTGTATTGCGGCTGTTGCAAATCGGCATTCTGAAACGCTTGCGGTTGAATGCTCTTGACATTCCAGCTGTGAAAATACTCGTGACTGCAAAGTTCCAGCAAACGGACATAGCCATCGCTTGCTTCCTGCATCCCGATATAGGGGAGGTCGTCTCGACTGCAAATCAACGCGGTCGAATTGCGGTGTTCGAGGCCACCATAGTCGTTGCCGGTGACAAAAAGCTGAAACAGGTAGCTGTCCATCGGAGCGGAACCAAAAAGGTTGATTTCGGTTTCGCAAATTTTAATTAAATCCTGTTTCAGGCGTTCGAAGTCACATTCGAAAATTCCGGAAATTACCATTTTATGCGGAATATTACAGGCTTCGAAATCGAGCGTTTGATGCGTACCGATTTCAAATGGGTAATCAATTAAGGCCGCATAGTTTTCGGTCTGGTACTTGCCGAAACCACTGGCATCAACATTGATCTGCGGCATTCCACTGGCGGCGCACCAGCATTTTTCCCGGGTAAAACGGTTTGTCTTCAGGTGCAGGGTGTGAGGCAGGTCGCTCTGCCCCTCGGTTTGCAGAAAAACCGAAGTCCCGTTAAAAAAAGCTCTTTGATCGTCAAAGTAAGCCCCGCGCACCGACAAATCCCAGGCATATACTTGATAAGTCAGTGTTGTTGCACGATCACAACTGAATTTCCAGGAAGACTTATCCAAAGCTGTCAGATCAACTGAATTGCCCTGCGCATCGAAGGCTTGCAGATCGATCAAGTGTTTGGAAAAATCGCGAATCAGATAGCTGCCGGGAATCCAGTTTGGCAGGGAAACGGTTTGCGAAGGTTGCTCTGGATGGGCAATCGTCAATTTCACTTCAAAAAGGTGGGCATGCGGATCAAGTAGTTCCAGTTCGTAGTGGATCGTATCGAAAGTCATATAAATCACATATCAGGCAGGTAGATCAAAATGGCGGTTCGGACTGTTGTTACCGAACCGCTCTGTAAATCGCGTTTAGCGGTTAAATTTTTGCAGATATTTACGCTCAGGGCATCATTTTTCCGAAGCTGGGGCCGGAGGCGGTGTCCCTTGCGGTTTGCTTCCCGGCAAAGGATGACAAAGCGTACCCTGTTTTGCCGCCCATAATGTTTTTGCGGTCAAATGCAGGATCAATGCGGCCAATACCGCGAGGAGAAAAGCTCCGATTAAGCCGTATAATGCAATATCGGTCAAAGCATAGAAATGAAAACTGGCGAGCATAATGGCCGCTAAAGGGAAGCTGTAAGCCCACCAGGACAAGGCGAATGGAATGCGAATGAAACGAAGCGTCTGGCTGAATAGAAGGAGAGTCATGAACAGCGCCATATTGAACAGAATACGCGAAAAGTCGTCTAAAACCCCGCCGTTCAGTTCCTGGTAAGACAGAAAACCAACCGCCGGAGGCGCGATCAAAATAAACAGCGTCGGCTCCAACAGCTTCAATAATGGTGGATGAAAGAACAGCCGATACATGACAATGCTGAACAGCACCAGCCAGAAAATCAGTCCGACACTGAAAAAGAACCAGCCAACTTCAATATTGGAAAATTCGACGGCTCCCAGAGGGACTACAATATTTCCGACAACCGGGATAAACCAGGCGGGATTCATATGCGTGATCTGCCATTTTTCGTGATGAATCCAGCTGTTGAGAATCATCAGAACCAGAATAAAATGTAAAACCGTACCGAGATACCACATGACCTGGGCAAGCTGGAAGTTGACCCCTTTAAATATCAAACTGAGCAGAAGCAGGCTGATGCTGAAAGTGGGGAAAAAATGCAGCGCAACCGGGTGAGAAAAATCTTCTTTGACCGATTCCGGAAAACGGACGAGCTTGATCGCATAAAACGCGGTAATCAAAATGAAAAACAGCGTCGTCAGCACCGTCAAGATGAGAAAAGCGCCGTAGTCAATGCCAAACAATTCGTGAACCTTTAAAAAGCCCAGTGTCAAACCGGCATACCCCATAATCGCACCGAACAGGTTAATGGGGAAATAGGCAAGTCTGGAACCTGAATCCGAATCTGCACTCATAAAAACATCCTTTTATTTTCTCTGGTTGGCAGAAATTTTCCGGCTGGTGACGGCCTTGCTGTCACCGAAGTTGGCAACGTTTGAGAACAGGCCAGCTTGCCGGATTCGTTTTTTGGATTTTTTATTATACCGATTATCGGTGTAGAGAAGGTTTTGGTTATTGACCTTGAAGGTCGAAGGTTATTTAATCATGTTTTGAATCCCGGCATTTTCAGCGTTGCGGTCATTGCACAGGTAAAAATGAAACTGGAATTGCGATATAAAGAAAATCCGGGAACACTCACGTTTCACACCCACCAGAAGAGGGGGCATGTTTGATCAAGCGGTTGCGATTTTCCTCCTCAATTGTATATTTCGGTATGCCGATGGGTTTGATTGGTGCCGGGATGAATGCCTACCATTTTGCCGAATACATCCATGGTGCGGAAAATCTTGCCTTTGGGTTGTGGCTGCTCGGCGTCGTCAGCCTTCTTGGACTCTCGGTATTATATCTCTGGCATTTTTTCCAAAACGAGCCGGGAGCGCGTTTGCGATCCGAATGGCAAGATCCGTTTTTGAGATCCTTCTTTCCCTCGGTCACGCTCACAGCGATGCTGGCATTAATGGCTGTCAGTCTGAGCATTCAAGACAGTCGTCTGGACGAGATGCTTTCTGTCGTTCTATGGGGATTGATCCTGCTTCACCTGAGTCTGAATCTGATATTACTGGGGGGTTGGCTCTTCGAAAAGGAACTTCTGCTGTCACAGCATATGCCAACCTGGTTTATTTTACTGTCCGGTAACTTCATCGTTATCATCAGTAGCTTGCACTTTTTTGGCGAAGTCGACGGCAATTGGCTGGAATTCCGCTGGCTGTTCTATGCGGTCGGTTTACTGTTCTGGTTTAGTTTCAGCGTTACTCTGTTGATGCGCTTAATTTTTTTTCTGCCGATACCAACCCTGTTCCGTCCCAGCCTGTTTATTTTTCTGGCCCCGGCTTCTCTGGCCTGTGTTGCTTCAATTTTATTGGATACGCAGACCGCATCGCACGCCCTGAAGCTGATCATCTGGGTAACTTACAGTTTTGCAACACTGTTTCTGTTGCTGTGGATTCTGTCATTGCGTTTCTTCTATCAAAGCGGAATCACCCGTGCGGCCTGGTCATATATTTACCCTCTTGCCGCCTATGGTCTGGCCTCGCAGTATATGGCCGATATGCTCGGCAGCGGCTTGCTTTGGCTCTGGAGTAGTTTGCTTTTGCTGATTCTCATCCTATTGATTCTTCTGCTGTTCCTGCACCCGGTATGGATGAAAAGCCGCAAATAAAATTAACCCGGAGCAGGGGAAGCATCGGGTTTATAATATGCCCTTTATTTTCCTAGTCATCAAAAATTTGGAGTCTATTTGTGATTCGCACTCGTTTTGCACCCAGCCCGACAGGCTATTTGCATATCGGCGGTGTCCGCACCGCGCTTTATTCCTGGTTATACGCCAAACGTTTAGGTGGAGAGTTCATTCTCCGAATCGAAGACACCGATTTGGAACGCTCAACCGAAGAATCGGTAAACGCCATTCTGGAAGGCATGAGCTGGCTCGGGTTGGATTACGATCAAGGGCCGATTTACCAGACCCATCGTTTTGAACGCTATAAAGAAGTGATTCAGCAATTGTTTGATAAGGGGCTGGCTTACTATTGTTACGCGACGCCGGAAGAGCTGGATGAAATGCGTGAAGCGCAAAAAGCCCGCGGAGAAAAACCTCGCTACGATGGTCGCTATCGTGATTTCGACGGCACACCGCCTGAGGGAATCGATCCGGTTATCCGTTTTAAAAACCCGGTGGACGGCGAGGTTGTGATTGAAGATCTGGTCAAAGGTCGAGTTGTCATTGCCAATAAAGAGCTGGACGATCTGATTATCGCGCGCTCTGACGGTACGCCGACCTATAACCTGACGGTGGTGGTTGACGATTGGGATATGGGTGTCAGTCATGTTATCCGTGGCGATGATCACTTGAACAACACACCGCGTCAGATCAACATGTATAAAGCAATGGGCGCGGATGTGCCGAAATTTGCGCATATTCCGATGGTGCTGGGAGAAGACGGCAGCCGTTTATCGAAACGTCACGGTGCCGTGAGTGTTCTGCAATATAAAGAGCAGGGCTTTTTGCCGGAAGCCTTGTTGAATTATCTGGTTCGCCTTGGCTGGTCGCATGGTGATCAGGAAGTGTTCAGCATCGATGAAATGATCGAACATTTCGATCTGGATAATGTGAACGGTTCGCCGTCAAGCTTCGATACCGTTAAATTGACCTGGATTAACGAACAACACATCAAGGCTGCGGACGCTGAACATCTGGCTCGTCACCTTTCCCCATTTGTTGCCCAGCACGGTTGTGACCTGTCTCAAGGCCCAGCTTTAGCGGAAGTTGCGGATTTACTGCGAGATCGCGCCAAAACCTTGGTTGAGATGGCCGAAGGCAGCGTATATTTCTATAAGGATTTCGATGCGTTTGAAGCGGGGGCCGCCAAAAAACATCTGCGCCCGGTAGCTCAGGAACCCTTGCAGCAATTACGCACCAAACTTGAAGCACTTGATGACTGGGCAGCTGAAAGCATCCATACAGCCATTCAAGAGACCGCCGACAGCCTTGAAGTCGGTATGGGCAAGGTGGGTATGCCGTTGCGTGTTGCCATTACCGGTGGCGGCCAGTCTCCGGCCATTGATATGACAGCCCAACTGATCGGTCGGAACCGCTGTCTGCAAAGAATTGATATGGCGCTGGACTTTATTGCAGCGCGCGCGGCAAATTAAATAATTTAAAACGCCGCCAAATCGATCTGTAATGAGATGGCGCATTGTGTAGGAAAAGGGGAGTGATCCCCTTTTTTTATCGGCGATTTTTGCAAAAACAAGGACTTAGAAAGTCCAATGTTCGGAGCGCCGAAAAAAAGCGAAAAAATGACGATTTTTTTACATTTAATGCTTGACGGTAGTCGTCAACTCTATATAATACGCACCCATCAGCTCGAGGGGCTATAGCTCAGCTGGGAGAGCGCAACACTGGCAGTGTTGAGGTCAGCGGTTCGATCCCGCTTAGCTCCACCAAAAGCTGACAGGCAAGATCCAAACTAGGCCGGATCATTCAATTGCCGAATATCGATTTTAAGAGATTAAAATCACAATGTGTGTCCCGTTCGTCTAGAGGCCTAGGACACGGCCCTTTCACGGCTGTAACAGGGGTTCGACTCCCCTACGGGACGCCACACTATGCGGGAATAGCTCAGCGGTAGAGCACAACCTTGCCAAGGTTGGGGTCGCGAGTTCGATCCTCGTTTCCCGCTCCAAATTTTGGTGTGTCGATTGACCTAGGCATTTACAATCAATCGTCAAGCCGGAATGAAAATCTCTGATTTTTCATTCAAATCTCGATAAAGTCGTTTTGATTTATCAAAAACGTCCCGTTCGTCTAGAGGCCTAGGACACGGCCCTTTCACGGCTGTAACAGGGGTTCGACTCCCCTACGGGACGCCAATTCAAAACCCGCTATACCTTCGGTTATAGCGGGTTTTTTTATACCTGAAGATTTTGTCCGTCTTCCAAGTCTGTCAAAAAACAAAACGCCGGAGTTAGTTGAACTCCGGCGCCTGAGTATTCTGAAATTTATGCCCCAGGGAAGGGGCATCGAACCCCGCTTACAAAGTTTTAATGCTGGCGGATTCCACGTTCTGAACCACTTCAATCCGATCCAGTAAATCCCCAAGATTCATTCCGGCACTGAGTTCGATGGTCAACTTCATGGTGACGCTGCGTTCCTGCTGATCGGTTTCCGTCTGCGAAGCAATCAAGTTAATGTCCATGTCGGTCAAAACGCTCATTACATCACGTAACAATCCTTTGCGATCAAAGGCCAGAACATGCAGCTCGGCATCATAAAGCGGATTCTCCGCCAGCTCTTTATCCCAAACGACTTCAATCAGTCTTTGTTGCTCATTGTGATTCAGGTTAAGAACATTGGCACATTCCCGTGTATGAACGGTAATTCCGCGTCCACGAGTGACATAACCGACAATGTCGTCACCCGGGTGCGGAGTACAGCAGGGCGCCAGATTGGTTGCCAGATTACTGGCGCCGACAACATAGGCACGAGCGCTCCGCATATCACCTTCAAGACTCGGTTCTCTGAACCTGATCGAACGCTGTGTTTGCTCGAAAGTGTGTTTTTCGGGCTTCAGTAACGTCTGAATAGCATTATTGAGCTGCCGATCATTGATGCGTCCTTTACCCAGCTCTTCAAAGAGTATTTCGCTGTTTTCAAGTTTAAAGCGGGCAACCACGTCCTGAATGTGAATTTCCTCGGCATGCAGACGTTTGATTTCTCTATGATACAGAGCTTCACCGGCCTCAATGTTTTCACTACGATTCTGCTTGTTAAACCAACTGCGAACCTTGTTGCGCGCGCTACTGCTGGTTAAGTATCCAAGGTTGGGATTCAGCCAGTTTCGCGAAGGCTGACCATTTTTAACCGATAAAATTTCCACTTTATCGCCGGTTTTCAATAGGTGACTCAGCGGCTGAATTCGACCATTTACTTTGGCTCCGCGGCAGCTGTGGCCAAGCTCGGTATGAATATTGTAGGCAAAATCAAGCGGGGTGGATCCCTGGCGCAAAGTAATGATCTGGTTGGTCGGCGTCATAACAAAGATATTCTGGCTTTGCAGCTCTGTACTGATCTCTTTGAACACATCGGGATCGTCGGAGTTTTCCAGCAACTGTCGAACATTTGCAATGCTTCGCTCCAGGTTACTGTCATAGCTTTTGCCGCCTTCCTTATAGCGCCAGTGAGCGGCAATACCGTATTCCGCGTTATGATGCATTTCATGGGTGCGAATCTGTATCTCAACGGTCTGACCGCCCGGGCCGATAATAACCGTATGAATGGATTGATAGCCATTTTCTTTCGGGGTAGCAATGTAATCGTCAAACTCCTGCTTAACGTAATTCCAGCTGCTGTGGATCAAGCCAAGAGCCTCATAACAGGTCGTGACGCTATCCACATAAATTCGCACCGCCCGAAGATCGAAGAGTTCGTCAATCGTCAGATTTTTACGCTGCATCTTTTTCCAGATGCTGTAGATGTGTTTGGGGCGTCCGCTGATTTTAGCTTTGATACCTTCCTTAGCAAGCAGCGCTTCCAGTTGCTTGATCATGTCCTGAATATACAGCTCACGTTCGGTACGCTTGGACTGTAATAAACTGGCAATTTCTTTGTACTTCTGTGGATGCAGATAACGGAAGGAAAGATCTTCCAGCTCCCATTTCAGCTGCGCAATACCAAGACGGTTTGCCAGCGGAGAGAAAATCAGCTCGGTTTCTGCGGCAATCAGGTGGCGAACATTTTCATCCTCGTATTTCAGATGACGTAATCGTGCGACCCGGTAGGCGAGTTTGACGATCATAATTCGAATATCGGAAGTCATTGCCAGCAGCATCTGCCGCAATCGCTCGTTTTGCACGGCATCACTCTTGCGTTCGACATCAAATTCTTTGAACTGATTCAGTTTACGAATTCCATGAACAAGATCGGATGTCGAGGCTCCGAAGCCGGAACGGATAAAGTCGTCACTGTAAGCTTCTTCCAGATTACCATCGCTTAACAGTGTTGCGATCAAGGTTTCTTCGTCAATATTCAGATCGGCCAGGATTATGGCGACATCGGTACTTCTCACGATGCTTTTTTCAGGCAGCCCCTGTGCTTCAATTGCCAGTTCGCAGGCTTTGGTGTAACGTTCGACCTGCTTTGCATCACGCTGAATGTCGCCGAAAAGTTGTTTGTATAACGCTTGTATTGTCATTGTTTGAGTCGTCTTCCTCTGACGGGCCTGTTGCATAGCCTGACTTGCTCTGTCTGCTACTTATATATTTTCTTTATTTCATCAAGATTCAGTGCATAAAACAACGTAAAAACTCGATTTTCATGCGATGGGATAATAATCTGGATCGCTTTTGTCGGTTCGATTCTTGTTTTTACTTTTATTGAACTGTTAAGATAAGCCCACACATCAGATCCTTACACAATGAAGTCAGCAAAAAAATTTTAAAGGCTCGCCCCGTCTGGCCGATCTATATGTAAGGCCTACGATGAATAATTCAAGTTATAAAGAGGTGGAAAATGGCTAAATTTACCCTTGCCGGTCACGAACTGGATACAGACAACCTAACAGAAGAAGCAAAAGGGCAGTTAAAAGCACTGCAGGTCACCGAAGCAAAAATTGCCGACCTACAGGCGGAATTGTCGATCATGCAAACAGCCCGTAATGCTTATGCGCGTGCATTGCTGGAATCTGCCGGCGCTTCGGTCGCAACCAAGAGTGAAGGGGATTTTCAGGGTTCTGAAGGAATCATCATTTAAACGAAATTTCCCATTTTTACTCCCAAATCTGCCCGGACGCAGATTTGGGAGTTGGCTTGTCATTTTTTCACACCGTCATTTCTCTGTCTCGCATCATAAAATTGCTTTCTTTCCTATTGTGGCAAATACGCAGATCGCTTAGGATAAGCCTTACACTCAGAACACCTATCATTTCGATTTATAAAACATCATTCTGAATCGAAATATTCGAGAATTAAAATAATATTTACACTGTTTTAGATCATTAAGGGAAACACCATGAAGAAAATTGCTTTGACATCTTTGGCGGCGGCTGCCGTTCTTTCCGCATCCGTCAACGCGCAAGCCGGGACTTTTCCAAGCGCCTATTTTGACGTAACTTACAATCACTTTGAATGGGAATCAAAAGGTGCAAATTCTTTTGCGACACCTTCTGCAGGTGTTGCTTTAGGTTTCCGCGGAAATCCGTTTTTCGGTGTTGAGTTTGCCGCAGGTACAGGAACCGATGAAGGCAGTTCAAGCAGCACTAACGAAAACGTCAAAATCGATGAGTACTACAGCGCTTATCTGGTTGGAACTTTTGCCGATTTTGAGCGTTTTTCCATTAACGGTAAGATCGGCTATTCAAAGCTGTATGCAACGGGAAAAGACAAAACAAACGGTCAGAAAAGCAAATACGCCGATGAATCCATGTCCTGGGGATTTGACGGCAAGCTGAAATTTACCAAAAATTTTGCGTTTGTTGTTAATTACACCAACCTTTTCGACGAAAATGACCTCTCTATTTCAGGTGTTGGCGGTGGAGTCGAATTCGTTTTCTAAAATTTGCCTTCCAAGCATTTTAACCGCAAAAACCGCTAATGCCCCCCGGGTTTAGCGGTTTTTTTTATTATGTTGTCGCTGAAAGCTTACTGCTTCAATATGCAAAAATCGTTAAAATAGGGACTTTTAACCGTTTTTAAATCGATTTTATGCAAACACCTTCTCAAGAATCCAGCGCCCAACATTTTTCAGTTGCTCCCATGCTCGACTGGACCGACCGCCATTGTCGTTATTTTCACCGTCAGTTAAGTCGAAAAGCCTGGCTGTATTCCGAAATGGTCACAACCGGAGCCATTATTTACGGAGAAAATTTGCCACGTTTTCTCGGCCACAACAAAGATGAAGCGCCAGTGGTTCTTCAACTTGGCGGCAGCAACAGTTCGGATCTGGCCAAATGCGCTGCCCTTGGTGAAGAGTGGGGCTATAGCGAAATCAACCTTAATGTCGGCTGTCCAAGCGAGAGAGTTCAAAACAATATGATCGGAGCCTGCCTGATGGCACACCCGAAACTGGTTGCCGAAAATGTAAACGCGATGAAAAAGAGTGTAAAAATTCCGGTTACGGTAAAGTGCCGTATCGGCATCGATGATCAGAACGAAGAAGAATCGATTTTCGAGCTGTTGCAAACCGTCGACCAGGTCGGTGTCGACGGGGTAATCATTCACGCTCGCAAGGCATGGCTGCAAGGTTTGTCCCCGAAAGATAATCGTGAAGTGCCGCCATTGAATTACGATCTGGTTCATCGCATGAAACAGGCTTTTCCCCACATCCCGATTGCAATTAACGGCGGATTACAAAATCTGCAGCAGGGACTTTTGCACTTGAACGAGTACAACGGTTTGGACGCCTTGGATGGTTTTATGCTGGGGCGTGCCGCTTATGAACGTCCTTACATTCTGTCAGAAGTCGACTCGCTCTATTACGGGCAAAATCATGCCCCGATCAGCAGAGAGAAGGTGATCGAAAACATGCTTCCTTATATTGAAGACCATTTACAGACCGGAGGGAAATTGATCCAGATTACCCGGCATATGTTAGGATTGTTTCATGGATTACCCGGAGGCAGACTTTGGCGTCGCCACCTGTCAGAGAACGCATACAAAAGCGATGCGAGTCTCGAGGTTATTCAGCAGGCCTATCAAAAAGTTCGTCAAGAACAGGAAAGAATGGAACTCAGAGCGTGATTTTTCTACAAGTACCTTTCCCGGAAAAAGATCAGGCTAAATCACTTGGCGCACGCTGGGATGCCGTGAGTAAGCTCTGGTATATCCCTGAACATCTGGCGGATCAAAAAGAACAGTTTTCACAATGGCTGCCAAAAAACCAATCGCAACACACCCTTGAAATTACGCCGGATCAGCAGACCCCCGAAGCGAGCAGTCTGTCTATGGTCATGCGCAAGGTTCAGCTGGCTCTGCGCCAACAATTTTCTCAAACACTTTGGCTGACGGCGGAAATAGCCAACCTGAACAACAACCGTGGGCATCTTTACCTCGAATTAAGCGAGAGCGACCAGCATGGGAAGGTTTTGGCAAGTTGCCGAGCAACTATCTGGAAATCACAAGCGGAATCGATTGCTAAACGTTTCCACGAAGCGACCGGAAATTCTCTGGAGAAAGGCCTGAAAATACTCTGTCAGGCCGAAGTAAATTTCCATGAAATTTACGGCTTTTCCTTAAATATTCAGGAAATCGATCCAAGTTATACGCTTGGAGAGTTACAGCAGCAGCAGCAAAAAATTCGTCAAGCGCTTAAAACTGCTGGCATTTTTGAAAACAATCGCCTGCTTCAGCTTGCTGACGATTTTTTTCGAATTGCGGTCATCGCACCGCCAGAAGCAGCGGGTCTGGGAGATTTCAGAGCGGATGCAAAACGGTTACAGCGGCATCATCTATGCGACTTTACCTACTTCTACAGCAGCTTTCAGGGGAGCAATGCCGAGCGGGATCTTCTCACCAGTTTTGAAGCGGTGCAAGCCATCCATCACAAACATCCGTTTGATGCATTAGTCATCATTCGCGGTGGTGGTTCGAAGCTTGATCTGAACAACCTGAATATCGAATCGGTCGCAAAGCAGATCTGTCTGGCAACGCTGCCAGTATTGACCGGAATCGGCCATGAAAGGGATCTGACAATTCTTGATGAAGTTGCCAACAGACACTTTGACACCCCAAGTAAAGTCATCGCATTCATACGACAAAGTATTGTGCAACAGGCTCAAAAAGCCAGATACAATTGGCAGCAAATCAGCGCTCAAAGCCAACTGAAATTAAAACACACAACTCAGAGCCTGCAAACACTTCACTATCAAATCAGCCGCAATAACCAACTGCAACTGGCGCAATGGAAGAATCGGCTTCAACCGATGATCGAACGGGTAAAACACGAAACCGAGATCAGCATCAAATTGCGCAAGCAGGCTCTCAATCAATACTACGCGTCGATTGCGTCCCAAACCAAACCAAAACTGGAGTGGAAAAAACAGCAATTGGACGACCATCTGCTGAGGGTTCACCAGCAAAGCCAATGGCAATTAAAACAGAATAAAGAAAGCATTCGTCAATGGATTCGATTCATCCTTAGTGCCGGGCCGCAAAGCCAGCTTGAAAGGGGATTCGCATTGATTTACGATTCGAAACAACAACCGATAACACAAAAACAACAAGCATTGAAAGAAAAAAGCCTGCTCATTGAGTTTGTAGACGGCAAAATTCAAGTCGATGTTCAAGCACAACAGGAACTGATATGAGTCAACCGGAAAGCTTTAAAGAAAATTACCGAACTTTGCAGACAATCGCGCAAAAACTCTCCAACAACAATGAAATAGACATCGACGAGCTGATTCCGATGGTAGACGAAGCCACCAAAGCCTATCAATTATGCAAGCAGCGAATTGAAGCCGTTGAACAAGCACTCAATAGTCGCTTGGACGCTGAAGCAGAAGAAAAGATAGAAAATCAATAAGTTAATAAAAGTTAATAAAAGAATTGAAGCTAAGGATTCACAATGAAAACCGTTACGCTCTATCATAACCCACGCTGTTCAAAAAGCCGGGAATCCTACAAATTGCTACAAGAAAAATTTCAAGACAGTGAAATCGAAGAAATTCGTTATCTGGAGAAAACTCCTGATCTGGCAACGCTGCAGCAACTCTGTAAGATGCTCGAAATGCAACCAAGTGAGTTGGTTAGAAAAAAAGAAGCTCTGTACAAGGAACTCGGATTACATACGAGAAACGATATCGACGAACAAGAATGGCTGGAAATCCTCACTCAAAATCCCAAATTGATTGAAAGACCAATTATCGTGATTGGTAGCAAAGCCGTCCTGGGACGACCACCTGAAAATATCCACAAACTTTTGAACGAGTAGAAAACGAGTAAAAAGAAGCACCGCACAATAGATCCCATAGCGCTTTATTCCGCAATAAAATCTGAACAGCTTTAGTCTTAAACCTGAAACGGATACCACCTGCATTAAAAAGAAACAGGCGAGGCATGGAGAAGGCGCGCGCCAAGATTATGAAAGTAAATTAATAATTTACTAAATTTAACATAATATACATTATGCGAATTAAATGAAGAAGGAGAGTTTCGCCATCTCCAATCACGATACCAGTGATTATGGCCCTTTATCGTCGATAGCAAACGACCGGAATGCAAAAACGCATAAAAACTCATTGCTTAATAACGAATTATTAACTCTTTAATAATCACTATCTCTGAAACGCTCCTTAAGGTAAGCTAATCACCAGCAATAATTACACTGGAGGCATGAAGCTATGACGATGGGATCAAATACCAAAACAGGAATCTATCAAGTAACTATGGGCGAATATGTCGGGGCCGCGATTTTGGTCATGGACGTTTCCGATCCCCAGGAAAGCGATTTCACCTATCTCACCATCTACAATCCAGATAGCGGCGACGAGCATGAAATTACCCATGATGAATGGCAACTGATGGTAAAGGAAGATGGTTTAGAATGGAAACAGGAGATTCCTAATGAAATTAAAGATCAATATCTGTTTAAACAGAGTCACGCAAATATTGCCGATTTGACTTAATTTGGTTTTTAGAAACTTCTCTGAAAGAAGTAAGAGGTTTGCAAATTTTTTTCGACGCGAAAGCGCAGCTTGACTGCGCTTTTTTGATTTTCCTGCTCTCTGTTGAACTATTGAGCAGTTTCCAAAATTAGTTCAATGAACGGAATAATCGCAACCAGACCCAGCAACACCGGCACCCAGGATTTTTCTTCTTTACGCTGCATTCCAATAAACCCGGCTACAATGGCCACCGGAACGGCTACCCATGAAATTGGCGGGAATACCAGTGCAAACAAAACAGCAATAACCCCGGCAACCATTCCAACCGTAGCGGCATTCCCCGGCTTGTAGTTTCGGGTATTGCGCATATCATCCGGTTGTGAGCTTGAAGACTGAATGCGTGCAACAATCGTGCTGATTTCAGCATCACTGAGTTCAGATTTCACAACTTCAAGATCGGTCATCCCCAGAGTGATTTTTTTCTCTTTATACAGCGCTCTTACCAGATCATTCCACGTTGCATCATCTGCCAGACCATCTACAATTTCGTGAGCCGTTTCTTTAATCGACATGAAATTCCTCTCTTATTTTCTCTATTATCTTTCATCCGACAGGGGTTGAATAATCGACTCTTCCCCTTTTGCAAGCATTTTTTGCACCACTGGGTGATTTAACATGTTGTAACGTTAGGTTACAATAAAGTTTTAAGTTAGCGCTGTGAAGTTTTAAGTCCATTCTTAAACCTCTACGCTGACCAGCAACCTGGAAAAGCTCGCATCGGACCCGCCCGTTTGGCTTAGGTTATTATAGCGATATTCCTTTTTTTTACTATTTCAAAATCTTATTCCATTTAAGTGGAGCTTTGTTAAATGGCCTTAATGCCCGGTTTACAAATAAATATCGGCCAGCAGTTGAAGCTTACCCCGCAATTGCAGCAGTCTATTAAAATATTGCAGTACTCTGCGCTTGAAGTTCAGCAGACCATTGAATCAACCTTGGAAACCAACTTCATGCTTGAGGTCTACGACGATAACGAAGAACTGTCTGGGGAAAGCAATACAGAATCCGAATCCGAGTCCCCTGTCGATAATGATGCCGAAACGGCGCCTCTCGATATTGAACAGGCCAGCAAAATAAGCGAAGAACTTGAGCTCGACTGCCAATGGGATGAAGTGTTTGCCGATCATACAAATTTATCGAGCCAAAGCAGCTCCGCCGATTATGTCAGCGCTGATACCTACACGGCTTCCGAAAAATCTTTGCACGACCACCTTTATTGGCAATCGGATATTTATCCATGGACGGAAAGACAACAGCTTCTTGCCCCCTATCTGATCGATGATATCAATGATGAAGGTTATCTGGAGTCGCCCTTGCCGCAACTGCTCGCTACCATTCAGGAGAATGAAGAGGAACTGGGCATCACTCTTGAGGAGTTGAAAGAGGTTCTTGGAACCATTCAACAATTTGAACCAACCGGTGTGGGTGCCAGAGATCTTCAGGAATCACTACTCTTGCAGCTATCCGCCGTTAAAAGCACGCCTTTCGTTGTCACAGCAAAGCAGTTAATCAAAGAACATTTTGATTGGCTTACCTATCAGGATCACAAGCGAATCAAGAAAATGTACGCTCTGAATGACGAAGAGCTGCACCATATTTTAAAATTGATTCAATCGTTGAATCCTCGGCCAGGTCGAACTTTTTCATCAACGCAAACCGAAGTTGTCGTTCCGGATTTAAGGTTGAGACGCAACCGACAGGATGGTTGGATTGTCGAATTGAATGCCGATGCTTTTCCTCGTTTGGCCGTCAATGCAGCCTACGTCGATCTTGCCAGTCAGGTGCAGGATTCAAACGAATCCAAAAAAATCAAAGAACAATTGGCCGAAGCCAAGGGATTAATCAAAAGCATTCACAGCCGAGGGGAAACCCTTCTTAAGGTCGGAAAATTCATTGTCGAAAAACAGCAGCGTTTTTTTGAGGAAGGCGAACAGGCAATGCAGCCTTTGGTTCTGCGTGAAGTTGCCGAACACCTCGATTTGCATGAATCAACCATTTCGCGCGCAACCAATCAGAAGTACATTCAGACTCCCCGTGGTACCTTTGAATTGAAATATTTCTTCTCAAGCGGTGTCAGTCAATACGGCAGTGCCGATCAGTCGGCCATCGCAATCAAAGCCCATATCAAAGCTCTGATTGATGAAGAAGACCCCAAAAAACCTTTGAGTGACAGCAAACTGATGCAACTTCTTGAAGATAAAGGGATTTCTGTCGCACGGCGAACCATCGCAAAATATAGAGAAGCACTGAATCTGCCCTCATCAAGCGAGCGAAAGAAATTAAATAAATTCAAATTTTAGCGGTAAGGTTCGCTGGTGAGAGCCAAGCCTTCTCATCACGGTTTTGCAGTAGTAATTTGCCACAACTGATTTTATAATGCGAATTCTTATAAAAATAAAAAACTTACCAGCAGGGTTATCAATATGAATCGAGTGAAAGTTGAACAAATACAGGAAGCCGCCCAGCAGCAATGGGAAAGACATGCTCAAGTAAAAGAGTATATGTCAGCGGTCAACCCGCCAATGCCAAAAATCGATGTGGTGCCCTATCCAAGCAGCCTGCACGAATCCGGCGCAACTCGAATCATTCCTTTTGATCAAGCTGCACAACTGCAAACGGCTTATCCGGCAACCACTCCGAACCTGATGGCGAATTATCTGAGAATTTGCAGCGGCGATGTACTTAAAACCGATGCAAATGCAACTTCGCAGTTTTTTTATGTCATTCGTGGTCAAGGTCGTACTCAGATGAAACATGGTACCGTTCACTGGAAAGAAGGTGATCTGTTTACCCTTCCGGCAGTGCCGGATGCGCTGCACACGGCTGACGAAGACACGGCGATTTATTGGGTGACCGATGCTCCTTTGCTTGAGTATCTGGGCGTAACGCCTTCCAAAGAACGCTTCGAGCCGGTTCTTTATACCCGCGAACGCTTGAACAAAGAACTGGACGATGTCCGCAAAATTGCTGCCGGCCGTAACCGTACCGGTTTCTTATTGTCGAACCCGAATTTCCCATTGACCATGACTCTAACCCATACTTTATGGGCGCTTTACAATGTATTGCCGGCCGGTGTTACGCAAAAGCCCCACCGACATAATTCGATTGCACTCGATTTCGTGGTTTCAGCTGGACCCGAAACTTATACTCTGATCGGAAAAGAGCTGAATGAAGACGGTACAATCAAGGATCCGATCAAAGCAATGTGGACTCCGGGTTCTGCCTTTATCACGCCGCCGGGATTATGGCATTCGCACCATAACGACTCCGGAATCGATGCCATCGTTCTGCCGGTTCAAGATGCCGGATTGATTATGAACATGCAGGTTTTGGATTTCCAGCACGTCAGTTAATCGTTATTAAGGGGGCTAATCGCCCCTTTTTTCAGTTTTAATCCTTTTTGAGGTACTCATGCAAAATACCGATTATCGAATTGCCGTTATCGAAGACGACCCGATTCAGCTGGAAAGTCTGGTCACCGCTTTGCAGCAACAAGGTTTTAGTGTCGAATCTTTCACAAACCGGCAAGATGCCGAAGCCTATTTTTCCGAAACCCTTCCGGATCTTGTTATCTCTGACATTATTCTCGGTTCGGAAATTGATGGTGGCTTCGATCTTGCCAAACACCTTTTGAGTTACAACCAACCCATTCCGATTATTTTTTTATCCGAACGTCAGTCGGAGTTTGATATTTATACCGGCCACGCTCTGGGCGCCATTGACTACTTGCCGAAGCCGATCAGCTTAAATGTATTGATCGTCAAGGTAAAAAATCTTCTACGCATCACATCCACACCGAAAAATGCTGAAAGCGACGAGCGCTCTCTGATCGACGATCTCGAACTGGCCCCGGAGCAGTTCAAAGCTTACTGGCATGAAAAGCCGCTTGATCTGACGGCAACCGAATTTGAAATGTTAAAGCAATTCGCAACGGCCGAAAGAGGATCGGTAATCTCTTACGATGCCCTGCAATCAGCCACTCAAGGAGTTGTGGAACGTAATACCATTAACACCCATATCTGCCGAATCCGTAACGCTTTTAAGAAAATCACTCCGGATTTTAACCATATTCACAACGAATACGGTCGCGGTTACAGCTGGCAGGATAAAAGCGGCGGCGACAACTGATTTAAGTTGAAAGCAAACAACCGTGAACAGATTAAAGGCAGCATCCAAATTTAAGTTATCCATTCGCACCCGCGTCTTAATTTTTTTGATGCTGCTTACCACCCTGCCTTTTCTGGCTTACCGCTTCGCGGTCGATCTGCACCGCATCATGCTGAACAATCAAGCCATCGTTCAGCAGCAGACCGTGGAGAACCTGGCACTGATTCTTGAGAATCGAACCGATCTCTGGGCATTACAGATCCAGTCCGGCCATCCAACTCGCCTGGCGCACCTTAACTTATCCAATTCGGTTTTATGGGTTGTGAACGAATACGGTAAAACCACCTATGTGGTCGGCCAACTCCCTAAAGAACACTTCAGCCTTCACAACGATTTTTACACGGCGGCCGGTAAGCTGATCATCAAAACCTTTGCCACCGTTATACCCTATTCGCTCCCATACCCCTATCCGCAGAGCCTGACACCGGAAAAAACTCTGATTGAAAATGCCCTGCGCGGAAGAACGCTTCAACAATACCGCATGAACCGTGAAAATCAGCCGATTTCTCTGATGTCGGCAACCCCGCTCATGTTGCAGAACCGCATTATCGGCGCATTGGTTCTGGAGCAAAAGATGGAAAATCTGTTCAGTGAAAGCTTGGACTACTTCTATCGCCTGATCGGAATCGGGGCTTTGATCTTCGTCATTGTGATTGTCGGCGTTATGCTACATACTGCCGCTTTATCGAATCGCATTATCCGCCTTGACAACGACGTAAAGAAAACCTATAGCCTTCAAGGACATCTGACCAACTTGGTTTTTCCAGAACAGAAAAATCGATTTTACTACGACGAACTTTCCGACCTTCGTCAGCACATTGATGAAATGCTTAAACAATTAAGCGGTTACGAGCGGTACTTAAAACAACTTCCGAAAACATTGAGACACGAACTGCATAATCCGCTGAATCGTCTTTCCATGGCCCTGACCCTGCTCGAAAAAGATACCGACCACAGCCAGCTCGAGTATGCCCAGCATGCCTTGGCGCAACTAAAACAAATTATCGCTTCACTGTCTGAAGCCACCAGTATTGAAGACAGCCTTCACAGCCAAACTCCCGAAGCCTTTCCGATCGCCGTAATGCTTGACCATTACATGCACAACAATATGACCTTACATCCGGAATGGTCCTTGAGCTATCAGTGCCGTATCAACAAGCACGCCATGGTTATGGGCGACGGCTTCATGCTAGAACAAATGATGGATAAACTACTGAGTAATGCCATTGATTTCAGTGATGGTCAGCAACCGGTTCACGTCGATTGCCAACCGCTGGGATCGGACAAAGTCATTATCCGGGTTCAAAATTCAGGTCCGGCTCTACCGGAAGGCTATGAGCAACAAATCTTTGACGGTATGACCTCCATTCGAACCTTGAATCAAGGGCAAACCCACCTCGGATTGGGACTTTATATCGTCAAGCTGATTGTCGATTTTCATAAGGGCAATGTTTTCGCCGAAAATATGCATCGTGAAAAAGACGGTTACGACGGTGTTCGCTTCAATATCGAATTGCCGCTTCTGCAGCAAAAATAAAAGCCGTTGCAGCAATAATTCTGCAAACGGCTCTTAACACACTTTCCGGGATAACAACCTCAGTTCGGCAAACGTTTACTCAAATCTTCGAACTGACGAATCCATGCAGAAATACCGAAATTTTTCTTAATCAACTGTGAGGCTTCGGAAGCTTGAGATTTATCGGTAAATGCCTGGCGACTGACCAGAATGTAACGAAGCCCGCCCTGCTTGCTGTTTTGTGGCAAAATTTCAATTTTATCCATTTTTTTGCGCTCGACGATTCTCTCCAGATCAGCTTTATTGGATGAACTGGCCAACTGGAGGATATAATCCTTGCCCTTCTGCTTTAACAGCCAGTTTTGTGCTGGATTTTGAGCAATTTTAGGTGCTTGAGGAGACGTTGGAGCTGCAGGTGCTACAGGCTGTTTAACCGCCAGATCAGGCGTATCCTGTTTATTCAAGGAAACAGTACCACTTGATTTCTTTTCACCACTTGCAGCTAATCTGGTTTGTCCGGTCAACTGCTGATTGAAAAGTTGCCACTTTTGATTCACCAGATTTTCCAATAGCGCAAGCGTGCTATTCTCACTCTCAGCCTTGCCTTCTGCCAGCTTGTTGTCAAATTGTGATTGCAAATCTGCAACTTGCGCCTGCAGGGCGTCCATCCGCGGCAGCAGAGAAGCCTTATCCTGCTCTTTATTCTGCTGGTTTTCATATTCGGACAATTTCTCTTCCAGACTTTGAATCAGCGTTGCCTGTTTTTGAGTTTCCTGATGCAGATCACTCAGTTGTGACTGCAGATCCTGATGGCTGAAAAACAGCGATGCAGCAAGCGTAAATACGATCGTTCCGCTTAAAACAGCTATGCCATAGGCGACATTT
Organism: Thiomicrorhabdus sp.; assembly: GCF_963677875.1. NCBI lineage: Bacteria > Pseudomonadati > Pseudomonadota > Gammaproteobacteria > Thiotrichales > Piscirickettsiaceae > Thiomicrorhabdus > Thiomicrorhabdus sp. The sequence continues at coordinate 135,757 of NZ_OY782562.1, read as the reverse complement.
TTGCGACGAAGCTGGAGGCTGCGATCATTATTCTCAGCCATTGCTGGCCCGGAAGAATCAGAAACTTGCGGCTCTTTATCGGGCAACACCTGATCGGCCGCCTTTAGCCAGTCTCCCAATTTCGGCTCTTTGTTTCTTGCCGGTATTTCTCCCAGCGGCTGGGAAATTTGCTGGGCCTTGCTTTCTATCTCTTTAAGAATTTTTTCGCGTTCTTTTTCTAAATCGGAAATCGTAAATGACATAATACGGGGGACTTAACCTGAAGTTTGATTGAAAATTATTGTAGAATGCTTTGCGATAAAAAGATACCGAGAACGGATATTTGGAGATAGAATGCCGGATTTAAACAGTATTGGCTCTGCCCTGTTAATCACTCTTGCTCTACTTGCTGCGGCAGTGGTGATTGTTGGCTTATCCATGTGGTGGCTGTATCGTTTCTTCCGAGACAAGGACGCCTCTTGCAGCCGTACCCGCGAAGATCATCGCGAGGCAAAAGACTAACTGCTTTTAACTTCACCATCAACATAACGCCAAAGACCGTCGGCCTCTTTTCTGAAGTAACTTTTCTCATGCAGATAACCGGTAAGACCTGACTGCCCCATCCGATAATGGGCGACAAAGGTTACCCAACCTTCCGAGTCTTTTTTGCGGCCCATCTTTCGGCCATTGATCTGGAGTTTTACCCACTCCAGATCAGGAGTGAACTCAATGGATTCCGGACGGGTTTCATTAGCCCAGCTCGCCAGTAAATAGCTCTCGTTCTTCCGTTTGAAAGCACAATAACGTGACCTCATCAATGCTTCTGCACTCTCGGCAACTTTCTTTCCGGCCAGTATCGGGCCGCAGCACTCGGTAAAAGACTTGCCGGAGCCGCAATCGCATTCCTGTTCATCAATCAATGTTCAATCTCCGTTAAGGTTTTTTGATAACGCCAGTGCAATCGCCAGCCGAGTAAAAGTGCTGCCAAACTCAGGCCAAGTACAATACCCAGCCAAAAACCGGCAACTCCCATAGGAGCAGAAATCCCGCCGTGAAACGCTAAAAAATATCCCAGTCCCAAACCGATAACCCAGTAACTGACAAAAGTGACCAGCATGGTGATTTTTGTATCATGGAAGCCCCTTAAGGCTCCTGCAGCCGTCACCTGAATCGAATCGGAAAGCTGGTACATTGCGGCAAAAATAAACAGATAACCTGCCAATACAGCGACCGAAATATCCGAAGTATACAAAGCGACAATGTCTTCCCTGAAAAAGAAACTCAGTAACGACAGAAAAACCCCGATAGCGACGGAAAACAGAAAACCCACCTTAAGTACAAGCTTCAGATGGACGAAATCCATTTTGCCGAACTCTTTTCCTACCCGGACCGTAATCGCCATCCCCAAACTCAGCGGAAGCATAAAGGCCAGAGAGGTAAAGCTGATCGCAACCTGATGGGCGGCAATTGCTTCGGTTCCCAAAGCGGCAATAAACAAAGCGATGAAGGTAAACAGGCTAACTTCGAACAGCAGAGCCAGAGCATTCGGAATGCCTAAATGCAATATCTCGGAAATTCCATTTTTCCAGGAGGGCAAACGCCAGATAAGCCTGCGCATATAAGGAGACGTTGTTTTGGAACCGTAGGCGTAAAGTACGCCGAAAATCAGCATAAGCCACATCACAATCGCGCTGGCAATTCCACAGCCTGCCGCACCATAAGCCGGAACCCAATCTTCCCAGCCATAGATAAACAGTGCGTTCAGCGGAATGTTTATCAAAAGAGCCAGAAAACTCAACCACATAGTCGGCATTGTTGTCCCCAGCCCTTCCCAGAAAAAGCGAAAGACCTGATAAAGAGTGACCGCAGGCATGCCGAAGGCAATATAAATTAAATAGTCGTGCGTTAGGGCAAATACCGCTTCTGAAAGCTGCAAGTGTTGCAGCAGTTGATCACTTTGCAACAGCAAGAACGCAGCAAGAAATCCCAGAGGAATAGAAACCCAGATCGTCTGCAAGATAAAACGTCTTATTCGGGTATGATCTTTTGCTCCATGCGCCTTGGCCACCAGCGGGGTTAACGCCAGCAGTACACCGGTATTGAAAATAAATACCGGCAGCATGATACTGGTTCCCAAACCGATGGCAGCCAGATCATCGACTCCAACGCGTCCGGACATCAGAGTATCAACCACTCCCAATCCGGTTAAGGCAAGCTGGGCCAGAAAAATCGGCACTGCCAGGCGAAGCAACGTTTTGGCTTCACCGTAACAGGAAGGCGCTGCCTGGTTAATCTTCATGGCGATTTAGATGATTTTGATCTGCCGTTTTTTTAGAGGTTGATGCGCTGTTCTGCATCGATTTGGCGCGGCCTGCTTCCGGTTCCTCAGCGGCATCCCAATAGGCCTCTCCATGTTCGCTTTCCAAATGCTTGAGAGTGTCTTCGTCTTCTTCATAAACGACTTCAACCTGTTCAAGAAATTGCGGGAAGGCAATCACCAGAACCAGCTTCAAGCTCCAGAAAACACTAGCATAAATCACCACTGCCAAAGCCAGCACCAACGGCAAACCAAACAGTAGATCAATCAATAACGCCTGCCCTTCAAAGACCTTGGAAACCAGGGATTTTTCAATAAAAGTAAAATACAACCATAGAATGACGGCCCCAAGGCTAAGAATCTGAAACCAGATATTCAACTGGGGATGCACACGGCTATTTCGAAAAAGACACAGCATAATTAAAAATAAAACAAAGAATTAGAGGAGATAGTTAAACATTAATCGATCAACTTTCGAAAGAACAGCCACTGTAATGCGATATAGGTGGTGGCGACATTAAAGCACCCTTCCAACATCAACCGTTTCGCTTCTTCGAAGTCCAGACGAATGATCTTGATGTCCTCGTGATCCTCTTCCAATCCGGAGAACTCGGGCAAAAGCCGCACATCGATATCAACAGCAAAAAGATGAAGAATTTCATCCGAGCCCCCTGGACTGGGGTAAAACTTACTGATATATTCAAGATCACTTACTTCTAAACCAGCTTCTTCACGTACCTCTCTGATCCCTGCCTCCAACGGCGTTTCGCCTAAATCGATCATACCGGCGACCGGTTCCAGCAACCAGGCGTTATTGAGATTGTTTTCTCTGATCGCTCTTTCAACGGCACCGGCCCGGCACTGCTCGATTAAAACGACTTCTCTGGCCTGTGAATCATATAACAGAACAACCGAGGCTTCTCCGCGGCCAAACACTTCACGCTCGATTTCCGGGGTCATGCCACCTTGATACAAACTGTGACGGAATTTTAAGCGGCGAATCTGAAAAAAGCCCTGAAAGGCTGCTGCAGATTCATTCATTTCAATGCGCTTATCCATATTAATCCTTTGATGCTTTTAGCGAGTCAGCACTCAATTTTTGCCACACGCTTGGTAATGCCACACAGCAATTCGTAACCGATGGTACCGGAACACTCGGCAACTTCATCCACTCCCAGCCGTGCATCGCCCCATAAAACTGCAGTATCACCGACTTCCACCTCACCTTCAAAATCAGTCAGATCCACCGTGATCATATCCATCGAAACTCGTCCGACCAACGGCATTCGGTGATCATTAATCAAAACCGGCGTACCATGCCGGGCATGCCGAGGATAGCCATCACCGTATCCAATGGCAACAACCCCTATCAGGCTCTTTCGCGAGGCGGTCCAGGTATTGCCATAACCAACCGGTTCACCGGCATCGATCCAGCGAATAGACTGGACTTTGGATTCCAGACGCATAACAGGCTTTAACGGCAAGTTAGATTCCGGATCGGCACCGGCTCCGTACAGCATAATACCGGGTCTTACCCAATCGAATTGCGATTGCGGGTAATAAAGAATTCCTGCTGAATTGGCGATACTGCGTGGGTAATCCAAAGCATCTGTCAGATCGTAAAAACAATCCAGCTGCTTATGAGTAAAAGCACGCCCTTCGGGTGTATTTTCGTCCGCGCAGGCAAAATGACTGATCGTAAACAAACGGTAGCGGTTGTCGACCGCTTTCAGCTCTTCAACAACCTGCGGAAATTCTTCCGGAGAAAACCCGAGGCGATGCATTCCGCTGTCAATCTTGATCCAGACATTCAGTTTGCAATCGCAATCGAAATTCAGCAGCCAGTCGAGCTGATAGAACGAGTGAACGACAATATCCAAACGGTGTTGAGCAATGACCGGCAATTCCGACTCGGAAAACAGCCCTTCAAGCAGAAGAATACGGTGCAGAAATCCCTGCTGACGCAAAACCATCGCTTCGTCGATTGATGCAACACCGAAACCATCGGCCTGAGCCAGCTGTCTGGCAACACGATTAATCCCATGTCCGTAGCCGTTGGCTTTTACAACCGCCAGAATTTTCGATTCCGGAGCTTTGGATTTGATGACGCTTAAATTGTGTCTTAGAGCATTCAGGTCAATATAGGCACAAGCAGGACGATATCTCATACAGTTTCTAGAAGCCTCCATCCTGAATATCAAAAGCCGCATGGTTTTCGAAACGGGTGTATTCGCCAAGGAACGTCAGGCGAACCGTTCCCAGAGAGCCATTACGGTGCTTACCGATAATAATTTCAGCCGTACCCTTATCGTCGGTTTCTTTGTTATAAACTTCATCCCGATAGATGAAGATGATCAAATCCGCATCCTGTTCAATGGCTCCGGATTCGCGCAGATCCGACATAACCGGTCGTTTATTGGGTCTCTGCTCCAAACTGCGGTTTAGCTGCGACAAAGCGATCACGGGAATATTCAATTCCTTGGCAAGCGCTTTCAAACCGCGGGAAATCTCCGAAATCTCATTTACACGGTTTTCCGCGTTTGCAGAACCGCGCATCAACTGCAAGTAATCAACAACAATCAGCCCAAGGCCAGTTACTTTAGATTCAGGATTTTCGACGCCGGCTTCGGTCGCTTCCTTACGCTGCAGATCGCGGATGTCTTTGTCAATTCGCCGCGCTCGGGCGCGTAGTTCCGTGATCATCAATGCCGGCGTGTCATCAATGTACACTTTTGCTTTAGACAAGACATTGATCGCTGCATTCAACTTCGGCCAGTCTTCCTGCTGCAGCTTACCTGTTCGCATTCGACCCGCGTCGATTCGACCGATGGAACTGATCATTCGCATGGCCAGCGATTCTCCAGGCATCTCCATACTGAAAACAGCGACCGGCGTATTATTTTTGGTGGCGATGTTCTCTGCCATGTTCATCGAAAAGGTGGTTTTCCCCATCGAAGGTCGACCGGCAACGATGATCAGATCCCCCTTTTGCAGGCCGGCGGTAATCTCATCAAATTCCGTCAAATGCGTCTCTTCGCCGGTAATACTTCCTTCCGTGTTGAAGAGTTCGTCGATTTTATTGATTGCGGCTTCCAGAAGAATATCCATCGTCTTGTACTGACGCTCTTTACCTTCACCATGCTCGGCAATCTGCATAATTTTCGATTCAGCGATATCGAGAATTTCTCGAACCTCTTTTCCTTGAGGAAAATACGCAGCCTCCGAAACATCGTTACTGGCTTGAATCAAACTGCGCAAAATAGACTTATCGCGCACGAGGCTCGCATAATAAAGAATGTTCGCGGCGCTTGGCGTATTTTTGGCCAGCTCGGTCAAATAACCTTTATCGCCTGCAGTTTCCAGGTTACCGGTTGAAGCGAGGTAGGCCGAGACGGCCACAAGATCATAAGGTTTATTCTGTCGACTCAATTCAACGATCGAATCAAATATCACCTGATGCTGCTTTGTGTAGAAATCTTTAGCATTGATTAAAGTGACAACATCGTCGATTACATCTCCGGACAGCATTAAACCACCAAGAACAGATTGCTCGGCTTCCAGAGAATGAGGCGGCAATTTGAAAATGGTTTCCGAGGTTTTTGGATGGTCGTTGAGAGATGCCATTGAAATAAGGGTCTTTAAACAAAACTTGGAAAAGGCCTTATTATACTCGCAGAACGCTGGGATGAAACAGAAACTGGGGAAAGGACCGGATGATCTTCCGAAACCCAAATAAAAACGGGGCCTTATGGCCCCGTCTTAACGCGAATTACCGAAGAAAGATTACTCTCCAGAAGCCGCTTTAACTTCAACTGTAATGGAAGCAACAACGTCCGTGTGCAGTTGAACGTCGATTTCGTAAGTACCGACGTGACGCAATACACCTTCCGGCATACGAACCGCACGACGCTCAACATCAAAACCGGACACTCTCAGAGCATCGGAGATATCTTGCGTACCAACAGAACCGAATAGTTTACCTTCTTCGCCGGCAACCGCTTCAATAGCGATAACCTGACCGTTCAGGTTTTCGTAAACACCTTGTGCAACTGCAAGCTCGGCAGCCGCCGCTTTTTCAAGTTCAGCACGACGTGCTTCAAATTCAGCGATGTTTTCTTTTGTCGCCGCTTTTGCTTTTCCTTGAGGAATCAAAAAGTTACGAGCATAACCCGCTTTAACTGAAACTTGATCACCCAAAGAGCCTAGATTTTGTACTTTTTCAAGCAGAATAACATTCATGGCTTAAACCTCATCATTGTTCTTGATCCCATCGGTTTCGAAAATCCATCCAGGTATCGATTAAACCAATGGTTGCTAATATCAGCATGGTTTGCGGCAGCAAAAATAATAACACATAAAGCGCAAACAGCCAGGCAACACTTGCCTGCCGTTTGTTAACCGTATTGTGAGCAATCGCCAGGCCTTGAAACATCAAACCGGCAATCACCACTCCGGACAGATCGTAGATCAATCCATGTCCGGCTCCGATTAATCCAAGAATTGCCAGAACAATCGCCACGTAAGCAGTTGATTTCGGCAGTCTTAGCTCGTAATAGTCCTGAGAGAATCGTCCCGGAAAGTAGATCTGACTCTGCCACCAGCGAGCTATCAGCACAATGGAAAACCATAATGTCAAAGCGAAAACGCCTAACAGCATGGTTACCATTTGCACCAGCTCGTTCATCGTATCCTGAGGATAAGTTACCCCGCTTTCCTGCAGTAAAGGTAACAACGATTGCTGGAACAGTTCAGTCCACCATTCAGTCGGATCGGCAACCGTCAAATGGAAACCGATCACACCCAATCCAACCATGACCATCGAGGTTTGCAGCGCCAGTGCCAACGAACCGGTTTTTTTCAAAACCGCGCTGATGATCCACACCGGCAGCATGAACTCCAGTACCGCGATGATCGCCGGCCAATAATTACCAGTCAGCCCCATCACAATGATCAACTGGGTCAGCAAACCCCAGATAAGGGTTTTTAGCCCCTCGACTTCCGATACTCTCAGAGTCACCAGGGCAATAACCGCTCCAACCAGTAAACCCAGTGGAGTGAACCAAATGCTCAATGCCGACAGCAAAACAACCGCTATGCCTGCCTGAAAAGGTCCTTTCATAGCAAAATTTGCAAGGCTGAGCATTTGAATTCCTTTTAAATTGTTATTATTTTTTTACCGCATCAACCAATTATTTGTGTTGATCGGTATATGGCAACAACGCGATGTAACGGGCACGTTTAATCGCAGTAGCCAGTTGACGCTGATACTTAGCGCTGGTTCCAGTGATACGACTTGGAACAATTTTACCTGTCTCGGTAATATAAGCTTTCAAAGTATCTAGGTCTTTGTAGTCGATCTGTTTTACGCCATCGGCAGTAAAACGACAGAATTTTTTACGTCCAAAACCTCTAGCCATCTCTTACTCCTTGTTCTCGCGACGCTTGTCAGCTTTGTCTTCTTTTTTGCCCATCATAACGGAAGGCTCTGTGATTGCTTCTTTTTGTTTAACGAACATGCTGCGCAATACCGCATCGTTATAATAAAAAGCGTTCTCAAGCTCATCCAATACTTCCTGGCTGCATTCGATATTCATTAGAATATAATGTGCTTTGTGGACTTTGTTGATCAAGTAAGCAAGTTGGCGACGACCCCAGTCTTCTAGACGGTGAATTGCTCCGCCGGACTGTTCGATAAGGGCGCGGTAGCGCTCTAGCATAGCTGGCACCTGTTCTGACTGGTCAGGGTGCACTAGAAATACGACTTCATAATGACGCATTCAATCTCTCCTTATGGATGATAAAACAGTCTCCCGTATCGCACGCCGATGATCACCATCAGCCTTTGAGCAGTGAGACAAGGAAATTCAAATCGTGTTTGAAAGGCGCGAATTATAAATGAAAACGCATGCATTCGCAAGCTTTCATTTATCCGGCATTGAAGAAAAGTCTCTCCAAGAAAGGAAGACTATCCCCTTGAATTCAAAGACAATATCCGTTTCAGGAAATTGAGGCGTTGATTTCTCCCAGCACGGCCAAAGGATCTTGTGCCTGGGTAATCGGTCTGCCGATTACCAGATAACTTGAACCCGCCTGCAAAGCTTCTTTCGGTGTCATAACGCGTTTTTGATCATCGGTTGCACTACCCTGCGGACGGATCCCCGGCGTCACCAGACAAAAATCGTCACCAACCTCTTTCCTCAGTAAGGATGCCTCCTGTGCGGAACAAACTACGCCGTCCAGCCCGGAGGATTTGGTTAATCTAGCCAGTCTCAATACCTGATCTTGCGGAGCAACTTCCAGTCCGATTTCACGCAGATCCTCTGCATCCATACTGGTCAAAACTGTTACTGCAATCAGCAAAGGCGGTTTTTCAAACTCACTCAACGCCTCTTTGGCCGCCTGCATCATTTTTCGTCCACCGGATGCATGAACATTGACCATCCAGACACCCATTCGAGCCGCCGCCTGCACTGCTTTGGCAACCGTATTCGGAATATCGTGATATTTCAGATCCAGAAAAACATCGAAGCCGCCCTCGACCAAACGCTTAACAAATTCCGGGCCGGCAACCGCAAACAGCTCCTTGCCGACTTTCAAACGGCACAGATCGGGCCGCAATCCGCCGACAAACGCCAAAGCCGAATCCGCTTCTGCAAAATCCAAAGCAACTAAAACTTTCGGATCATTTTTATGTAGCATAAATTTCCTATTTATCGATTAATTTCAAGTTAGTATCTTCGTCTCTTAATACTTTTTTCCGCTCGGAGACCTGCTTATTCAACTGAACGATTTTATCTGCCTGACGGGCATTCATTTTCTGTTGCTTGCGTAACTGCCAACGCAATGTCATTAATTGCATTGCTATCAGAAGCCCGCCAAACAGCAGACCGATAATAAAGACTATCGCCAGAATGACACTCAAAGGCAACGTCGGTTTGAATAGGAAAAGATCAAGCACGACCGGTGTCGGATTTAAAACCCCAAGCGTAACGCCCAGAGCCAAAAAAATCAGGGTCAAGAGATAAAAAATGAACTTAGACATAACGAGAATGGGCTCTAATAAGTTTTAAAACAAAAATTATAGAGCAATAACGCAAAAGGGGCTACCGAATGGCAACCCCTTTTTAAATTCAAAGCAAGATGTCTGTATGTTCTTTCGAATCATCAACCCGCTCTCGCAATGCCTTACCCGGCTTGAAATGCGGAACGCGTTTATCGGAAAGTTCAACCGTTTCTCCGGTCTTCGGATTGCGACCGGTTCTTGCTCTTCTATGATGAAGACTAAAACTGCCGAAACCACGAATTTCAATGCGCTCTCCTCGAGACAGCGTATCAATCATAGAGTCGACAATTTGATTCACTGCAATTTCGACATCCTTTTGGGAAAATTGCGTCTGCTTTCTTGCAATGAGTTCGATCAGTTCTGACTTGGTCATTTAAGCCTACTCTCATTCATTTATTACAACGAGTTTTCGTTCATTCGCAAATTATGCGAAAAGACCAAATTAGAAGCGCCTGCACCAAGAGTACAGGGCTTCATTCAATTAGATACGGGAATCTAATGTCAGATTAGATCTTGTCTTTGAAAAGATCACCGAAGGTGCTACCGGTAACAGGTTGCTGCTCGGTATAACCTTTGATCGCATCCGCTTCTTCTTGAGCTTCTTTCGCTTTGACAGACAAAGACAAAGAACGGTTTTTGCGATCGATATTGGTGATTTTTGCAGAAACTTCATCGCCTTCACGAAGAACGCTTGAAGCATCACGGGTATCTTCGACCAACTCGGACGCACGAAGGTAACCTTCAACTTCCGGAGCCAGATCAATGACAGCGCCTCTTTCGTCAACAGACTTAACAGTACCGACAACAATGCTGCCTTTACCGTTTTCAGCAACAAACTGTCCGAAAGGATCTTGTTCAAGCTGCTTAAGACCAAGAGAGATACGCTCACGATCAGGATCGATAGATAGGATAACGGTTTCCAGTTCATCACCTTTCTTGAAGTCACGGATTGCTTCTTCACCAGGCTGATTCCAAGAGATATCAGTCAAGTGAACCAGACCGTCGATGCCACCGTCAAGTCCGATAAAGATACCGAAGTCAGTGATAGACTTGATAGAACCAGAAATCTTATCACCTTTCGCGTGGGTCGCAGAGAAGCCTTCCCAAGGATTAACAGTACACTGTTTGATCGATAGAGAAATACGACGACGTTCCTGATCGACATCCAAAATCTTAACGCGAACATCTTGTCCAAGATGAACCACTTTAGATGGGTGGATGTTACGGTTTGTCCAATCAAGCTCAGAAGTGTGAACCAGACCTTCAATACCGTCTTCAATCTCAATGAAAGCACCGTAGTCAGTCAGGTTGGCAACTTTACCTGCCACTTCCGCACCGATCGGATAACGAGCAACCATATCCGCCCAAGGATCTTCTTCCAATTGTTTCAGACCTAGAGAAACGCGGTTACGCTCTTTGTCGAACTTAAGAACCTTAACTTCGATTTCATCACCAACCTGAACGATTTCAGATGGGTGATTAACACGACGCCAAGCCATGTCAGTAATATGAAGAAGACCGTCAACACCACCAAGATCGATAAAGGCACCGTAGTCGGTAAGGTTCTTAACAATCCCTTTAAGAACAGAACCTTCTTCCATGTTTGCAAGAATCGCTTCACGTTCAGCAGAGCTTTCCTGTTCAATGACCGCACGGCGAGAAACAACAACGTTGTTACGCTTGCGATCCAGTTTGACCAATTTCAATTCAACTTCTTTACCTTCAAGGAAGCTAAAGTCGCGAATTGGGCGAATATCCACAAGTGAACCAGGAAGGAAACCGCGAACACCTTCAACATCAACCGTAAGACCACCTTTGACCTTACCAGTAACAAAACCGTTGACAACTTCAGATTCTTCCATAGCCGCTTCAAGGCGATCCCAAGTTTTCGCACGCTTCGCTTTTTCGCGAGACAGGCGAGTCTCACCTAAACCGTCTTCCAAAGTTTCCAGATAAACTTCAACTTCGTCACCAACAGAAACTTCCAATTCGCCTTCGGCGTTAAGGAACTGCGATTTAGGGATTGCTGATTCGGATTTCATGCCCGCATCAACTAATACTGCTTCTTTGTCGATAGCAACGACCGTACCGACGATCAAAGAACCAGTGTTAAATTTGTCTTGTTGTAAAGACTCTTCAAATAATTCAGCGAAAGATAATTCACTCATGGATAAGTTACCAAATTAATTAATCAAACCGCTTGGAACATCAAATGGGAGTATCTGCTTTCAAACGGGTCAGTTGTACAATGTCGATTTCCCAATGATCGACATAAACGATAAATCCCCGGCCCCCAAAGAAGGCCAGGGATTTAAAAAATCTTTTAAATCAAAAAGATAAGCTGTTTTTTCAACTTTACCTAATTGACTCGGAACAATGCCGATTAAATCAGCAAGCCCCTCTCCTGCATAAGGAATAGCGCTTTTTGACACACTTCTTCAATGCTCATATCCGAGGTATCGATCACAATCGCATCCTCTGCGGCAATTAAAGGAGCGGCCTTACGATTCGCATCGCGTTCGTCGCGTTCCCTAATGTCTTGGGTTATTTTTTCAATGTTAGCATCAATTCCTTGGTTTTTCAACTGTTTAACCCGTCTCAATGCCCGAACTTCTGCCGAAGCCGTTAAAAACAGCTTTAAAGGTGCGCTTGGAAACACGATCGTCCCCATATCCCGGCCATCAGCAATCAATCCTGGGGCCTGAGCAAATGCTTTTTGGCGGTCTAAGAGCGCACTGCGAACTTCGGGTATTGCCGCAACTTTTGAGGCAACTGCAGCGGTCTCTTCCGTACGTATTTTGGAGGTGACGTCTTTTCCTTCAAATAGAACACTTCCCCCCATAAAACTGACCGGAAGGTTTAAGGCCAATGCAACCAGAGCCTGATGGTCTTGCAAATCGATCTGATTATGGAGGGCACCGAAAGCCAACGCACGATAAATTGCACCGCTATCCAGCAGATGAAACCCGCTTTTACAGGTTAAATATTGCGCCAGCGTGCCTTTCCCTACTCCGCTTGGCCCATCGATGGCAATAACAGCAACGTCCGACATCATGCCTCCTCAGCAGCGACACTCATTCCAACCTGATTAATCAACTCCAGAAAAACCGGGAAAGAAGTATTTACATTGGCGCAATCATCAATTGTGATTGGCGACTTGGCACGCAAACCGGCAATGGTCATGGCCATAGAAATTCGGTGGTCGTGATGACTTTGAATAGCACCTTTCTGAACACATTGATCTCCACCCTTGACAATCATCCCGTCAGGAGTCGGTACCGCCTCAATGCCAAGTGCCTGAAGCCCGTCGGCCATCACCTGAATACGGTCCGATTCCTTCACTCTCAACTCTTCAGCTCCGCTTAACACGGTCGTACCCTTCGCTGCCGATGCGGCAACAAATAAAACCGGAAATTCATCAATCGCCAAAGGCACCAAGGATTGCGGGATTTCAATTCCCGTTAAGGGCGCATATTTAATATGAACATCCGCAACCGGTTCACCACCGACTTCATGGAAATTCTCAAGCTGGATGTCCGCGCCCATCAATTTCAGAATGTCGATCACGCCGGTGCGAGTCGGGTTCATGCCGACATGTTCAATTACGAGATCGGAATCTTCGCAAATCGCCGCCGCAACCATGAAAAATGCTGCCGAGGAAATATCGGACGGAACATCAATATGACACGCCGTCAGCTCACCGCCGCCCTGCAGACAAGCGCGAGTTTGGCGCTCATCAAGTTTTTCAGACTGAACGGGATAGCCGAATCCGTTCAACATCCGTTCAGTATGATCACGGGTTGGCGCGGGCTCAAGAGCACAGGTTCGCCCATCAGCATAGAGCCCCGCCAGCAACACGCAGGATTTAACCTGCGCGCTGGCCATTGGCAGGACATAATCAAGCGCTTTTAATTTCTTGCCGGTTCCTCTGATGGTCATCGGCAGAGTTCCGCCTACCGCAGTTTCAATTACAGCCCCCATATCCGCAAGCGGCTCGGTAACACGCTTCATCGGACGTTTGGACAAAGAAGCATCACCAATCAGAGTAACGTCAAAATTCTGCCCGGCAAGAATACCGGCCAATAACCGTGTCGAAGTTCCGGAGTTCCCCATATCAAGTGGCTTGGATGGTTCCTTAAGGCCATTCAAGCCCACACCATGAATAGTGACTTCACCGTTCACAGGGCCGGTAATTTCAACACCCATCTCTCTGAACGCCTGCAAAGTCGCCAGAGCATCTTCGCCTTCAAGAAAACCGGTAACGGTTGTAACACCTTGAGCAATCGATCCGAGCATAATGCTTCGGTGCGAAATTGATTTATCTCCCGGTACACGAATACGGCCTTTTACAGCACCACCCGGTTGCACAATAAACTGAACATTAGACATCTTAGTCATCTTCTTATTTTTACAATTCGTTAAAAATGCTGCGAAAGACTTCTGTTATTCCATCTTCTCGCCCGAAACAATATGCGTATCCCTTGCTGTTTTCGCAGCTTGGAACAGAGCCTGCAAAGCTTCGGCGTCTTTTTTCTGTACCAGATTGATCATGCCGTCGAGATAGTCTCTGTATTCCTGAAGCCATTTGGCAATCGCGGCATGATTATGCAGCGAAATATCCCGCCACATAACCGCATCGCTGGAAGCGATTCTCGTAAAATCTCTAAAACCGCCGGCAGTGTATTTGAAAACATTCCCTAGCTCGGGATGCTCGTTAAGCATCTCAACCAACGCAAATGCCAAAAGATGCGGCAAGTGCGATGTCGCAGCAAACACCTCGTCATGGAACTGAGGTGACATGCGTTCAACTCGGGCTCCCAGCTCACACCAAAGTTGATCAACCAAGTCCAGAGCATCCGACTCTGTCTCTTCCGTCGGGGTCAGGATTACCCGATGATCGATAAATAAAGAACTTTCCGCCGCTTCTACGCCGCTTTGCTCTTTACCGGCAATCGGATGCCCTGCCACAAAACGTGGCGGAATCTCACCAAAAGCCTCTTTGATCGAATCAATGACACTTTGCTTGGCAGAGCCAGCGTCCGTGATAATTACATCAGGCTTGACAAACGGTTTTAACGCTTTGAATGTTTGCTCAAAAGCGCCAAGCGGAACAGCCAGCATAATCAAATCACTGTCTTCAACCGCAGATTTCAAATCACAGAAACCTTCATCGATTACGCCAAGTTCAACCGCTTTCTGCAAGCGTTGCGGATTTTGTCCAAAGCCAACAACTTTTTCTGCCAAGTGTTTTTCTTTGACTGCTTTGGCAAAGGAGCCGCCAATCAAGCCGACCCCGATAACGGTAATTTTCTGCAAGGGATTCAAAAAAGCGGATCCTATAATAATTTATTCAGTGCGCCGATGAAGTGACGGTTCTCAACATTGGTTCCGATGGTAACCCGAAGATACTCTTGCATGCCGTATCCCGCGAGAGGCCGGACAATAACACCATCCTGAAGCAGTTTCTGATTCATCTCCCCGGCTTCTTCGCCAAGTTTTATGGTGATAAAATTCGCGACACTCGGGATGAAATCAATCGATTTGCCATTCAGAAAATCAGTGATCTGACGCATTCCCTGAGAATTTGTCAGAAGGCTTTTTTTCAAAAATTGCGGATCGGTCAAACTGATCATCGCGGCCGCTTGAGCATAACTGTTGACACTGAAAGGCTGTTTCAAGCGATTGATGTATTCCAAAACCTGAGGCGTTCCAACCAGATAACCGATCCGCAGGGAGGCCAAACCATAAATCTTGGAAAAGGTTCTCGAAACCAGTAAATTCGGAAAATCTTCGACATATTCGAGACCATCGGCATAACTTCCCGGCGGACATAAATCCTGAGCGTATTCGAAATAGGCCTCATCTAAAACCACAATGACATTTTTCGGTACTTTGGAAATAAAACCTTCCCAGCTTTCTTTGTCAAAGTAAGTGCCGGTCGGATTATTCGGATTTGCCAGATAAATCAGCTTGGTCTTTGCAGTGATCGCATCCAGAATCGCGTCCAGGTCATGGCCGAACTCACTCGCCGGCACCTCTATGCCGGTTGCTCCGACCAGTTGAGCCGAAATAGGATAAACGGCAAAGCCATACTGGGAATAGAGAACTTCATCTCCGCGACCGGCAAACACACGGGCAACCAGCTCCAACAATTCATTCGAACCGTTACCGATCGTGATCCAATCCATTGGTTTCTTTAAAAATTGCGCCAGTTTTTCGCGCAGCGCATAGCTGCTGCTATCGGGATAACGGCTGATTTCACTCGATAGATTGATCAGCCCGGTAGATATTTTCAGACTGCTTCCCAATGGATTTTCGTTGGAAGCCAGCTTCGTGACATAACTGATGCGCATTTCGCGCTTGAGTTCATCAATCGGTTTTCCCGGGACATAAGGCTGGACCGTTAAAACTTCTGGATTGACAAGTTCTTCGAAGAGCATGGTTGAATCATTCATAAAAGTGGTCGGACTTCATTTCGGTTACAAAGGAGAAATCGGAAAAGAACCCAGGAGTTTAAAAAACGCCGCTTTGGATTCTACCTCATTCAAAGCTTCTTTCAATGCTGGCTCATCCTTGTGCCCAAGCACATCCATAAAAAACAGATAATCCCATTTCTTATGCGTCGACGGCTGAGAAATAATGCGCGTCATATTGATTCCTCGAGAGGCAAAGCACTCGAGAATTTCCAGCAAAGCGCCGGATTTATTGCTGATTGATAAAACCATTGCTGTCTTATCTTCTCCGCTTGGAGAGGCGGCTTCTCTCCCGACAACCCAGAATTTGGTCGTATTATTTTTCTGGTCTTCAATATTCGCTTCCAAAATTTGCAGCTCATACAACATTGCCGCCTGTTCAGAAGCAATGGCACCAAGTTGCGGATCCTGTTGCGCCATTTTAGCAGCCAAAGCGTTTGAATCCACCGCATCCAGCTGAACCCACGGGAGATTATTTTTCAGCCACTGTTCACACTGACCAAGCGCTTGCTGATGAGCAACCACCTTCTTAATTCCATCCGCTTGAGGCGACTTTGAGAGCAGGCAATGATGAACCGGCAAATCCACTTCACCACAGATTTTCAAAGAAGTTTTCAGCAGCTCATTCTGAGTGGGTTTCACGACCCCTTCGGATGAATTCTCTACCGGAACCATTCCATAATTGGCTTCGCCCGATTCCACTTCACTGAAAACTTCATCAATGGTCGATACGGCAACGGGATGCGCGGAAACCCCGAATTGCTTAATGACACTGGCATGTGAAAAACTTCCTTCCGGCCCCAGATAGGCAATGCTCATCGGCTTTTCCAAAGCCAGACAGGCTGACATAATCTCACGGAACAGCTTTGCCATTTCTTCATCCGGCAACAGGCTGTCGTTACGCGCTTTTACCGCGCGTAAAACCTGCGCTTCGCGCTCCGGACGATAAAAAACGGCCTCAACCTTGCCGCCTTTGGTTTTTATGTCGGCGACCTTCTGAGCGCAAGCCGCTCTCTGGCCGATCAAAATCTGAATTTGTACATCGATCGCGTCGATTTGATCGCGGATTTCCGTTAGTTGAATCTCTTCAGCGGTCATAATTTATTGCCTATTACTGCTTTTAAACTGGTTTCCAGAGTGATTAAGCGTGTTGATCCGCAAAAGATTGCATAAATTCGATCAGAGCATCCACTCCCTCTTCCGGCATGGCATTATAAATACTTGCGCGCATTCCGCCAAACGCCTTGTGACCTTTCAGACTTAATAGTTTGGCTGCTTTGGACTGGGCCAGGAATTCCGCATCCAATCCGTCTTTGGTTAAAGAGAACGTTACATTCATCCACGAACGCTGATCTACGGCGATATGGTTTTCATAGAGTCCAGACGAATCAATGTAGCTATACAGTTTTTCCGCTTTTCGTCGGTTGATTTCAGCGATCGCTTTCACGCCGCCGACGTCATTCTTGATCCATTTGAAAACCATCCCAGCCAAATACCAGGCAAAGGTAGCCGGGGTGTTGAACATTGATTCGAAACCAGCATAGGTTTGCCAGTTTAAAAGTGTCGGAGTAATGTCTCGCGCATGACCGACCAGATCTTCTCTTACGATGACAATCGCCAAACCGGCCGGACCAATGTTTTTCTGGGCTCCGGCATAAATCATCCCATACTTGCTGACATCGATTTCACGACACATGATATTCGAAGACATATCAGCGATCACCGGCTTGCCTTGAGCGAATAGAAAATCCATATGCTCCTGCTGTAACTCCAGACCGGTAATGGTTTCATTCACGCACACATGAATATACTTGGCATCAGCACTGAACTGCCATTCCGACATCGGTGGAATTTCTGTTGGATTGGCGGTTTCGCCACCGGCAATAACATTCACGTTAGCATAACGGGATGCTTCTTTAATCGCTTTTGTCGACCAGACACCAGTATTTAAATAGTCCACCGTATCGTCGCTGGTCGCTAAATTCAGTGGAATCGCAGCAAACTGCAAAGAAGCCCCGCCGTGAATAAACAACACTTTATAGTTGTCGGGAATCGCCATCACTTCACGCAGATCGGCTTCCATTTCGTGAGCCAATTGCATATAGTCCGCACTTCGATGACTCATTTCCATTACCGACATGCCGGTATTCTGCCAATCCAGCAGATCTTCTTGTGTGCGGCGCATTACCGCTTCCGGCAACGTCGCCGGCCCAGCACTAAAATTAAAGGCTGCTCTTGCCATGTCCATTCCTTAAAATTAGATAAGATTGAAGAACTTAATACACCGACTTCAATCCAGTTTTCAGTTAACGCAATTTTTGTATTATTCTTCGCTGGTTACCGAGTCTTGTGAAGGTTCATCAAGCGAGTCCTCTTCATCTTCAATATCGACGACGGCAAGGCCGACGACTTGTTCGCCCTTACCGACATTAATCAACTTAACCCCCTGAGTGTTGCGCCCGACAACGGAAATTTCCGCCACACGCGTACGAACCAGAGTTGCTCTATTAGTGATTAAAACAATTTCCTGTGAAGCGTCGACGGCAACAGCAGAGACGACTTTACCGTTGCGGTCGCTGGTTTTAATTGAGATAACCCCTTGTCCGCCACGATTAATGGTCGAATAGTCTTCAACCGGAGTACATTTTCCGAAACCGTTTTCCGTTGCCGTCAAAATCAAAGTTTCCGGCTGGGCTACCTGCATGCTGATCACTTTTTGACCTTCGCCAAGTTTCATACCACGTACACCGCGCGCCGTACGCCCCATCACACGAACATCACTTTCTTTAAAGCGAATCGCCTTACCGACATCGCTGAACAGCATAATCTCCTGTTCACCAGTGGTCAAAGCCGTCCCGACCAATTCATCGTCATCCAGAAGGTCAACGGCGATAATACCGTTGGCACGAGGACGCGAGAAATCACTCAAGGCAACGCGTTTAACAATGGAATTTCGTGTCGCCATGAATACGGCCCGTTCATCGTCAAACTGATCGACCGGTAGAACCGAAGTGATGTATTCACCCTCTTCCAGAGGAAGAATATTCACGATCGGTTTACCGCGGCTGCCGCGACTGGCGATTGGTAATTGCCAGGTTTTCTGCCAGTAAAGCTTACCGCGGTTCGAGAAGCAAAGCAGCATATCGTGCGTACTGGCAACAAACAGCTGCCCGACTTCATCTTCTTCTTTCATCGCCGTAGCGGATTTGCCGCGGCCACCGCGTTTCTGAGCGCGATAGTCACTGAGAGGCTGGGTTTTGATATAACCATCGCGAGAAAGCGTTACGATACGGTCTTCAACCGCAATTAAATCTTCGGCATCCAGATCCTGATATGCATGGTCGATCTCACTGCGACGCATATCACCAAATTGCTCAACCACCTCTAGCAACTCTTCCTTGACTACTTCGGTCAAACGATCCGGATTGCGCAAAATTTCCAGGAATTCGGCGATTTTAACCAGCAAGCCTTTGTATTCTTCAATAATTTTGTCTTGCTCAAGGCCGGTCAAACGATGTAAACGCATTTCCAAAATCGCCTGGGCTTGAACCGGAGACAATTTATAGATTGAACCAGCGGCACCGAAACCTTCAGGCAAATCTTCAGGGCGAACGTCAGCCAACTCGACTCGATCAAGAAGATCAACCACCGAACCGATCGGCCATTCACGTTCCAGCATGCGCTCTTTGGCTACGGCTGGACTCGGAGAGGCTTTGATCAATTCGATCATCTCATCAATATTTGTCAGAGCAAGCGCCAATCCTTCCAAGATATGCGCTTTTTCGCGCGCCTTACGCAAGTCAAAAATAGTGCGGCGAGTAACCACTTCACGGCGGTGCTTAACAAAGGCTTCGATTACCTCTTTCAAATTAAGCAACTTCGGCTGGCCGTCGATCAGTGCAACCATATTGACACCGAAAACCGTCTGCATCGAAGTCTGCTTGTAAAGATTGTTAATCACCACTTCCGGGACTTCACCACGACGCAGTTCGATCACAATCCGCATCCCATCCTTATCGGATTCGTCACGCAGCGCGGTAATGCCTTCAATTTTCTTTTCTTTCACCAGTTCAGCAATTCGCTCAATCAGCTTGGCTTTGTTCACCTGATATGGAATCTCGTTGACGACAATCTGCGATTTGCCGGATTTGTCGGTTTCAACGTCGGTTCTGGCACGAATCTGGACACGACCGCGGCCTGTCTCATAGGCCTGTCGAATACCACTGGTGCCGTTGATGATGCCGTATGTCGGAAAGTCCGGCCCGGGAATATGTTCCATCAAGCCGTTGATATCAATCTGCGGATCGTCGATATAGGCCAGACAGGCATTGACCGTTTCGGTCAAATTATGTGGCGGAATATTGGTCGCCATACCGACGGCAATCCCGGAAGAACCATTGACCAACAAATTCGGAATCCGAGTTGGCAGCACATCCGGTTCACTTTCGGAACCGTCATAGTTTTCTGAAAAATCGACGGTTTCTTTTTCAAGGTCTGCCAGTAATTGATGAGAAATTTTCGCCATGCGGATTTCGGTATAACGCATGGCAGCCGGAGAGTCCCCGTCGACGGAACCAAAGTTCCCTTGCCCGTCGACCAGCATATAACGCAGTGAAAACGGCTGTGCCATACGTACGATCGTGTCGTATACCGCCGTATCACCGTGCGGATGGTATTTACCGATTACGTCCCCGACGATACGCGCCGATTTCTTGTAAGATTTGTTAAAATCATTCCCCAGCTCGTTCATTGCGTACAGGACGCGCCGGTGAACAGGTTTCAATCCATCTCGAACGTCTGGCAAAGCCCGCCCGACAATAACGCTCATGGCGTAACTGAGATAAGATTGCTCCATTTCATCTTCTAATGAAATAGGAATGATTTCACGTGCGAATTCTGTCATTGAATCGTCCAATCAATTACTAAACAAATTAATAAAAACGTCATTATATTTCAAATAGCCACCAAAATACAGAGCAAAACAAAACCCTTTCCCCCTGTCGACATTTTATTTAAATCCCCTCAAATCGCCTTATTTTTTGATTTATGGCGTTTTTTATAAAAGCTCATAAAAAATCATTTTTGATTTCAAGTAAATAGAAAAGCAGCAAAACGACAAGGTCCCGCAAATGCAACGAATGCACTGAACCCCGCTGTCGAAGCCTGCTAAAAAGAGTATAATCATGCACCAATACTTGTTGAATCGAGCCGTTTCAGCGGCGGAATCAATTGGAAAACATCACCATCGAGGCTTTTGCGCTCCCAAATAGCGCATCGTCTCGGCTCAGAAACCATAATATCGAGTAACAGCCAACATGAGCCATCAGATCAACGCCGATCCGGCCGAGCTTGAAAACTTCAATCGCCTCTCAAACACCTGGTGGGATACCGAAGGCGAATTTGCCGCCCTGCACAAAATCAATCCATTCCGCCTTGAATTTATTCGCCGCTTTCAACCGATCGAATCCCAATCGATTCTGGACATCGGTTGCGGCGGCGGTATTCTGTCCGAATCGCTGGTTCGGGCCGGCGCTGAAGTAACCGGGATTGATTTGGCTGAAGAGGTTCTGACCGTGGCAAAATTGCATGGCCTGGATGCCGGTATTAAAGTCGACTACCGGCTGATTGCCGCCGAAGACTATGCCAAAGCGCACCGAGAGAAGCACGACATCGTAACCTGCATGGAAATGCTGGAACACGTTCCTGATCCGGCAGCCATCATTCAAGCTGCCGCCGACAGTGTCAAACTGGGCGGATGGGTTTTCTTTTCGACACTCAACCGAAATTTTAAATCCTACCTCCTGGCGATTCTTGCCGCCGAACAGCTACTCAACCTGGTTCCGAAAGGCACTCATACCCACGATAAATTCATCACCCCGGCAGAACTGGATGCCATGGCCAGACAAAGCGGTCTATTATTGAAACAGGGTGCCGGAATTGAATTCAATCCATTGCTGGAACGTTATGGACTGAATGACAAGCTAGACGTCAACTATCTTATGGCTTATCAGAAACCTTTAGAACTTCCGCCTCTGGCAGATTGAAAATAAAGAAATTATCATGCAACTAAAATGTATCCTTTTTGACTTGGACGGCACGCTGTTAGACACATCATTTGATTTCAGTTACGCCTTAAACCAAACCTGCAGCGACTTCGAACAACCCAGATTAAATTATCAGGATATACGCAAAACCGTCTCTCAAGGCGGTCTGGCAATGACCAAACTTGCCTTCCCGCAATTGGACGGGGAAGAACTTGAACAGCGTCGTCAGCATTTTCTGAAAATCTACTTCGATAATATCGATCGCCACACTCGCCTCTTTCCAGGATTGGAAACCGGCATGCAGGCTCTTGCGCAAAAATCCATTCCCTGGGGAATCATCACCAATAAACCGACCTGGTTAACCGAACGCCTGTTACAAAGCATCCAATTTCCCAGCGAACCGAAAACCATCGTTTGCGGCGATACTCTGGACGTGAGGAAACCTCACCCTCAACCTATGTGGCTAGCGGCGGAAGCCTGCGGTTTTCCGCCCGAAGAATGCCTGTACATTGGCGATCACCCACGCGACATCGAAGCCGGAATTAACGCTGGAATGCAAACTGCCGCTGCCTGGTATGGCTACTTGCCGGAAACAGCATCCCAATCCGACTGGCCGGCAAACCTGCATTTTGGCACACCCTATGAGTTAAGCCGTTTTCTGATCGATCTTGCGGAGCAGTAATTCCATGCAACCAAAAACCTATCTCATTACCGGAGCAGCCAAAGGTCTCGGACGCGAACTGAGCATTCAGTTATATGATGCCGGCCATCAATTGATTTTGCTAGATAAGGAATTGAAAGCCCTGAATGCACTGTACGACGAATTGAAAGACAGTGAGGAGCGCGTCGCCTTATACCCTATCGATTTGCTAGGCGCTAATATTAATGATTACCAGAACATGCAATCCATTCTATCGGAGGCCTATCCGCAAGGATTGGATGCTGTCGTATTGAATGCAGCCATTCTTCCGGCATTTACCCCGATCGAACATTTCGACTACAGCCAATGGTACGAAGTGCTTCACACAAACCTGAATGCCAATTTTCATCTGATTCAGCAGACTTTACCGTTATTGAAGACGGCAAAACAAGGCAAACTGTGTGCCGTAACAGATCTGGACAGCAAAAAAACACCGGCTTATTACGGAGCCTACGGCGTAGCCAAAGCCGGCTTGGCACAATTAATGGAAAGCGTTGCTGCCGAAAATTCGACTTCGAAATTGAATTGTTATCTGGCCGAACTGCCAGCGTTCGCAAGCGACACCCGAGGACGTCTCTATCCCGGTGAAAACCCGTATGAATTAACCAGTGCCGCCAATGCCGCCAAATCGATTTATAACGCCTTGCTGCAAGACGAATGCGATCAATGGATCAAACGACTTAACTGAGAAGCCAATGGCTCGCTGGGCATGCCCATCACCCTCTCATCAAATCAGCAGAAAAATCACAGAATGCGCTCTTTCACCAAACTGGGCGCAGAATCCAGCAGTTGCCGAGTATAAGGGTGCTGAGGATGTCCTATCACCTCATCCACACTGCCGCTCTCAACAATTTTTCCTTGCTGCATTACCGCCACTTTATGTGCAATCGTCGGTACGATGGACAGATCATGGGTAATGAACAGATAAGACAGTCCGTACTTTTGCTGCAAATCATCCAGTAATTTCAAAACCTGAGAACGCACCGACACATCCAAAGCACTGGTCGGCTCATCGCAAATAATCAATTCCGGCTCAACGGCCAAAGCGCGAGCAATACCGATTCTCTGGCGCTGCCCACCGGAAAATTCGTGCGGGTAACGATCTTTATGCTCCGGAAATAAACCAACTTGCAACAATAATTGGTCAACACGCGCCTCCTGCTCTGCCGGATCCTGCGAACCGACCTGCAAGGTCACCATACCTTCCCGAATAATTTCTAAAACCGTCATTCTTGGATTTAAAGCCGAAAACGGATCCTGAAAAATCACCTGTATCTGCTTGCGATAAGGACGCATTTCGCGTTCCTTTAAAGGGCGTAAATCAATCCAGCCCTTCTCCTTGTCCATCCAGCGAATTTCCCCATCGCGAGCCTGTACCAAACGCAGAATCGCCTGCCCAATGGTGCTTTTGCCACTTCCTGATTCACCGACCAGCGCCAAGGTCTCTCCTCTGGCAATTTCCAGAGTCACACCATCCACCGCCTTCAAATCCGCCACTTTTCGCTGAAACACACCTTTCCGAACAGGAAAATGCACCTGCAAATCATTCAATTCCAGTAACGCCTGCTTATCCTCAAGGTGGCGGTGTCGAATTCGCGGAATAGAATCTTTCAGAAGCTGTCGGGTATAGCTGTGTTTGGGATGCTCAAAGAAACCTTCTTTATGCGCCAATTCAACCAGTTCGCCTTTACGCATGACGGCAACCGTATCGGCAATATCGTATACGACCCCCATATCGTGGGTAATAAACAGAATGGCGAGACCTCGTTCGTCGCGCAACTGTTTCAGCAGATTCAAGACCTGTGCCTGAATCGTCACATCCAGAGCTGTCGTCGGCTCATCGGCAATCAACAAGTCAGGTTCACAGGCCAGAGCCATGGCAATCATCACCCGTTGCTTCTGCCCCCCGGAAAGTTGATGCGGATACCAGTTATAGCGTTCTGCCGGTTCCGGAATTCCGACTTCACCAAACAGCTCAATGACTTTGGCTTTCGCTTCACGCGAGCTTAATCCCAAATGCAACCTTAAGACTTCGGCAACCTGCTCCCCGACTTTAATAACCGGATTCAGAGATGTCATCGGTTCTTGAAAAATCATCGCTACCCGCTTGCCGCGAATCGATTGCATTTCCCGCTCACTTCGGGCCATCAAATCGGTTTCACCGAGACGGATGCGACTTCGCGGATCAATCGACAAACCTTCGGCAAGCAGGCGCATGACGGCCAGAGAAGTTAAGGATTTTCCACTACCGGACTCGCCAACGAGTGCAAAAATTTCGCCAGGATACATATCGAAAGTGATGTTCTTCACCAAATCCTCACCAGCGATGCGAATCGATAACTGAGAGAGACTTAAAACCGGATGGTGCTTAGACATGAACGCTTCCTGTACTGTTATGAATTTCGCGGGTTCAGAACCCACTGTACCCGGTCGGCAAACAGGTTTGCTGCCAAAACCAGGATAAACATGAAAATAAATGCCGACAACAGAGACCACCAAACCATGGGTTCACGCGCCATTTCAAGACGTGCCTGATTAATCATATTTCCCCAGCTGTAGGTTGTCGGATCAACGCCAACACCCACATAAGACAACACCGCCTCAGCCAGTACCAGGCCACTGAAATCCAAGACAACCGCAATCAGAACCAGATGCATCAGATTCGGCATGATATGTCGGTAAATCAATGTCATCCCACCCATGCCGAAGGCCTTTGCTGACTGAATATATTCCAACTGCGAAATTTTCAGCGTTTCCGCTCTCAACAGCCTGCACAACCCGGTCCAGCTTGTCATCCCGAGAATAAAAATCAGAAACAGCAAACGCAGATCGGCACGCTCCTCACTACTGCCGAAACCGGCTGGATGCAGCGTCATCCATGATTGCATGACCAGCACTGCCGCGGCGATCAGCAATACACCGGGAATTGAATTCAAGGTCGTGTAAAGATACTGAATCACATCATCGATCCAGCCTTTGAAATAGCCGGCACTGATGCCGAGAAACAGAGCAAGAGGCAACATGACCAAGGTCGTCAAAGAACCGATCAGTACCCCGGTACGAACACTTTTCAGCGCCTGATAAAAAACATCCTCACCGACCTTATCCGTGCCGAGAACATGGTAGAAATAACTCAAATAATATAATGCGCCGAAAACAGCCAGCAACAGGAGGAGCATAAAATAGCCCGAACGCCATGGCAGTTTTTTCGGTTTCACGCGGATATCGCGCTTTACGTAGGCGCGCACCCTGAAATAGCCATGAAAAATAAAAATCGCCAACGTCAGCCCTACTCCCGCCAAGAGACCAATCGCAGCCTTGGCTCCGACATCTTTCCAGAATTCATCGCGACTCTCTGGGTTCTCCAAATGGGATGCCGCAAATTGCAGCGGACGGTAAATCTGCTGAACCTGTCCGTCTTCGGCGTAACGGATTGACCTGCTGTATTCTTCGGAAGAAAAAGGAGCCGAGTAGGTTCTTTCCTGATGTTTAACCAGATGCCAGAGTGATAAATCCAGCAGACTGAGAACCTGATTTTCGTATCCCGTCGGCGCCCATCGGCTTTCCTGCTGAAATTTCATATGCAGCGAGTCGCTTAAAGCGATCAAGACATAAAAACTCAAAACAACAGCAGATGCCATCGCAATCGGTGATTCGAAGATTTCCCGCCACTGCTTACGGGCCTGTTTGGATTTTCGGATCGAGCGCAAACCCCAGACCATTGCTGCGAACAACAACCAGATCATCAAGTCAGTCCATAAAAAAACTGGTGTCATCTTAAGCGCACCCGCGGATCAAACCAGCTGTAAGCAATATCCGTCAGAATCAAACCAATGATATACAGAACCGAGCCCAAAAAGACCATTGCTTTCACAATCGAAAAATCCTGAGATTGAATGGCGTCGATGGTATAGCTTCCCAGACCGGGAATACCAAAGAAGGATTCCATAATCAAACTCCCCATGAACAATGTCGGAATAACCACAACCACACCGGTTAATATCGGCAGCATGCCGTTTTTCAACAGGTGTTTAAACAATACCTGAATTTCCGACAAGCCTTTTGCTCGGGCACTGCGGACATAATCTTTATGAATTTCCTCCAGAAAAATACTCCGATACCAGCGCACACCGGCGCCGATCCCGGCAATCACACCGATAAATACGGGCAAAACAATGAACTTCCACATACTCCAGCCGGACTCATAACCGGAGATCGGTACCCAGTGCAATATTTTTCCAAACACCACCTGCGCGGCAATAATGTAAAACAGCCCGGAAATCGACATTAAAATAACCGCAAGCACCATTGCGCTTCTATCCAATGCGCTGGCACGAAACAAAACCAGCAGCAAAGCCACGGCAATGTTGGTGAACAAGCCGATGATAAACGTCGGCAAGGCGATTGCCAGCGAAGGCCACATCCGCTCCTGAATATCAGCGCTGATCTGACGCCCACTGTCCGACCGCCCGAAATCAAACTGAAAAAGCTTGATTGATTCCTGTACAAACAAAGTATCCAAAACCTGATCGGCACCCGATGTCTCGCCGTTGAAAAACAGCGGCTTGTCATAACCGCGCTCCACTTTCCAGGCTTCAATCATTTCAGGCGTTGTCTGTTTGGCTCCCAGTTGCGCACGAGCCATATTATCCGGCGTATTGATTCCGAAGAACAAAGCAAAAGTGATCAGATTCACCCCGAGCAGAATCGGTACGGCAAACAACAGACGTTTTATAATATAAGCCAGCATTAACTAATCCGTCCCTACATCCTTGAATGCCAGAGTTCGCTCCTGCCTCCGGCGATAAGCGGTACGAAGCGGAATCGAAACCATCGCCAGCAAAACCAATATGGCCAATAAAGGCCAGATCACCGGTCGATTCCACTCTTGCAAAGCTTCCGATCGCTGTGTCACATCAAGATCCTTATATTTCAGCGTATTATTCGCCAGCGGGTTGGCCCACATATTTTCGAGCCAACGATGATACAGAGCCAGTGATTTCGGGCTGAATCCCCAGGACCAGGGAGCATCTCTGCGGAGAATTTCTAACATTTGGTCAATTAATTCAAGACGTTGCTCTCCATTCTTCAAAGTCTTCATCTGCAAAAACAATCGATCAAATTCCGGATTATCATAATTACTGCTATTAATTCCGGTGCCATTGGTATTCACTGCGGCATTCGCCCCATATAGTAGAAACAGAAAATTTTCCGGATCGGGATAATCCGCATTCCAGCCCCAAGAAAACATCTGAGCCTTTGCGCCTCTTACCTTGTCTTGAAAACGGTTATAGTCCGTCGAGCGAATGACCAGCTCGATTCCGAGCTTGGCAAACTGTTTGCGGTACCAGTTCAACAGAGCCTTGCTGTCGGGGCCGGTTGCCGAAGTGTCATAGTACAGTTTCAAAGGCGCCCCATCAGGAGATTTACCTCCTGGATAACCGGCTTCGGCAAGCAATTTTTTTGCTTCCTCAATCGGTTTACGCTGGGCCCGGCCCTGTTTCCAGTCGTAGATATAAGGATTCATTCCTGCTTGGCCTTCTCGATAACCGAAAATCCCGGGAGGAATCGGCCCCTGAGCCGCCAATCCCCGACCATTCAGAAAGATGGAAATGTATTCTTCAATATTCAACGCAATACTGATGGCTCGCCGTAATTTGCGCTTTTTCTCATCGTAGCCACCTACCACCGGATCCGCCATGTTAAAACCGAAATAAAAAACCGTCGGCTCGACTTCATTGAGGAAACGAATGCCCTTATTCTTCATGGCTGCAGTTAAATTCATGCCACCGCTTGAAGACACACTGATCGCCTGATCAAAACTGTCCGAACCGACGCCAGAGGCGTCATAGTACCCTTGAAGAAATTTATTCCATAATGGAACGCTTTCCTTCTCCAGAGAATAGATCACTTCATTCAAAAACGGCAACGGCTTGCCGGCGTCTTCCAAAAGTTTCGGATCGGCACCTTCCGCAAGGCCATCGCTCGGGTAGACAGCATGAGAAAAATAAGGGTTTCTGAGCAATCGCATTCGGCGATTAGGGTTATTCTCGGCCAGATAAAATGCTCCGGTTCCAACCGGATAGGTATCCAGAGTAAGATTTTTTTCAACCAAAGGTTCCTGTTTATAAAAACGGACGGCTTCCCAGGGAACCGGGGCAAAAAAGTTCATGCTCAACCAATATAAAAATTGCGGGTAAATACCTTTAATCCGTATTTTATAACGATATTCATCAATAACTTGAACACCGCTTATCATTTCCTTTCTCAAGTCAAAAAACACTTCATCTTTTGATTTACTCTCGGCTGTAAGCAAGGCTCCGTAGGAAGCCGTCACCCGTTCCGAAAATTCGTCCAGACCATCAATATACTGTTTCATGGCATCCAGGATCGGAGAATGGTTCTGGCGCAACGCCATTCTTTTAATCGCATACACATAGTCCTCGGCAAACAGCTCGCGTGTCGATTGATGCGCAAAATCGCCAGGAGAACGAATTCCCTCCAAGGCCTGTGGTTGCATATTCAGGTATCGATAGCGTCCGTCTTTAAAGCGCGCAAATGCCGGATGGGGCTGATAACGGATGTTCGGCTTGATTTCAAAATGATATTCGCTGAAAGCAATCGCCGGATCACCTTCCGTAACTTCTTGCAGACCGCTATCCAGATAACGAACCTGCGGCAATGCTTTTAAAGTCAAGGCTTCCAGAGTATAAGGGCGTTTCAGATAATGATACTGTAGCGGCGGTTCGTAGATTTGGCTGATGATCGACCATTCGTTCGCGTTATACGAAATAACCGGATCAAGATGTTTCGGTGGAGAAGAAAAAGAACTGAACAGCGTTTTCGAGGCAATTTCATCAGAAGCATAAGGACTATTCCACACGCCGAGAAAACCAGCTGAAACATTCGTACTGAAAAAAATGAAAATCGAAGCCAAAAAAAGTGATGGCATCCGGAAACTGCTGGAAGTCTTAAAAGCCGTTTTCCAAATCCACCCTGAATTGAACAAATCCAATCACTCCGTTCTATTATCTGTCTGCGGGAACGCCTGAGCCCCGCGCGTCATCGGTTAAAGGCAGCATTTTCCCGGGAATAGAGGCATTATAACCAATAATTTAACGTTATAATGCCCCTTAAAATCGGAAGATGACTTCCTAATTCCAAAAACGATAACTTCGGGAGAACTCTATGGGATTCCTAGCAGGAAAAAAAGCTTTAATTATTGGTGTTGCCAATAACAAATCGATCGCCTACGGGATTGCTAAACAAATGCATGAACAAGGCGCCGAGATCGCCTTGACCTATCAAAACGAGAAACTGAAAGGTCGCGTCGAGAAAATTGCCGAAGAGCTGGGGTCATCCATCGTACTTCCCTTAGATGTTTCCGACGATGCAGAAGTCAATCAGGTTTTTGCCGAACTAGGTAAAGAATGGGATGGTTTAGATATTCTGGTACATTCGGTTGCTTTCGCGCCGCGCGAAGAACTTGAAGGCCGCATGATCGATGCCTCAACCCGTGAAGGCTTTAAAATTGCTCACGACATTTCTGCCTATAGCCTCACAGCTTGCGCCAAAGCGGCGCATGAAATGTTAAAAGCCAAAAACGGTTCCGTCCTGACGGTTTCTTACCTTGGCGCCGAGCGTGCCGTGCCTAACTACAACGTCATGGGAATTGCCAAAGCGTCTCTGGAAGCAACTGTGCGTTATCTGGCCGCCGACCTTGGTCAGGAAGGGATTCGCGTCAACGCGGTCTCGGCAGGACCGATTCGAACACTCGCCGCAGCAGGCATCAAGGACTTCCGCAGCATGCTGGATAAAGCGGCTGCTTCAACCCCTCTGCGTCGCAATGTCACCATTGAAGAAGTCGGCAATACTGCGGCCTTCCTCTGCTCCGACCTGGCATCCGGCATTACCGGCGAGATCACTTATGTAGATGGTGGATATAATATTACCGCTTCCAATTAAAAATACTTAAACCATCTGGTTCACAGGTTGCTGCTTTCTTCTTATTCAGGTCATACTGAACTTTACTCGCAGCAACTCGCCCCATATGTATCTAAATGTGCATCTAGATGTTTTATCTCATTTTTAACAGACAATACCAGCAACAAGCTGGTATTTTTTTATTTGAAATTTACTCAAATGCGAAAATTTCAAAGTCATTAGGATCGTCATAACCGGCGCAAGAACAAACCTGCGCAGGTCTGATCAGAAAGGTTTTAAAGCTTTTTTCTCAATCAGAATGGTATCTTGTTTTATCTGTTCGAAAAATGAAAAAAGCCACCTGGAAGACCCGAGGTGGCTTTTTAAAATAATGGCGGAGCGGACGGGATTCGAACCCGCGACCCCCTGCGTGACAGGCAGGTATTCTAACCAGCTGAACTACCGCTCCAGATTGTATGGTGGGTGATACTGGGCTCGAACCAGTGACCCTCGCCTTGTAAGGGCGATGCTCTCCCAACTGAGCTAATCACCCAGGATAAAAAAACCGGATCTGTCTTACTTGCTGAATGCATTCCGGATACTTATTGCAAACTCCTGTCGATTTGCAATAAAAAAGGTAGTTAACAAACTACCTTCTAAATATGGCGGAGCGGACGGGATTCGAACCCGCGACCCCCTGCGTGACAGGCAGGTATTCTAACCAGCTGAACTACCGCTCCGTGGTGGGTGATACTGGGCTCGAACCAGTGACCCTCGCCTTGTAAGGGCGATGCTCTCCCAACTGAGCTAATCACCCAATCAAGTTGCCTCTAAGCCGCTCTGGGCCTTACTTGGCGTCCTTAATTGATGTGGCGTATTATAGAGAGTTGGGAGAGCATGTCAAATAAATTTAACGCTTTTTTGTCACTTTTTTTACAACTTAGTTCACTGCGTCTTTCAAAGCCTTACCAGCGGTAAATTTTGGAACTTTAGCAGCAGGAATTTGCATTTCGGCACCTGTTTGCGGGTTGCGGCCGGTACGTGCTGCACGCTCGCCAACCTTGAAAGTTCCGAAACCGATAATCGCAACGGTATCGCCTGCGCTCATTGCTTTAGTAATTGCGGAAACTGTTGCATCCAATGCCTTGGCTGCATCCGCTTTGGTTAGTCCAGCTTCTTCCGCGATTGCGCTTACTAGTTCAGATTTATTCATTTGATTCTCCATGAGTTACGTTTCTTATGTCATATCCACCACTAAGGCTTAGGCATTTATAGCAATCCTCTATTCGAAGTGTCAAGCAAAATTCCCCTAAAACCCTTGAAATGGGCTCTATTAGTGATGTTCACTGCGATTTTTCTGCGGATTACGCCGATTTCCCTTATCAAACACAGGAGGATCGATTTCCGTCTCAATGCCTTTACCTGCCTTGCTTTGCATTGATTTCGGGGCAATCGTCAACGCCAGCTCCAAGACTTCATCCACCCAACGAACCGGATGAATGTCCAAGTGATTTTTCACTTCATCCGGCACCTCTGCCAGATCACGAACATTATCGTGCGGAATCAGTACTGTTTTAATCCCGCCTCTCAGAGCCGCCAGCAGTTTTTCTTTAAGGCCTCCTATCGGCAGAACTTCTCCGCGCAAGGTAATTTCGCCAGTCATTGCGACATCGGCTCTAACCGGGATATTCGTTAAAACCGATGTAATGGCCGTACAGATAGCAATCCCCGCACTGGGGCCATCTTTTTTGGTTGCCCCCTCGGGAAAATGCAGATGGAGATCGAAATTCTCGTAAAAATCTTCCGTCAGATTCAAATCCTTGGAACGGCTGCGAATGACACTCATCGCAGTCTGCACCGATTCCTGCATGACGCTCCCTAACTGACCGGTGCTGGAAAGCTTACCTTTTCCGGGCATAGCGGTCGCTTCGATTCGAAGCAAATCACCGCCGACACGAGTCCACGCCAGACCGGAGACCTGTCCAATACGGTTTTCTTCGTCCGCCAAGCCGATACGGTAGCGGGCAACGCCCAAATAATCTTCCAAGTCGGCACTATCTACGCAAATGCTTTTCAAAGAATCGTCAAAGACCAGTTTTTTTACGGCCTTACGACAGATTTTTGCCAATTCACGTGCTAACAGGCGAACTCCTGCTTCGCGGGTATAGGTTTGAATAATCGCACGAATCGCGCCTTCTGTCACATCCAGCTCACTCGCCTTAATGCCATGCTCTTTTTTCGATTTCGGCAAGAGGTGACGTTGGGCAATATTTAACTTTTCCGGTTCGGTATAGCCGGATAAATTAATGACTTCCATTCGATCCAGCAAAGCTTCCGGAATGTCCATCGAGTTTGACGTTGCGACAAACATCACATCCGACAAATCGTAGTCGACCTCCAGATAATGGTCGTTAAAAGTGTGGTTCTGTTCAGGGTCCAACACTTCCAGCAATGCCGAAGCCGGATCACCTCGCAGGTCGCTTGACATCTTATCGATCTCATCCAGTAAAAACAGCGGGTTCTTAGTACCAGCACTCTGCATCTTTTGAATGATTTTTCCCGGGAGCGCGCCTATATAGGTTTTACGGTGCCCGCGGATTTCTGCCTCGTCCCTCACCCCGCCTAAAGCCATACGTACATATTTTCGATTGGTCGCTTCGGCGATCGATTTAGCCAAAGAGGTTTTACCGACACCTGGCGGCCCGACTAAACACAAAATCGGCCCTTTCATCTTCTTCACGCGCTTTTGCACCGCAAGGTATTCAATAATGCGTTCTTTGACTTTCTCCAGACCGTAATGCTGAGAATCCAAAATCGTCTGAGCTTTCGGGAGATCATTGGACACCCGGCTGCGTTTTTTCCATGGAATATCGATTAGCCAGTCAAGATAATTTCGCACAACGGTCGCTTCAGAGGACTGAGCCGGCATCATTTTCAGCTTTTTCAGTTCAGTCTGCGCTTTCTGCTTCGCCTCGGCGCTCATGCCGGCTTTTTCAATACGTTCATTCAACTGGTCAAGCTCATTGACAACGGCTTCATCACCGCCGGCCAGTTCACTGTGAATCGCCTTGATTTTTTCATTCAGATAATACTCTCGCTGAGTTTTATCCATCTGTTTTTTAACCCGAGTCGTAATCCTTTTTTCCGATTCCAGCAATTCCAATTCGGTTTCAACCATCGCCAAAACCCGTTCCAGACGTTCGCTGACCGACGTCATTTCCAGCAGAGTTTGCTTCTCCTTAACCCCGAGATTCAAATTGGCAGAAATCAGGTCCACCATTCGATCCGGGTTATCTTCTTTTTGAAGAGAGTTCCGAACCTCGGAAGGAATTTTCTTTTTATGATCGGCGAAAGCAGAAAACCGCTCTTTCAGTGTACGCATCAAAACCATTTCATCGGCAGGATTATCTTCATGCGATTGAACGGCACGCACATCCCCCATCAAAACACTTTCATCATTGTTCAAAGCCAAAAGATTGAAGCGCTCAACACCTTCAACCAGAACTTTGACGGTTCCGTCGGGAAGTTTCAATAACTGCAAAATATTGGCCATGGTGCCAACTTCATACAAGTCTTCCAGACTGGGAACATCCAGTTCCGCGCTCTTTTGAGCCACCAGAAAAATCTGCTTATCACCGTTCATCGCTTCATTTAAAGCACGAATCGACTTTTCTCGGCCAACAAACAACGGCATGACATTACCGGGAAAGACAACCACATCACGTAACGGCAGCACCAGCACATTCATTTTCATTTCAATCTGATCTATATTCATCTCGATCCTTGTAGCGTATCCGCTTCTTTAAAACGCGCCTCTAAAACCCGCTTTTAAATTATTTAATCCCGCGTTTTCGCGTCTTCAGATATTTATCGGTTTTCTTCTAAATACGCGGCTTCATGTCGTTTTCTCTCTTTGCAAATTGGCCAGCAAATACGAAAAGAGAGCCATTCCTGTACATGAACCCGTATTTCAGGGTTAATCGAAAAAGGTAAGCTGCTTTTCATTCAACAAGGTAACGGAAAAGCAGAAGGATGAAGAAACCGACGCCTGCCGGTTTCGAATGTGAGCCCGACTTTCGTCAGGCATTTATTCACTGGAGGCTTTTGGAGTCGCTTCTTCTTGATAAACCAGCATCGGCGATTTCTTACCTTGAATCACTGCTTTGTTAATAACGACTTTATCGACATTTTTCAAGCTGGGCAGGTCATACATCGTATCAAGCAGCAACTGCTCCATGATTGAACGCAGTCCTCGCGCACCGGTTTTTCGCTCGATTGCCAACCGTGCGATTTCAAGTAAGGCGTCCTTGCGGAACTGAAGCTCGGCCCCTTCCAGTTCAAACATTTTCTGAAATTGTTTCACCAAAGCATTTTTCGGTTCAGTCAGAATTTGCACCAAAGCCTCTTCATTCAGCTCTTCCAGTGCGGCAACCATCGGTAAACGTCCGACAAATTCGGGAATCAAACCAAATTTAATTAAATCTTCCGGTTCGATCTGACAGAACTTCTCGGTCAAACTCAACTTGTTGTCTTCACTACGAACCTGAGCCGAGAAGCCTATTCCGACATCTTTTTCGATACGCTGATCGATGATTTTGTCCAAGCCTTCGAAAGCACCACCGACAACAAACAGAATTTTCGAGGTATCGACCTGAATCATATCTTGATTAGGGTGCTTTCTTCCGCCTTGAGGAGGTACCGAAGCCATGGTTCCTTCAACCAGCTTCAACAATGCCTGCTGAACCCCTTCACCCGACACGTCACGTGTGATTGACGGATTTTCAGATTTGCGCGTAATTTTATCGATCTCATCAATGTAGATAATCCCGCGCTCGGCTTTTTCAGGGTCGTTATCGCAACGTTGCAACAACTTCAAGATAATGCTTTCCACATCCTCACCGACATAACCGGCTTCGGTTAGCGTGGTTGCGTCGGCAATTGCGAAAGGAACATCAAGCAAGCGCGCCAGAGTTTGCGCCAGCAAGGTCTTACCGGAGCCCGTCGGGCCGATCAACAGGATATTACTTTTAGTCAGCTCAACATCATCTTTGATGTGTGCATTCTGCAACCGCTTATAGTGGTTATAAACCGCTACAGAAAGCACTTTCTTCGCCTGGTGCTGACCAATGACATAATCGTCGAGAATCTGACTGATTTCATGAGGCGTCGGCAAAGATTCAAGCTCAAACTTGCCGATATCTTCTTCACCGAACTCTTCACGCAGAATATCGTTGCACAACTCAACGCATTCGTCGCAGATGTACACTGAAGGCCCTGCAATCAGCTTACGAACTTCGTCTTGACCCTTTCCACAGAAAGAGCAATGTAATGTTTTATCGTGACTCATCCTCTTCACCTATCGACTGCTGATAACGCGATCGATCAAACCGTATTCGCACGCTTGATCGGCGCTCATAAAATTATCTCGATCCGTATCCTTTTCAATTATGGACAACTCCTGTCCAGTATGATCGGCCAAAGCACGGTTTAATTTATCCTTGATTTGCAGAATCTCCTGAGCATGAATCTGAATATCGCTCGCCTGACCTTGGAAGCCGCCCAACGGCTGATGAATCATTACACGGGAATTGGGTAATGCAAAACGTTTGCCTTTTGCACCCGCAGACAATAAAAAAGACCCCATGCTCGCCGCCTGCCCGATACACATGGTGCTGACATCCGGCTTGATAAAACGCATGGTGTCGTAAATCGCCATGCCGGCTGTCACACTGCCGCCGGGGGAGTTGATATACAGGTGAATGTCTTTATCGGGGTTTTCCGACTCCAAAAACAACATCTGGGCCACGATCAAATTTGCCATATGATCCTCGACCTGTCCGACCAGAAAAATCACCCGCTCTTTCAACAATCTTGAATAAATATCGTAGGATCTTTCGCCTCGACTGGTCTGTTCGATGACCATTGGTACTAATGCATTGTGAATCATATTTTCCATGTTTTATTTTATTTCCTATCGCGGTCTAACTTGTTTTTTCGCTGATGTTGGCTTCTATATTAGCCGTTTCTCGGACAAAAAAAAACTTAACCCCGGTGATAAACATCTTCTTTCACCACCAGGATTAAGTTTTTTTGATTTAAGTCAGATTTTTAAGACTTAGGCAGCCGGACGAATGACTTCGTCAAAAGACTTGCTGACTTCCGTTACATCAGCTTCGGCCAGGATCTTCTCAGCAACCTTGTTCTCAACTAACATGGCGCGGATTTCGTATCTTGCACCCGGGTTCTGCGCATACCAGTTAATGACTTCCTGAGGCTCTTCATAAGAAGAAGCCTGCTCGCTGATATAAGCTTCAACTTCCTCATCGCTGGCTTCAAGACTGTTGGCTTTGATCAGATCACCAATGATCAGACCAAGCTTCACGCGCTCACGCGCCTGATCTTCAAATTGAGCCGCTTCGATATTCACATCGGCAGCGTTCATACCTTGCTGCTGCATGTTCTGAACCATTTGATCCATCAGGCTCTTGACTTCTTTTTCAACCAGAGATTTCGGAAGCTGCACATCGACAATTTGCTCGACAGCTTTCAGCACGGAAGAACGGTTAGCGCTTTCAACTGCACGCTCAAGTTCCTTCACCATGCTGTCTTTGATTTCCTGAGTCAAAGATTCAACCTTACCGTCTTCAATGCCAAACGAGCTGACGAACTCTTCATCAACTTCAGGAAGCTGCTTAGTTGAAATCGAGTGAACAGTGATATCGAAAGTTGCAGTTTTGCCTTTCAGATTTTCCGCGTGATATTCTTCCGGGAAAGTCACTTCGATGGTTTTTTCTTCCCCTTTCTTCATACCGACAATGCCGTCTTCGAAACCAGGAATCATGCGACCTGAACCCAGCTCAAGAGGAACATTTTCCGCAGAACCGCCTTCAAAAGCTTCTCCATCGACTTTACCGACGAAATCGATAATTACTTGCTCGCCCAGCTTCGCTTTTTTGGCGGCACTTTTAGACGGTTTCCAAGCCATACGCTGCTCACGCAGACGATCGATCATCTTGGTAACATCTTCCTCGGTTACTTCCGCATTCACCTTCTCAACTTTAATTGAGCCGAATTCAGGTAAAGCGATTTCCGGATAAGTTTCAAAACGAGCCGTGAAAGTAATCTGACCATCTGCATCGTTCAACTCATCAAACATCGGATAACCAGCAACCTGCAAAGATTCTTGCTCAACCGCATCATAAAAAGCTTTTTGCAAGGCTTCGCCCATAATTTCCTGATGAACTTGCGCACCGTGACGTTTTTTAACAACGTTCAAAGGAACCTTACCAGGACGGAAACCATCCATTTTAATGGTGCGACGAATCTCGTTTAAACGTTTTTCAACGCTTGCGTTTAGATCACCAGACGGAAAGCTGACCGTCATTTTGTGTTCAAGGCCTTGTTCCGGCTTTTCTACAGTTACTTGCATATTAGAATCTCAAATTTTTGAAT
Source organism: Thiomicrorhabdus sp. (assembly GCF_963677875.1). Lineage (NCBI taxonomy): Bacteria > Pseudomonadati > Pseudomonadota > Gammaproteobacteria > Thiotrichales > Piscirickettsiaceae > Thiomicrorhabdus > Thiomicrorhabdus sp. Next base: position 97,806 of record NZ_OY782562.1, on the reverse strand, counting down.
ATTTCAACCAATGGATAAACCAACCGAACATCGCAATTGGTCTAAATTTTAGGCTGAAAATTATACTGATTTACGGTGTATTTTCAAAGAAAAAGCGTTTATTTCACCGGTAAAAAAAAGCAAAGCGATTGTTTTACAAGCCAAAAATGCTAAAATAGGCGCCATTTTAAAAATAAGCTTATAGCTAAAGAAAGCTTATTTATCGCGACAAAGCTCAAGACAGTTAGCATTTTGTACTGGGCGGCGAACCTGATTCTTTATCGATTTATGAGGTGTTGAAACCATGACCATTGAAAAAATCATTATGCTGATCGCAGGAACGGTTGTACTGGCAAGCACGCTATTAAGCGTTTACCACGACCAAGCCTGGTTGTACTTAACCGGATTCGTTGGCGCCAACTTGTTGTTTGCCGGTCTGACAGGTTTCTGTCCGATGGTTAAAATTCTGCGCAAATTCGGTTTTAAACACGGTTGCGCTTTCAAATAAGGCAAACCATCCGCGTATCCACGCACAAAAAACGCCCGAATTCGGGCGTTTTTCATTTTTGCAATTCAATTAAATTCAGCAATTCAATTAATCATTTTCGAATTCTTCACGGATAGTTTGGATCATTTCCTCCAATTCCAACCACTGCATTTCCAGCTCCTCATGCTTCTGCTGGCAGATTGCCTCTTGCTTTAAGCAGTCTTGCAAGCGCTCCTGATTTCCATCCTCGTACAAACTCTGATCCTCCATCAAAGCATGATACTCGACCAACTGCTGCTGAAGTTTCACTAACTCATCTTCGGCTTTCTTTTGTTTAGATTTATAAGGTTTCAGCCGCCCTTCCAGCAACTTACGCTGCTGTGCATTTTCCTGACGTTTCTGCTTGCGATTCGGCGTTTTGTTGGCGCCTTCGGATTTTTGCTCGCTCGACTGCTGCCTGATCCGTTTTAACTGCGCCTGCAAATACGCATCAAGGTCTCCCTGAAAATGACTGACATCGCCCTCATGAACCCACCAGAATTGATCCGCAATCGAGGCCAGCAGATGCTTATCGTGACTCACGACAATCAAAGCCCCGCTGAATTCCTGCAGCGCCATCTCCAGCGCATCCCGAGTTTCCATGTCCAAGTGATTAGTCGGCTCGTCAAGAATGATTAAGTTAGGCTGCTGAAATACGATGATCGCCAGCGCCAGACGCGCTTTTTCTCCGCCGGAAAAACAATTGATCGGATCGAGGCACTGCTGATTGGAAAAGCCAAACCCGCCAAGAAAATCTCTTGCCTCCTGATCGCTCGGGGCCTCGGGCAATTTCAACAGATGCTGCAAAGGACTCTGTTCAAGCGACAAGGTTTCCAGCTGGTGTTGCGAAAAATAACCGAATTTCACCCCTTTGGCGGTCACGATTTTCCCGCTTTGCGGCTGTAACTCCCCAACCAGCAATTTGATCAGAGTCGTTTTTCCCGAGCCATTGGTGCCGACCAGGCCAATACGGTCACCAGCCCGCAAAACCAGATCTGCCCGCTTGAGAATGACCTTGTCTGCGTAAGCAAACGTCAACTCTGACAACTGCATCATCGGATCCGGCTGATGCTTCGGTTCGGCAAATGCGAAATGAAACGGATTCAAAGCCTGAACCGCCGCCACGCTTTCCATCCTTTGCAAAGCTTTGACCCGGCTTTGCGCCTGTTTGGCTTTGCTGGCCTTGGCTTTGAAACGCTCGATAAAGCTCTTCAAATGCTGCATCTGCTGCTTTTGCTTATCATGCAGCGCCTGCTGCTGCATGAGACGTTCATTTTTCTGGCGCTCGAAAGCAGCAAAATTCCCGCTGTAATAATGAATTTTCTGCTGGTCGATATGCGCAATCCCCTGAACGACTTCATCCAGAAAATCCCGATCATGGGAAATCACCAGCAAAGCGCCTTCATAAGTCTTCAACCACTGTTCAAGCCAGGCAACCGCTTCGATATCCAAATGGTTAGTCGGTTCGTCCAGTAACAGCAAATCCGCCCGTTGCATCAGCGCTCTGGCCAGCTTTAAACGAACCTGCCAGCCACCGGAGAACTGTTTCAGCGGTTTATCGAAATCAGCGTCCGAAAACCCCAATCCATAAAGCAACTGCTTGCCCTTGACCGGAACTTCGTATGCTTTGATTCGATCCAGCTGGTCATAGACCGTCACCAGCTTGTGCTGATCCTGCTCTTTTTCCGCAAGCCGCAATGCCTGTTGCGCCTCCGCATACAAGCTGTCACCGTTACAAACAAACTCCAGCATTTCGGACTGGATGTTTTCAACTTCCTGCTCGACATAACCGATTTGCCAGCCTGCAGGCAATGAAATCTGTCCTCCATCCAGAGGCACTTCCCCCATCAAGGTTTTAAAAAGAGTGGTTTTTCCAACGCCATTGTTGCCGATCAAACCTATTTTTTGGCCGGGATATACCGAGAGGTTGGCATCAGAAAAAAGCAGTTTGCTACCTGCTCGAATATTGAGTTGCTGAAGAGAAATCATGTCAAACCAAAAAATTTGCGACCGAAAAGGTCAAAATGCACCAACGGGCCGGAACCGGCGCGTTGGTAAAAATTTAGAAACGTTTAAAGCGACTGTGTCACCAATCGCCCTTCTTGAAGGCGCAAGCAGCGATCCATCTGAGCGGCCAGATTCATATCGTGAGTCACAATCAAAATCGCCGTATCCAGTTCCTGATTCAACTCCAAAAGCAACTGAAAGACCTGCTCGGCAGAATGCTCATCCAGATTTCCGGTCGGTTCGTCTGCCAGGATGCATGCCGGTTCGGTAATCAACGCCCGTGCAATCGCGACCCTTTGGCGCTCCCCGCCGGAAAGTTCAGCAGGTTTGTGTGCGAGCCGGTGCCCAAGCCCGACCCGCTGCAACAGCTTTTCCGCTTTGTCAGCCGACTCGGCAAAATCTCCTCGACGAATATTAAGCGGCAACATTACATTTTCGATGGCACTCAGCTCGGGAAGCAGGTGGTGAAATTGATAAACAAACCCCATCTGCCGATTGCGCAACCGTCCTCGCTTCACTTCGTTCAATTCTGAAAACTTTTCCGCATTCAACTCAACTTCGCCCGAGGTCGGTACATCCAACCCTGCCAACAAATGCAACAGAGTACTTTTACCCGACCCGGAAGCGCCGATAATCGCAAGCTTTTCTCCGGCAAACAGTTCCATCTCCAGGCCGGCAAACACCTGAGTCTGAATTTTCCCTTCCCGATAGGTCTTCGACAGATTTCGTGCGCTCAACACCACTCTTGTTGAATCACTCATAACGCAATGCCTCCGCGGGTTGAACTTTTGCCGCTTTTCTCGCTGGATACAAGGTGGCTACAAGTGTCAGTAAAAACGCCAGAATGGTCACAGACCACACATCGGACCATTCCACCTTGGACGGAACCTGGCTGATGTAATAAATATCAGACGGGAAAAACTGTATCCCTAAAAGGCGCTCGATAAACGGAACGATCACATCGATATTAAACGCCAGACTCAAGCCTCCGGCCAGTCCAAGCAAGGCTCCCATAAAACCGATCACCAATCCTTGAATCATAAAAATCCACTGGATGCTGTTGGGACTGGCACCTAAGGTGCGTAACACCGCAATATCGCCCTGTTTATCCGTGACAACCATCACCATGGTCGAAACAATATTGAACGCCGCAACCATAATGATCAGCGCCAGCACAATAAACATCATGCGTTTTTCCATCTCGATCGCTTTGAAAAAATTGGCGTGCTGCTGCCGCCATTCACTGACATAAAGATTCTGAGTGATAACGCCGGATAACTCGTGCTTCACTTTACCGACCAGAAACAGATCATCCAGTTTCAGTTGCAGACCACCTACAGCATTTTCGTATTTAAACAATTTTTGCGCATCCCCCAGATGAATCAGCGCCAGCGAACTGTCATACTCGTGCATTCCCGCATCAAATACACCGACCACGGTGAAACGTTTGATTCTAGGCACAATACCGACCGGGGAAAAACTTCCCTGGGGCGCAATCACAGTAACTTTGTCACCAATCGAAACGCCCAGTGACAAAGCCAATTCACCGCCAAGAACAATCCGGTAATCGCCTGCATCCAAGGCACTCAACTTGCCAACAACCATCTTGTCCGCAATATCGGCCACTTCTTTTTCCTGCTCGGGAAGAATTCCCCGCACCAGAATCCCGCTGACTTTTTTCCCGCTGGTAATCATCGCCTGCTCGGTCACATTCGGAGCGGCTCCCACCACATGCGGCAAATCGATCACTTTGTTATAGAGCGTGCGCCAGTCGCGCAAATGCCCATTCTGCTCGGTCAAAGTCATATGCGCCGTCATTCCGAGAATGCGATCCCGCAGTTCGCTTTGAAAGCCATTCATAATCGATAAAACCGTAATCAGGGCGGTAACCCCCAAGGCAATTCCGATCATCGACGACAAGGAAATAAAAGAGATAAATCCATTTCGACGCTTGGCCCGCGTATAGCGTAAACCAAGCATCAATTCGAAAGGCACTTTCATCAACAAGACGACTCATCCTTCTTTGATTGAGATATGGGTTCTTCGGCGGGACGCAACGGCAAATCAGAAGTTTCCGGGGATTTGTAGGAAATGAAAACCGGCAATTCGATATGCGCCATGATGGCCAGAACGCGAATAGCCAATGTGACCAGAATGGAAACAATGACCACCGTTTCATAATCCAGACCGGAGTCGACCAGCAATAGAAAAATACTGGCTCCTGCAAAGGAAGCCGTCGCGTAGATTTCTCGACGCAGAACCAACGGAACTTCACCCACCAGAACATCGCGAATCATCCCGCCAACAACGCCGGTCATAATTCCCGTCATGATTGAAATCGGGTCCGAAAAGCCCAACTCCATCGCCTTTTGTGTTCCGATGATGGTAAACACTGCCAGTCCGAGAGCATCCAAAAATAGCAATAGCTTCACAGGCAGACGCTTATAGCGGGCCAGAAAGAAAAACAGAAGCGTGGCAACAACGACAACATAGATATACAGGTCGTCTTGAGTCCAGAAAACCGGAACATCGATAATCAGGTCGCGAAGCGTTCCACCGCCGATGGCTGTCACCATGGCAATCACTATCGCACCAAACAGATCAAGTTGCTTTCTTCGAGCTGCCAGAAGACCGGTAACGGCGAAGACGACCGTACCCAGCAGATCAAGATAATGGAGAGTAAATGCAAGGTTCATAGCGACGGCTATTATAAACCAGCGCAAAAAAAAAAACGCCCCGAAATTCGGGGCGTTTTTTCTGATCCAGAAAGAAGAATTATTTATCTGATTTCAGACGGTTAATTCCCAACATTTTCATAATGTATTTCTGATAGATCGGCTCGGAATTACCGGCTTTCATATTACGAATGAAGTATTTTTCGAACGCAATCTTAGCCAAGTGAACCCACTTACCTTTTTTCGCCCAGGTAAGGTTACGAGGTGGAATCTGTGGTAAAGCAACGAAAGCAGCACCGGAATCACCCATATCCGCAAGACACACTGTATTCCAAGTCGGCTCGGAAGTCGGTTCTTTGCCTGCCAGATTGTCTTCGATGTTATGACAGATTGCTGTAACCATGGATTCGATCATCAAACCGGTTTTCGGCGTACCAACAGGAACCGGAGTCGGTTCAACCGGTGGAATGGCGATACCGACACCCAACGCGTAAATATTCTGGTAAGTTGCATTACGGCTGAACTTGTCAACCTTGACAAAACCGCGTGGGTTTACCAAAGGTCCACCCATTTTCTCTGGATCAGGATCAACCAAATCACACAAGAACTTAGAACCTTTGAACGCTGGCAGCATCATTGAATACTTGAAAGGCAATTCATGCTGATCGATCACTTCACCGCGGTTATTGTGCTCGTCAACGTACATTTTCCCATCTTCGATCTTAGTGACTTTAGCATTGCAGATCCAGTTGATGTGACGGTTACGCATCTCGTTTTCCATCAAACCTTTGGAATCACCGACACCACCCAAGCCAAGGTGGCCAATATAAGGCTCGGAAGTCACGAAAGTCATTGGAACCTGATTACGGATTTTACGCTTACGCAAATCCGTCTCCATGATCATCGCAAATTCGTAAGCCGGACCGTAACAGGAAGCCCCCTGTACCGCACCGACAATAATTGGTCCCGGATTTTTGCAGAACTCTTCCCACTCTTCGTGCGCTTCAACCGCGTGCGGAGTTGTACAAACTGATACGGTATTTCCGCCATGACTTTTCGGGCCAAAACCTTCGATCTCGTGGAAGGCAAGAGATGGACCGGTTGACAAAATCAGATAATCATATTCCATTTCGGAACCGTCATCCAAAGTGATTTTGTTGTTTTCCGCATCAAGTGCAGTACAAGTCTGGTGGTAGAACTCAATTCCTTTACGGGTCAGATATGGCTCCAATTTAAAGGAAATATCCTCTGGTTTACGCCAGCCAACTGCAACCCACGGGTTGGATGGAACGAAGTTAAATTCGTCAATCGCATTAACGACCTTGACTGTGTGCCCTTTATCAAGATGTTTGCGGATGTCGTAAGACATCGGCAGACCACCGGTACTTGAACCGACTACAACTACTGTTGCCATGTTTATTCCTCTTCTTATTTTCTGATGCGGAAAAACCGGACTGTTTATTCCGAACTGTATGCTAATCGCGACGCCGTTTCCCTAACCGGCACCGCCTCTAAGTACGGAAGATAATGAACGATCCGCCCCCAAAATGAAAATAAAATTTATCAATAGTTAATCAACACAGTTAATAATGACCAAAAAACTTTTTTTATCTTTCGGCCTTACCAAACGCCATTAGCATTGCAGGAACCACGGCTAAAATCAATAGAGTCGTTATAACCAAAGCGAGGATGGTAATTAAACTTGACTGCCAAATCATTGTATTCCCACTAAAAACCAAAATCGTCAATCCGACAAATAAAATCCACGATGTTACCCAGATTGCCCGACCGACACTGGCCAAAGCAAATTTCACCGCCGACACCGGATCGGAAAAAAACGTCTTCTGTGCCCGCGCATAACGGGAAAAAAAATGAATTCCATCATCCACAATCAGCCCCAGAGGCATCATCAACAGCAGTAACGAGAAGCTCGAATCACTGTTAAACAGATAAAAAACACTTAAAGTCAGAAGCAGTGCCAGCAGATTCACACCAATATTCAGCAAGGCCAGGCGAATACTTTTCCAATAAAGAGCAAACAGGAACCAGAAGACGGCAGCCAGAATAAATAGCTCCCCGATCTTGTCGAAAAAACGCCAGGCAAAAATCATCAGCACGGTGCCTATCAGAATTGTCAGCCAAATAATGCCTTTCTGACGCTTAGGCTCCGCTTGCAGCCACCGACTCCAGGCATCCAACCCATGCCGGTCCGCCGTATTGCCAACCCGAAACTCCAACAGCCAATTCAACAGTAGCATCGGTAACCAGCTCAGAGTCACCAGATAACTGATCAGCACGCCAATCCCTACCAACCAGGCCAGATCGACTAACGATGATTCAAAATAGGCTGCGACAATAAACCCAAGTGCTGTCGTCAAATTGGATAAAAAAACCGGAATCGCATTCAATTTCAAGGCTTCGGCAATCGCATCGAATTGAAACAGTCCGCGCGCCATCTCTCTCAGCAGACCGCTCAAAACATGCACCAGATTACTTGTCATCAAAGTCACAACCACAACCACACCAAGCAACGACTTTTCATCCAAACCGATATCAAGCCATCCCATGAGGCCGAAACTAATCAGCAGACCATAGCAACTCATTATCAGCTGAACCAGCGCTGTTTTCGGAGAATCAAGCAGATACGCGACCGCGGCTGCCATGCCTGTAATGCTCAAAAGCAGAAGTGGAATCTGAGACTCAAGCGGCTGCCAGTCGAGGTAAAAAGTGCCGCAAGCGATCAGGCTACTAAGCGCCGTCCAGACGATCAGCAACGGTACGCGGTTATGCGCCATGATCTGCACCCAATTAAACGCCCAGTTTCCGTTCATCGACACTCCTTATTACTCAATAATTTCTCAAACGCAAAAGTCAAAAACCACCGGCTTTCTGCATCCCCGGCTTTATTGCTCCGGAAATTCGCCCGCCCGAACGAGAGGTAGTTTAAAATAGCCGACATCAACTTTGCACCTTTGCAATCACTAAAAATTTCAAATCAACGATTTTAAATCAACCGATATGACACAGACCTACTCGCTTTTTAACCCGCAATCCATCAAGTTAAAAGCACACCGCTCACACTGGAACCTTAACAATCGCGCCGAATCGGCTCTGCTTATCGCCAATTTCGCGCAACAGACCGACGGCCCAAGCGTGATTATCACCGACGACAGCCAAGCGGCCGACCAGCTCCAGGAAAACCTCAACTTTTTTTTGGAAGAACGCTTGCCGGTTCTTAAGTTTTCCGAGTGGGAAACCCTCCCTTACGATCGCTTTTCTCCGCACCAGGACATTGTTTCGGAACGCCTGAAAACACTGTACAGCCTGCCGGAATGCCGACAAGCCATTCTCGTCATTCCCATCAGTACCCTATTGCAAAAGGTACTGCCCAAAAGCTACCTTCACCAGTACAGCTTTCTTCTCGAGAGCGGCGACCGTCTGAATATCGACAGCTTCAATGCCCGATTGGAAGCCTCCGGCTATCAGCGTGTTGCGCAGGTAATGGAACATGGCGAATATGCCATTCGCGGTTCAATTATCGACCTCTACCCGATGGGAAGCAGGCAGCCTTTTCGCATCGACCTGTTTGACGACGAAGTCGAAAGCATTCGCAGTTTCGACCCGGAAACTCAACGCTCCATCGACACTCTGGAATCCATTCATCTCCTGCCTGCCAAGGAATACGATTTCACAAGCGACGGCATAACCCGCTTCAAACAAAATTTTAAAAGTGTCTTCGGCAACGAGGCGGCAAACTGCCAGCTCTATCAAAGCGTCTCCAATCAGGAAACCGTCGGTGGGCTGGAATACTACCTGCCTTTGTTCCACCCGCAGACCGAGACGCTTTTCGACTATCTTCCGGACAAGAGCGTGTTCATCCATTTTGGTGACTTGGAAGCACTGTCCGCCAAAGTTCTGAACGATTACCAGGAACGCTATGAAATCGGTCGACACAACCCGGATTTCCCGCTCCTGCAGCCACAAGAGATCATCCTCGGCAACACCGAATTGATGACATTCCTCAAGCAGTACCATCGCGTTACCCTGCATGAGCAAACCACCCATCCGAAAGGCATCCGCTTTGACGGCAAACCGCTTCCCGACCTCAGTGTCGAAAACGGCAGTGATTATCCGCTTGCGAAACTGAATGCCTTCATGGATCGTTTCGACAAGCAGGGCAAAATCGTTTTCAGTGCCGAATCCACCGGGCGCAGGGAATCTCTACTCGCTCTACTCAATAAGCACCAATGCAAGCCGGAGACTCTTAACACCTGGACAGAAGCACTGGACAGCACCGCCCGCTACGCGATTCTAGTCAGCCCGCTGGAAGAATCCATCTGCACCGAAGCACTCTGTGTGATCTCCGAATCGCAGATTCTCGGCACAACCGTTGTTCAGCGTCGACGCAGACAGAGAAAACATCAAGATTTCGATAGTGCCATTTCGAATCTGATCGAGCTTGAAGTCGGCCAACCCGTCGTGCATATCGACAATGGCGTCGGCCGCTACAAAGGGCTGCAAACCCTGGAAATCCGCGGCGATATCAAAGAATTCCTGCAGATTGAATACGCCGACGAAGCCCTGCTTTATGTCCCCGTCAGCGCTTTGCATCTGGTCAGCCGTTACAGCGGAGCCAGTGCCGAAACCGCTCCATTACACAAACTAGGGAGCGACAAATGGGAAAAAGCCAAACGCAAAGCGGCGGAAAAAGTCCGTGACGTCGCTGCGGAACTCTTGGACATCTATGCACAAAGAGCCGCGCGCCCCGGCTACGGTTTCAAAACCTCCGACGACGCCTACCATCAATTTGCCTCCGGATTCCCTTTTGAAGAAACCCCGGATCAGCATCAGGCAATTGAAGCCGTCCTTGCTGACATGCGCGCCGCCAAACCGATGGATCGACTGGTCTGCGGGGATGTCGGATTCGGAAAAACCGAAGTCGCCATGCGTGCAGCTTTCATTGCCGCTTATGATGGCAAACAGGTTGCGATTCTGGTGCCGACCACACTGCTGGCACAGCAACATCTGGAAAACTTCCGCAACCGCTTTGCCGACTGGCCGATGCGCATAGAAGTGCTATCGCGCTTTCAGACCAGCAAACAGCAAAATGACATTCTGGCAGCCCTGCAGGCCGGCCAGGTCGACATTATCATCGGTACTCATAAATTGATCCGCAAAGAGGTCGAATATCAGAACCTTGGTTTGATTATCATCGATGAAGAACACCGTTTCGGCGTGCGCCAGAAAGAACAGCTGAAAAAAATGCGCACCGAAGTCGATGTCCTGACCATGACAGCAACCCCTATTCCGCGAACATTGAATATGGCCATGAACGACCTTCGCGACCTGTCGATCATCGCAACGCCCCCGGCAAAACGCCTTGCAGTGCAGACTTTTGTTCAGGAATGGAACGACGAGACGGTGCGGGAAGCCAGCCTGCGGGAAATCCGTCGTGGCGGTCAGGTCTACCTGCTGTTCAACGACATCGACAAAATCGAGAAAATGGTCGAACATATCGAAAACCTGCTTCCGGAAGCTAAAGTCGGCTTTGCGCACGGCCAGATGAACGAGAAGCAACTTGAAGGCGTGATGGAAGATTTCTACCATCGACGTTTTAATATACTGGTCTGTACGACCATTATCGAAACCGGCATTGATATTCCCACCGCCAACACCATTCTGATCCACAGAGCGGATAAATTCGGTCTTGCCCAGCTTCACCAGCTACGTGGTCGTGTCGGACGCTCGCATCATAAAGCTTACGCCTATATGTTTACAGGCGCAGCATCGCAATTAACCAAGGATGCGGAGAAACGCCTGACCGCGATTGCCAAGCACGATACACTCGGAGCCGGTTTCATGCTTGCCAGCCACGATTTGGAAATCCGCGGTGCCGGCGAGCTGCTTGGAGACGACCAATCCGGGCAGATTCAGGAAGTCGGTTTCGGTCTCTACAGTGAGCTGCTAGATCGCGCGGTTCGTGCGTTGAAATCCGGCAAGCAACCGGAATTAAATTTGTCACTCAGTGAAGGCTGCGAAGTGGATCTCGGCGCCCCAAGCCTGATCCCGGAAGACTACCTGCCGGATATTCAGACCCGACTGGTTCTCTATAAGCGTCTGGCTGCCGCCAAGGACCCGGAACAACTGCGGGAGCTGGAAATCGAAATGATCGATCGTTTCGGCCTTTTGCCGCAACAGGTCAAGAATCTCCTGCTCACAACAGCCGTGAAGCTTCAGGTTCAGCCCATCGGAATCATCAAAGTCGATGCCGGGGACGCCATGATCCGCTTTCAATTCAACCAGCAACCTGAAATCGATCCGGTGAAACTGATTCAGCTCATTCAATCCAAGCCAAAACAGTACCTGTTAAAAGGCCAGACCGAATTGAAATTTTTCGATACAATGCCTGATATTGAAGATCGACGGAATGCGATTGAGCGAATTTTGGCCGAAATCCGCCTCGGGAAATAATGTACGAATGGCTTCAAATATTCGAAACAATCACAGCACCGACAAGAAATTTAATTTATTTTTGAGAGCGAGCATGCTACATCCTTATCTACCAAAAGCCGTCATCCACTGGATTTTATTCAGCCTGAGCCTTTTCCTGTTCAGCGCACAAGCTCAAGCCGCGCGGGAATACACCGTTGAAGTCATTGTCTTTGAGAACTTCACGACGAAACACTGGCTTGAAGAGTTCTGGCCCGACCTCCAACAGCAACCTTACGACAGTAGACCGGCCACCAGCTACACATCCTTTCCGGCAGCGGGTAACGGTTTGAACAGTGTTGTCAATCGCATGCAGGCTTCCAAAGGCTACCGAATCCTATTCCACGAGACTTGGAAACAACCTTTTTCCGGAAGCAAAAGCAACGCCCCGATGACACTGATCGAAAACGCCTCAAACAGCGCTTCCAATTTCAAGGGTTACCTGCAATTTTACAAAACCCGCTACCCGCACGTCACAATGGATCTGCAGTTCGAGCGGCGCATTCCGCAAAGCGCACGTGAAGCGTTTGCAGCCAAACAGCAAAGGATGGAAGCCGATCTGCCTGTCAGCTGGCGTTTCGATTGGCAATCCGCTTCGAAACTTGAGCGAGGCAAACTCTACTATCTGGACCACCCTCTGCTTGGGGTCTTGATAAAGGTCTACTAAACAAAGCCCGAACACCAAAGCAAAAACGCCCTTTACGGGCGTTTTTCATATGCGAGCAATCCAACGAAGGTTGCGTTCTTATGATTTCAGCTTGCCGTCTGATGCCAGAAAGGCGAATCCAGCGTCGGCGTACTGGGGCTGGCACTTTCCCGTACCGCCATCGGCCCGGCCTCGTAAGCCAAACGACCAGCTTCAACTGCCGACCTGAATGCCTGAGCCATCCATGTCGGCTCAACCGACTGAGCCACCGCGCTGTTCAAAAGAATGCCGTCGATCCCCATTTCCATTGCCTGGACGGCATGCGAAGGCAAACCGATGCCCGAGTCGACAATCAGAGTAATTTCCGGAAAACGATCGCGAATTGCCTGTAGCGCATACGGATTCAACAAACCTTTTCCCGTTCCGATCGGAGCGCCCCAAGGCATCAGTACCTTACAGCCAAGTTCCACCAAATGACGTGCAATCACCAGGTCGTCGGTACAATAAGGCAAAACCTTGAAACCGTCGTTCAGCAAAACTTCCGCTGCCTTTACCAAATCGATCGGATCCGGCTGCAGATTATAGTCGTCACCGACCAATTCCAGTTTAATCCAATCAGTTTGAAAAATTTCCCGGCTCATCCTAGCCATCGTTACCGCTTCGTCAACCGAATGACATCCCGCTGTATTCGGCAAAAGATGCAACCCCAAAGACTGAATGATCTGCCAAAAACCACTGCCCCCCTGAATTTCCGGATTTTGCCGGCTCAAAGAGAGTGTTACCACTTGGGCGCCCGATTGAATAATGCTGTTTTTCATAACAGCCGGAGACGAATACAAAGCGCTGCCGATCAACAAACGGCTGTCCAGCTGAGTCCCGTAAATATCAAATTTTTTCATTTGTTTTCACCCTCCTTGAATTGCACCAATCACGTCAATCCGGTCACCATCCTTCAGAAAATGATCGGCATGTTGCGACTTTGGCACAAAGGCCTGATTAATCATCACCGCATACGGCATCTGAGCCTGGTAAATTTTCATCGCTTCACTTACCACGCAATTTGCAGGCAATACGAATTCCGCACCGTTAATTTGCACGCGCATACTCAGCTCCTTCTTCGTTTTCGATCACAGACAATAAATCCGGTACCGCCTGCAAGTAACCGGGGTCAACCGTCTCCTCCAACAGCCAGCAATAGCACAGATCGACCAGGACAGGAGAGAGAAGATAACCATGTCTGTGCAGGCCATTCAATGAAATCCGCCGCCCCTTTACCCGCATTTGGGGTTCATTATCCGGGTAAGCCGGTCGCAGTCCGGATTGAATCTGCAACACTTCGGCTTCGGCAAAACCGCTATGGACCGAAAAACAGGCCGACAACAATTCCAATGTCGAACGGACAGTCGGCAGACGGCGATCTTCGCTTTCGATCTGCGTCGCGCCGACCACAAACTGATGCCCCGGTTTCGGGGCGATATACAGCGGATAGCGCGGATGCATCAAACGCACCGGGCGGTTCAGAGTCACCTTCGGCGCATGCAAACGAACAACTTCGCCACGCACCCCTCGTAAATCACTCTCCGTCTCCTGCGAACCAATCCCCCGACAATCGATAACCCAATCGAAGCCGGACAATTTTCGAAGACCGCACCAGTCGTCACCATCGACAAAAGTCACCCTCGAATTTTGGTGCCAGGTGATCGACGTGCTCTGCTCAATTTCCGAAGCCAGAGCCCGCAAAAGCTGACGATTATCCAGCTGCCCTTCGTTCGGCAAAAACAAACCATGCCGAAAGCGCTCGTTCACACCTGGTTCCAGAGATTGAATCCGACTTGTACCGACCCGCTGAAAAGCATCTCCCTTCAGATTACGTTCCAGCTGGCGCAACGAAGGGAGATCCTGCTCAAAAGCAAGCAACAGAGAGCCTTGATTCTGAAAAAAGACTTCGCTCGACAGCGTCTGCAAAATTTCCGGCCACATCTGCAGAGAACGTTCTCCAAGATGCATGATTCCGGCAGAGGTTTCCGCAGACTCAGCCAGAGGCGCCAACATGGCAGCGGCAAGATAAGCCGCACTCTGTGTCGCATCCGAACAATCGGCATCAAACAACTCCACCGAAAAATCATTACGCAGGCGGAACGCCAACAAGCGACCGAGCAAGCCTGCACCGAGAACGGCTATCCGCCCTCCGCCGCTACGCGAACCTGTCATTGCATGCGCCACTTAAGCTTCCTTCCGGTAAATTTCACTGCCGGTTTCAATGAATTCCTGCGATTTTTGCTTCATACCCTGCTTGATTTCATCCAATGTGATCTCGGTAATCTGTCCGGCTGCATCCTGCTCCGCCGCATAATCACGCACCTCTTGGGAAATCTTCATTGAGCAGAACTTCGGACCGCACATCGAGCAGAAATGTGCAACCTTGCCGGATTCCTGCGGAATGGTTTCATCGTGATACTCACGAGCCCGTTCCGGATCCAGTCCAAGGTTGAACTGATCAACCCAACGGAATTCAAAACGCGCTTTGGACAGCGCATTATCGCGGATTTGCGCTCCGGGATGCCCCTTGGCCAAATCTCCGGCATGCGCTGCAATTTTGTACGCCATCAAACCTTCTTTTACATCTTCCTTGTTCGGCAACCCCAAATGCTCTTTCGGAGTGACGTAACACAGCATGGCGCAGCCATACCAGCCGATATTAGCGGCACCGATTCCCGAAGTGATATGGTCGTAACCCGGTGCAATGTCAGTCGTTAAGGGGCCGAGCGTGTAGAAAGGCGCCTCACCGCACTCTTCAATTTGTTTATCGACATTTTCCTTGATCATATGCAATGGAATATGCCCGGGACCTTCGATAATAACCTGCACATCATGTTTCCAGGCAATTTGCGTCAACTCACCCAAGGTTTCCAATTCCGAAAATTGAGCCTTGTCGTTCGCATCGGCAATGGAACCGGGACGCAAACCATCCCCCAGAGAGAAACTGACGTCATAGGCTTTCATAATTTCACAGATATCTTCAAAATGCGTATAGAGGAAATTCTCTTGATGATGCGCCAGACACCATTTAGCCATGATCGAGCCGCCTCGCGAAACAATTCCGGTAACGCGTTTGGCAGTCATCGGAATATAGCGCAGCAGCACTCCGGCGTGAATCGTGAAATAATCCACGCCCTGCTCCGCCTGCTCGATCAAGGTATCGCGGAAGATTTCCCAAGTCAGGTCTTCAGCAATCCCGCCTACCTTCTCCAGAGCCTGATAAATCGGAACCGTGCCGATCGGCACCGGAGAGTTGCGCATGATCCATTCCCGGGTTTCGTGAATATTGCGCCCGGTAGACAGATCCATCACCGTATCAGCGCCCCATTTGGTCGCCCAAACCAGCTTCTCGACCTCTTCAGCAATGGATGAACCAACCGCTGAGTTACCAATATTGGCATTCACCTTGATCAGAAAGTTCCGTCCGATAATCATCGGTTCCGATTCCGGATGGTTGATATTGCACGGAATCACGGCACGGCCGCGTGCCACTTCTTCCCGAACAAACTCCGGGGTAATTTCCGAGGGGATACTGGCGCCGAAAGATTCACCCGCGTGCTGTTGCCGAATCATCTCCTCACGCACCTCGGCACGTTTCATATTTTCACGAATGGCAATATATTCCATTTCCGGCGTAACGATCCCCTGGCGGGCATAGTGCATCTGGGTGACATTTTTACCGGCTTTGGCGCAACGCACCTCGGGAAGATGTTCAAAACGGATATGGTCCAGCCCTTCATTCGCCAGGCGTTCCTGAGTAAATTTCGACGTAACCGAATTCAGCACTTCCGTGTCTCCTCGACGTTCGATCCAGGATTCACGCAGTTTCGGCAGCCCCTGATACACATCGATCGATATTTCCGGATCCGTATAGGGACCGGAAGTGTCGTATACGCAAACCGGTTCGTTCTTTTCCATCACAGGATTGTCTTCCGGGCCGGAAACGTAGGTATCACTCAAAGAGATTTGACGCATGCCAACCCGAATCGGATGCAATGAACCGTCTACATAAATTTTCTGCGAATTCGGAAAAGATTGACCGGAGACGTTTTGAATAAACGCTTCAGCCGCCGCACGGCGTTCGCGGCGATCGGTGGTTTTGTGATTTGAACTCATTTTCTCTGCCTGTGTTAATTAACGAAGTAACAAAAGGCGGAGAGACTCGATAGACAAAATTAGAGAAAACGATCGAATTTTTAGAAAACAATCATTAACAGATTGTTTTTGCTATAAAATTGAACTTGTTCCCTTCGCTGGTACTAACCAGATCAGGTTCAACGGATCCCGCTAATGCGATCTCAGCCTTGTCTAAAGGCACTCCGACAAAAGTGCGGTCAGTATATAAAACAACGAACAAAAAAAGCAATTAAATTCCGCCAAAGGCCATACTTTCACTCAGGCTTCCTCCCCAAATAAAATGGATTCCGGATAAATATTCCTGATCGACAGCCAGATTGAGAAATCGGTTGAAATCAAGTATATTTACCGATCAATTTCCTGACGCAGCAAGCGGAAAATCCGCTACCCAACGTAAGAAGAATCAAAGTTTATGGCAATAAAAAAGTACCTTTTAATCGGGCTGACCGGCGCTCTACTTTCCACCTCCGCCTGGGCGGTCGACCCCAAGTCGTGTTTGCAAACCTTTCAAGGAGAAGCCAAACAAGTCTGTGAAAAGGCCATTGCCGGAGATCCCGAATCTCAATATCAACTGGCCCGCATTTACGGAGACGCTCAGAATTCGCAGATGATCAACTACGAATTGTCATTCTATTGGCACCGCGAATTAGCCCGCAATGCTTTGAAGTCTAACCTTAAAGATGAAATTTATCTGCTCACCATGTACAACACCGGGGTTTTTTATGCTGACGGTATCGGAGTACAGCAAAACCTGAAAAACGGTATCTTCTGGTTTCAAAAAGCCGCTGAACGAGGCGAAGCGCTTTCCATGCTTCGCCTCGCCGTCCTTTATAAATCCGGACTGGGAGTGGAAAAAAGCGATCAAACGTCCGAAATGTGGCTCAACAAGGCTGTCAAAGCCGGTAATCCGCAAGCCAAAGTCTTGAAATCCCGTTGGATCCTTGAAGGGCAAATCAGCGAAAAAAGCACCAAGCTGGCAATCCAACTGCTTGAAGAAGCAGCAAAGGACAACGAGCCACAAGCCTGTTTCGCTTTAGGAAACATGCACACAACCGGGTTTAACGTCGACAAGAATCCTAAAAAGGCAAAAGACTACTACAGCAAGGCCTGCTCCCTGAACCTGCTTGAAGCCTGCAAACGTTATCACGATCTGGATATCGAACAGGGCAACTTCTCTCTGAAATAATCTCCAGGTTTCCGGCCTTTTCTTTCCCGAAAAGTCCGGAAACATCACTCCGAAATTTCGAAAGGATTTCGCATGTTCCAAATCGAACCCATCGATCCGAAAGTATTCAAACAAAAAACCCGCAGAGCCACTCTTATCATCATGACAATGTTTCTTGTCATTGGCTTTATCACTGCAAGCCTGAGCAATCACTATCTCGGCCCCTATTCAAACAGCCCTGTAGTCGTTAACCTCTTAGGCGCTTTTATCGGTCTGATCATTACCGGGTTGATTGTGAAAATCTTCTTTTCCGATAAAGATTGGATGCATGAAGCGGTATACGCCTTTCGTCTCAAGCGCCACCTTATGATGGTCACAAACCGCTTGCGCCCACTTCAGGAGGCTGTAGAACAAGGCGATACTGCGGCCATGAAATTATTGCGTTTCTATCATTCGGGTCTTGAGCAGATGCACCGATTTGAGGAGAACAGTACAGCGCTCATCGATCTGGAAGCCGAAAAACGCGCTCTGGAAGCGAAAATGCGCGAAGCAGAAATCCCCCTCGAACAAAATCAAATCGACCCTCAAAGCTTGGAATCTTACCCTTTACAGAAAGATTAGAAGATCTGTATACTGACAGCAAAGGGAAATTACAGGCTTTCGAGACTTTCACATATCATCGCTTGCACATTTAATTCAAGATCTCTTTGGATTAGTCGATTTACAATAAAAGCGCAAAAACAGATGGAATCTAGCGGAATATCTGTCAAGAAATATCTACCAAAAGCTGGTTGAAATATTTCAATTTATACGTAATAATTCCCACCCAGAATTCAAAAGCCCAAATCAGAAGAAATATGCACAAAACAAAGCCTGACCACAGAACAAAATCCATCCTCGGCCCGAATTACGAAAAAATCTTTACCATAGCAATTTTAGTCGCTCTCCTCATTATTGCCCCGATCATGCTGTACTACGTGATGCACTAGCTGCGGTTTTGTGACCGTTCGTATCGGCTGATCTCAAGCTCTGCTTAACAGCCTGAGAACCATGCGTCATTCCCCCTCTTTCCAAAGAAGGACCGTAATTTCCCAACCACGCCATAAAGTTCTCTACTGTGAGCCATTTTGGCATATCGGTTTATCTTTTCCGATCGATCCCTTACCTTTGATAATCCTAATTTCCTTTTCTTTTTCCCTTCCTTTGCTTCCTGGTGTTTCACACAAAAGCCATATTCAGCTTCGCACTACTGATCAAAGAAACCTAGTTTGGTTCAAAGAAAATTTCGTGTAGCACTTCGCAAGAAGGACAGTGTAAAAGTGCAGGATTATGAAAGAAATAAAATGAAACGGAAAATGCTGAGAAGCCCTATTTCAAAGGGTTTTAAAAGAAAATGTTAATAACTGAAAATTTCTGAAAAAGAGGAATGGTGCCCAGAGCCGGAGTCGAACCGGCACAGTGTTTCCACCGGGGGATTTTAAGTCCCCTGCGTCTACCAATTTCGCCATCTGGGCATAAAAAAAGCACCTAAAGTGCCCTGTCTGAAAACGTATTTTACTTATTTCTTAGAATAAATAAGTGGAGGCGCGACCCGGAGTCGAACCGAGGTCCACGGATTTGCAATCCGCTGCATAGCCACTCTGCCATCGCGCCAATGGAGCGGGAAACGAGGATCGAACTCGCGACCCCAACCTTGGCAAGGTTGTGCTCTACCGCTGAGCTATTCCCGCTGATGGGGCGTATTATAGGGAGTTCCTCTTAAAGGTCAAGCGGTTTTTTCAAAAAATCGTAAAATCCCCATTCCTTGCAGCCCCCTACAATAAAGGGTTTCACAAAGATTTTCTGCGCGATTTGAAATATTGTCATGATCGGACTTTGCCATGTCGGGAAACCGGTAAAACTCTGCCAATAAAAGCTTCAATATAGAAGATATCGTAGAAGTGTTAAATTGCATGGAAAATCTTAAATAGAGGCTTTAGACAGAGATCTTGAACAAAGACCTTAAGAAAGAATCGGATAAAGGCTTTCGCCCGCACTCAACAGAGAAAACCGGACACCTGATATACCGCTGTCAGCTTCACCGCTCGCTCGCCTGATAGTTTTTCAAGCCCCGTTCCAGGGACGACCGAGTCGTGGTCTTCGTACAAACCTCGGCCAAAAGCATAAGCATTGAGGTCGGCGAAGCTTGCCCGAACTTCTCCTAACTCAAGTTGACGAGTTGGTTGAACGAATGATCTCTGGCAAGGCAGCGCGGGTATATTGAACCCAAGTGATCACAGTCAGGACAGCGGCAAAATACAACATCGGAAAGCCAAGTTCCCCCCAGTTAACGCCCCAAAGCTCACCACCATAGATCAGCCAGGTTAAAGCAGCCAGTTGCGAAGCCGTTTTGATTTTACCTAATTTAGAAACCGCGACCACTTCGCGGGCGTTATTTTCGGCCATCCATTCACGTAAAGCAGAAATGCCGACTTCACGCATCATAATGACGACTGCCGAAAAAATCACCAGCAGGTTATCGTGGTATTCGGCAGCAACGACGATCAAAGCCGCCGCCACAATTAACTTATCGGCGACCGGATCAAGAAACGCCCCTAACTTACTGTCGCTACCGAGCTTTCGAGCCAGAAAACCATCAAACCAGTCGGTGATTGCCGCGATCATAAATGCCAGGCCGGCCCAAAAACGCGCATCCTCAATCGGCGCATAATAACAGACCAGAAAGACCGGAATTAACACCACTCTCGACCAGGTCATCATCATAGGAAGGGACTGTAAATTCATATACTCTTCTTTTTATTCTTTATTCAAAAGACGGCAAAACGCTGCGGCTCTGCAAAAATACGGAATCGTGCTGTTTTCGTTTCGGAAATATCCTGACTCATGCGGATTTACAGCGTCTATATCATACCAAGACTTTTCATCGTCGTTGATGTTAATCTAAGCCCCGACTGCCGCTTCAGACCGAACCGTGGAAGAAATCGTAAATCTGTTGCGCTTTGTTCGAACTGATTCCCTGAACCTTTTGCAATTCCGCTACCGAAGCATTTTGAACTTCTCTTAAGCCGCCGAAATGCACCAACAAACGTTTCCTCGTTTTCGGCCCGATCCCATCAATCGATTCCAGTGATGAGTGCGTCTGTTGCTTCTGGCGACGCTTCCGATGCGACGTGATCGCAAAACGGTGGGCTTCGTCTCGGATGTAATTGATCAAATGCAGTGCCGCATCGTCGGCTTCCAGATCAATTCCTTCGTCGTTATAAGGTGTATAAAGAATTTCCAGACCAGCTTTACGCCCCTCTCCTTTGGCAACCGAAACCAGTGGAATAAATTCCAGTTCCAAGGTTTTTAGCACTTCGATGGCTTGATTTAACTGCCCTTTACCGCCATCAACCACGACCAGATCGGGATAAGGGCCATTTGCGGCTTTCAAACGTCCGTAACGGCGCGACAATACCTGATGCATTGCTGCGTAATCATCTCCGCCCTGAATGCCTTCTATATTGAATTTACGGTATTGCGCCTGCGCAGGCACGCCTTCTTCAAAAACCACGCAACTCGCAACCGTCAGTTCCCCCTGAGTATGGCTGATATCAAAGCACTCCATGTGATTTGGAAGAACCGGAAGCGCCAAGACTTCCTGCAAGGCTTGCAGCCGCTGCGACTGGGAAGCTTTCTGATTACGGTGCTGCTTCAGACCGGCTTCCGCATTTGTCATTGCCAGCTGCATCAATCCCCGGGCGTTTTTCGATACGGCTGTTTTAATCGCAGTTTTCTGGCCGCGAATCTCCGACAACCCCTCCTCCAGCTCCACTCGCTCCGGCAAGGCTTCGGAGACCAGTATTTCGCTTGGAATCGGATGATGCCCGTAATGCTGGCTGATAAATGCCATCAATACATCAGCCGTCGTCGATTGCGCGTTCCATCTAGGGTAAAAAAGTTCACTTCCCCAGAGGTTACCGCCGCGATACATCATTAAGCATAATCCCCAGTGATTCCCTTCCTCACGTACTGCAACAACGTCCAGATCTTTGCTGCCCGGCTGATTGATCAGATGTTGGCTTTGGATCGTACGCAATGCAGAAATTTTATCTCGATAACGAGCCGCGGCTTCATACTCCCAATCTGCCGCGGCCTGTTGCATCTGATTGCCAAGCTCGTCAATGACTTCAAAATTTTTTCCCTGTAAAAACATCAGGGTATGCCTGACATCGCGCTGGTATTCTTCATCACTCACCAAACCAGCAACACATGGTCCGGAACAACGCTTGATCTGATACTGTAAACACGGTCTGGTTCTGTGATTAAAAACACTTTCGGCACATTGACGAACCGGAAAAATTTTCTGTAACGCCTGCAAAGTTTGATGCACGGCTGAAGCATTTGGAAAAGGCCCGAAATACTCTCCAGGTCGGCGCTTGGCACCACGATGATAGCCAAGTGAAGGATAACGTTTTGCGGTCGAGACATAAATATACGGATAAGACTTATCATCTCGGAATAGAATATTATACTTGGGCTTATGGCGCTTTATTAAAGTGTTTTCGAGGATAAAAGCTTCGCTTTCCGTCTCGGTGACCGTTACTTCAATGGCGCAAATCTGCGCGACCATTGAAGCGGTCTTGATTTCATCATGGCGTTTTTTGAAATAACTTGAAACCCGCTTCTTAAGATTTTTTGCTTTCCCTACGTATAGAATTTCACCATCGCTGTCCAACATTCGATAGACGCCCGGCCGCTGGGTCAGCTGTTTTAAAAATGCCTCAATATCAAATCCCTCGATCGCAGCCGAGTCCATTGTTAAAACCGGTTTGTTTTTTTTCCCGAATTCTTCTTCTGGGATCGTATCGCTCATAAATATTTGGGTCTTATCTGGCTTAGAGTTACAATGCTGAATCAACTTTTATTTGGGCATTATAAAGGATTCTATATGCAAACAGAGCAGCAAACCGAAAAGCGCGCCGCTTCAGATGAAGCCTCAAACCCGCAAAACGGTTTTCAAAGATTGGCCATTGCCGTCGAATCACTGGTAAAGCAAGAGCGCTGGACTCGACGTTTCGCAAACTTTTTGAAACTGGCGATTGCACTTTACATTCTGTTCCTGATCTCTCTGGCAGTGAAGAATCTGGATACGCAGAGCACCATGCAGGATCAAACGCAAAACGAGCCGCATGCTGCCGTTGTTCGTCTTGAAGGGCCTATTATGCCCGGCACCAAAATCAGTGCCGAAGCCATTAACCCCCTTCTAAAAGACGCCTTCAGCAACCCGAATAGCAAGGCGGTCATTATCAAGGCGAATTCCCCTGGTGGCAGTCCGGTTCAATCGGCAATCATCAATGACGAAATTACCCGCCTGAAAAAACTGTATGCCAAACCGGTTTATGTAGTGGTTGAAGACATGTGCGCCTCTGGTTGCTATTACATCGCCGTAGCCGCCGATAAAATTTTTGCCAACAAAGGCTCGATTGTCGGCTCTATCGGCGTACGTATGGACGCCTTCGGTTTCACCGAACTGATGGATAAAGTCGGCATCGAAAACCGTTCCATGCACGCGGGTGAACACAAGACATTTATCGACCCTTTCAGCCCGAAAGACGAAAGTGGGCGCGCATTCTTTAAGAAAAATATCCTGGAAAAAACTCATCAGCAATTCATTGCTGCAGTTCGTGCCGGGCGCGGAGATCGCATTAAAGAAAACGAAAACACCTACACAGGTCTGGTCTGGCTGGGAGACGAAGCCGTCGACAACGGCCTGATTGACGGATTGGGCGATCTGGGTAAGGTCACACGCGACATTGTCGGCGTTGAGAAGCTCAGATACTATGAAGGAGACAAGAGCATTATTGAACAGTTAATGGGCGATATCAGCTCGGAAACCGCGAGCAAACTATCTCTTTATCTTAGCGGAATGCATTAAACATTTACCTGTTCCAAGCAGTGCCAATCGCCTTCTTGCACAAGCATGGCGATTGACAAATAAAAAGCCCGGAAAATTCCGGGCTTTTTTTTGAGTTTTAATCTGGATTTCAGTCAGTTTAAACAAATGAACGATCTGAATAAACCCCTCAATTCATCCGTCTGAACACTGAAACCGGTACAGACGCAAACATTAAAAAACACCGAGTTGTTTTAAGGATTCGGTCGTGACTTTACCCGATGGCAAGCCTTGATCCTGCTGATACTTTTCAAGCGATTTCAAAGTGTTCGGCCCCCAAATACCATCAACCACTTCCAAATCGTTTGGCGGACTCGGCTTCAAATAACCTTTTTCGGCCAAAGCTCTCTGCATTTTTTCAACCAGTGCCGGAGTCAAATCCTCTTTGCAGACCAGCTCGCGCCATTCCAGATGTTCGTCGGAAATTTTCTCTTTAGTAACCACCGTCTTATATTTCGGAGTCAAATCCGCAATAACCGGCTGTTTTTTCTCAACTTTCACCGTCTCGTACTTCGCAGGAATCTGTTTATAGATCGTCTGCTCGTCTTTCACTTTGACTTTTTTCTCGACGGTTTTATACACCGCAGGGATCACCTTTACCTCTTTACGTTCCGGACTGAGCAATACCCGCCGCTTGACCTTTTTGTATTCCGCAGCAGCAATTTTTTTATGTCTCAGCTGGCCGGTAGCGGGATCAATCTGCTGATTCTTGCCCGGACCGTCAACCCAGATTTCCCGAGCGGGACGCACAATCACAAATTCTTCAACCTCTTTGTATTCTGCGGGAATAACATTGATCTGCTTTCTCTCTGGACTAACCAGAACCTTTTCTTTCGTTGTCTTGTACTCGGCAGGAATAACCTTATCAACCAGTTTCTGCTCAGGGGCAATCAAAATTTTCCGCTGTTCATATTTCGGTTCAGCCTGCGTATTCAAATTCAGATTTAACGGAACCTGTTTCGTTACCGTCTGGTAATACGCCGGAACCTCCATCTTGGCATAGCATTTACCCGGTTCGGCATACGGTGGCTTGTCCGCATCAATTCCCTGCTGGCGCTTCAATCGGGCAAACACTTCCTGTTGCTCTTTCTGACGAGCATATTCAGCTTCCACTCGCGCACGCTCTTCCGCCTTGGCACGCTCAATCAATAAATCAATGTCTGCCGCAGAAGATACATTTGAGTATTTAGGCGTTACCTCTTCTCCTTTATCATCCCCCAAATCATCAAACGCATCGAATGATTCACAGGCCGTTAATGACAAAATCGCCAGCGATAGAGCCGATAACTTAAGAAGCTTCATATCCTTCCTTTTTAAATGGTTGAACAACGCCTATTATAAACATAAGCGCCAATTCGGTTCAGGCTAAAAATCAAGTTCTATCTAAGCTATCGACCTCGCAGACATATCTTGAGACAAAAAACAAAAAACCGCCTGTAACCCTATGATTACAGACGGTTTTTAAACTCGAATCAATATTAAGTATTAACGCGAATATTACGCTACGGCCACACCGATGTCCGCAAGTTTCTTTGGAGATTCCACGTCATAATCCGCCATTTCATCAAATTGCAGATAGCGATAAATATCGTCAGCCATGGTATTCAGCATACCAACCGCTTCCAGATATTCGCTTACCGAAGGGATTGCACCCTTGGCTGCACAAACCGCCGCCAGTTCTGCCGACCCCAGATAAACATTAGCACCGTTACCAAGACGGTTCGGGAAGTTACGCGTGGAAGTAGAGAACACAGTAGCCCCGTCAGCAACACGCGCCTGGTTACCCATACATAAAGAACAACCCGGCATTTCAGTTCGCGCTCCGACCTTACCGTAAGTACTGTAATACCCTTCTTCAATCAATTGGCGCTCGTCCATCTTGGTTGGAGGGGCAATCCACAAACGAGTCGGTACATTGCTCATACCTTCCATTACCTTACCGGCAGCACGATAGTGACCAATATTGGTCATACAGGAGCCAATAAAGACTTCGTCGATCTTATCGCCGGCGACATCCGACAACAACTTCACGTCATCCGGGTCATTCGGACAAGCGACGATCGGTTCTTTAATCTCCGCCAGATCGATTTCGATCACCTCTGCATATTCTGCATCGGCATCCGCCTCCAATAATTCGGGATGATCGATCCATTTTTGCATCTCATCGCGACGACGCAGCAAGGTGCGAGCATCCTGATAACCATTTTCGACCATCCAGTCGATCAGAGCCATGTTTGATTTCAGATACTCAATAATCGGTTCTTTTGCCAACTTGACAACACAACCGTTAGCGGAACGTTCCGCTGACGCATCAGAAAGCTCGAATGCCTGTTCGACTTTCAAGTGTTCCAAACCTTCGATTTCCAGAACACGGCCGTTAAAACAGTTCTTCTTACCCTTTTTCTCGACCGTCAGCAACCCTTTCTGAATCGCCGCATACGGAATGGCATTTACCAGGTCACGCAACGTAATACCCGGCTGCATCTCCCCTTTGAAACGCACCAGTACCGATTCGGGCATGTTCAACGGCATAACACCCAAAGCGGCACCGAAAGCAACCAAACCAGAACCGGCAGGGAAAGAAATACCAATCGGGAAACGCGTATGAGAATCACCACCGGTACCAACCGTATCCGGCAACAACAAGCGGTTCAACCACGAGTGAATCACCCCGTCACCAGGACGAAGTGCAACTCCGCCACGACTGGTCATAAAATCCGGTAAGGAGTGCTGCAACTTAATATCCACCGGCTTCGGATAAGCGGCAGTATGGCAGAAAGACTGCATCACCAGATCGGCCGAGAAACCGAGACATGCCAACTCTTTCATTTCATCACGCGTCATGGCACCGGTTGTATCTTGAGAACCAACGGTGGTCATGTGCGGTTCGCAGAACATGCCAGGACGAACACCTTCGATTCCACAGGCTTTACCAACCATTTTCTGCGCCAGAGTATAACCGTGATCGGCTTGGGATTTGTCCTGAGGACGAATGAATTTATCGGAAGCATCCAAGCCAAGTGAACGGCGAGCCTTATCAGTCAAACCACGCCCGATAATCAACGGAACACGCCCGCCGGCACGTACTTCATCCGGCATGGTATCCGGAGCCAGTTCAAACGTCGAAATGGTTTCGCCGGATTCGTTAGTGACCTTGCCTTCATATGGATGAATGGTAACCACATCGCCCATTTCCATGGCCGTAACATCGCATTCAATTGGCAAAGATCCGGAATCTTCTGCAGTATTAAAGAAAATCGGAGCGATTTTGCCACCAAGTACGACACCACCCTGACGCTTATTAGGAACATAAGGAATATCGTCACCGAAATACCACATCACGGAGTTCATCGCCGATTTACGCGAAGAACCGGTACCCACGACATCACCGACATAAGCGACCGGATGACCTTTTGCTTTTAATTCGGCAATTGTACCTTGCACATCTTCCATACGTGCTGCCAGCATCTCTTTGGCATGCAACGGGATATCCGGACGCGACCAGGCTGCGGTTGCCGGAGACAAGTCGTCCGTATTGGTTTCACCTTCCACTTTGAAAACAGTGACGGTAATGCTTTCCGGCATCTTAGGTTTGGCTTCGAACCATTCGGCTTCCGCCCAGGATTGCATGACGGTTTTAGCCGCTTCGTTACCAGATTTGGCTTTTTCCTCAACATCATGGAACGCTTCGTAGACTAGCAGCGTTTTCGAAAGAGCCTTAACCGCTTCTTCGACGACAGCGGCGTTCTCGGAATCCAGACAGGCAATCAGCGGCTGAACATTGTATCCACCCAGCATGGTTCCCAGTAAGAAAGTGGCCTGATCGGCAGAAATCAGCTCAACCGTCTCTTCACCTTGGGCAACTGCCGCCAAAAAACTTGCCTTAACGTAAGAGGCTTCGTCCACGCCTGGAGGCACGCGATTAGTCAATAAATCTAAAACAAACTGCTCTTCACCAGCGGGCGGATTTTTCACCAACTCGACCAATTCGGCGGTTTGCTCTGCATTCAAAGGTAAAGGCGGAATACCTTCAGCCTCACGCTCTGCTACGTGGTTACGATAGGCTTCTAACATAAAGGAAGTCTCCTAAAAACGATAAGTAAATAAAAAAAGGGATGGAGTCATTCTACCACAGGCACCACTCCGGTCACTAAGACTAAAACCGCCATTTGACGCCTTTTTATCGCATTTTGATGGCTTTTTATTCATTTTTTGCCGGACTATCCGACAATTATGAACAATTACACCGTTCTCATCCCGGCCGAAAGGCGATGCACCACCAGCCTGCCCGGATTTTACCGCGCTTCCCCTTAAAGCGTATTGCTTTAGAAACCCCTTGGATTGATATATAATATGCCGCTGATTTTTTAGTTTTCACGTTTTAGACAACGTTTGATAAAGGATGGTTTGATGCAACTTTCGGAATTAACCGCAATTTCTCCGGTAGACGGGCGCTATGGTGCGCGTTTGGGCAATTTGAAAGAGATTTTCAGTGAATTTGGTTTGATCAAAAACCGTGTTAAAGTCGAAGTCTTCTGGTTGCGCATGCTGGCAAACCATCCCGGCATTATTGAAGTTCCGGCTTTAAGTGCCGAAGCCGAGCAGCACCTGATCAAACTGGTCGACGAATTCACTCTGGAAATGGCGCAACGCGTTAAGGAAATCGAAAAAACCACCAACCACGACGTCAAAGCGGTTGAATATCTCATCAAAGAACATTTTGCCGGAAACGACGAATTGACAGCAATCAGCGAATTTGTTCACTTTGCCTGTACTTCGGAAGACATCAATAACCTAGCTTATGCCCTGATGCTGAAAGACGCTCGCGAATATGTCATTATTCCGGAAATGGACAAACTGATTGCCAGAATCACCGAAATGGCAAGCGATATGGCCGACATTCCGATGATGTCACGCACGCACGGACAACCGGCGTCGCCAACGACAGCCGGTAAAGAATTCGCCAACGTTGCCTACCGCCTGCAACGTCAAGCCAAACAGCTGATGAACGTGCAAATCATGGGGAAAATCAACGGCGCCACCGGTAACTACAATGCTCACCTGGCTGCCTACCCGGACGTTAACTGGTACGAAACCTCCGAACAATTCGTGCAGAGCCTGGGACTGTTGTGGAACCCCTACACCATTCAGATCGAACCACATGACTACATTGCCGAATACTTCCACGCAATGCAGCGCTTCAATACCATTCTGATCGACTTCGACCGCGATGTCTGGAGCTATATTTCAATCGGTTTCTTCAAACAGAAAACCGTTGCTGGAGAAATCGGTTCTTCCGCCATGCCGCATAAAGTCAACCCGATCGATTTCGAAAACTCGGAAGGTAATCTCGGTATCGCCAATGCAATTTTCGATCATCTTGGCCAAAAGTTACCAATCTCACGCTGGCAGCGTGATTTAACCGATTCAACCGTTCTGCGGAATCTTGGTGTCGGGGTTGCTCATACCATGATTTCTTTCCAGGCAACCATGAAAGGCCTGGGAAAACTGGATGTTAACGCTCAAGCAATGGCCGATGACCTTGATTCCAACTGGGAAGTCCTTGCCGAAGCCATTCAAACCGTCATGCGCCGCCACGGCTTTGAGAAACCTTACGAACGTTTGAAAGACCTGACTCGCGGTCAACGCGTCAATAAGGAAATCATGCAAAATTTTGTCGACGGACTGGAAGGCCTGCCTGCCGATGCCAAAGAATATCTGCGCAACCTGACTCCGGCGACCTATATCGGTAACGCGGCCCAGCAGGCGGCGCACATCGAATTAGCGATCACCATGTTGAAAGGGCGTTAAACACAACGCCCCGGAAAACACACAAACCCACCAGACAACGGTGGGTTTTTTATTGGGTCAAACAAGAGAAGCAAAAACATGATTCAATTTCAAGAGATTGATTTACCAACGTTTTTAAGCGATTACTGGCAGCAAAAGCCACTGCTGATCCGCAATGCCCTGCCGGACTTCACAGCCCCGATTTCACCGGAAGAACTTGCCGGCCTCTCTTTGGAAGAAGAAATTGAAAGCCGCATGGTAATTCAGCATGCCGAAGAAGATTACGAACTGAAACGCGGTCCTTTCAGTGAAGAAGATTACGCTTCCCTGCCGGAACAGAACTGGACTTTGCTCGTTCAAGGGTGTGACCGTCTATTGCCGGAAGTGGCCGACATCCTTAACGATTTCGATTTTCTGCCGCGCTGGCGCATTGATGACATTATGATCAGCTATGCAGTTTCCGGAGGCAATGTCGGGCCGCATTTTGATCACTACGATGTCTTTTTACTTCAGGCATCCGGTCAACGTCGCTGGTATATCACCAGTCAAGACTGCCATGAAGACAACTATATTCAGGGTGTCGACCTGCGTTTAATGCAAACCTTTAAAGTCGAAGAAGAGTTTGTCCTTAACCCCGGCGACATTCTGTATTTACCCCCAAAAGTCGGCCATCACGGTGTCGCGCTTGACGATCAATGCATGACGTTCTCGATCGGCTACCGTTCTTACCGCGGTCAGGAACTCTGGGACAGTCTGGGCGATCACCTGTCAGAAATGAGCCTGTTCAAGGAGCTCTATTACGATCCGAAAATGCCCACTGGCCTTAATCCAGGCGAAGTCACGAAAGAAGCGGCACTACAGGCGAAAAAACTGCTTCTGGAAAAACTTGAAGACGAAAACTTGTTACAAAACTGGTTTGCCCGCTTTGCCACCCAGCTTGATCAAAGCGCCGCCCAACAACTTCCCGAACCTCTTTCCGAAGAAGAAATTCCCGACTTACAGGATTTCATCGACGCCCTGTACCAGGAACACGGACTGATTAAAGACCCGGTCTGCCGCTTTGCTTATACCGAAGCCGATGATCAGACCACCCAGCTTTATATCAATGGAAGTCACTGGAATAAATTCGGTGCCCCCGATGCTTTTATTCAACTGCTTGCCAATCACAACTTTCTGCCGCGAGAGGCACTAGAACCCTACTTGAATAACCAGGGCGTTCAAGAATTACTCTTTGACTTATGGAAAACACAATACTTGCTGTTCATTGAATAAAAGCTTCAAACAATAGACAGTAAGAATCTGATTAAAAAGGCTTTTTCATATCGGATCCACAGCATGCAGCCACTCCCGTATCAACTGAACCGTTTTCTGGAAGCTCAGGAAAAAACCTACCGTGAAGCCCTGAGCGAACTGAACTGTGGACAAAAGCAGAGTCACTGGATGTGGTTTATCTTCCCGCAGATTGACGGACTTGGAACCCGACCATATACGGTATTTTATGCCATTAAAAGCCTGCAGGAAGCGCAGGCCTATTTACAGCATCCTCTACTCGGATCGCGCCTTATTGAATGCACCGAAACGGTTCAGAAAATTCAGAACAAAACACTGTTGGAAATTTTCGGAAAACCGGATAATCGAAAATTCTGTTCATGCATGACACTCTTCTCCGAAGCTGCCGTCCAGGGCTCCAAACAACAAAAAACCTTTCTAAATGCGCTTGAAAAATACTGTCAGGGCCAGAAAGACCTGAAAACATTGACGATTCTGGCAGAAAAAAGCAACTGAAATCATTTAAGCAGCGCTTATCAAAACAAAATCAGAAAGAAAAGATACCCTTCAACCAATCTCTTGTGACTTGAAATCAGTAACGTAACGAATCATATCTGCAGACAGTCCTTCTAGTAAATACACTATCGAATGCTGAATGTGAGCTTCCAGAACTACATAAGCTGCAACCTTTAAAACCGATAGCAAAACGCCCGAAAATTCGGGCGTTCAATCAAAAGATAATGGTAAAAGGAAACGTTTAAAGTTGATTCAAGGCAAAGCCCTGATCATTCAAAGCGTCTTTCATGCCGGAGTGAGTCAGAACGGCAAATGAGGCTTTCTGCGGGTCAAAGTAACGCTCTGCAACCGCGCGCAATTCTTCGACAGTCGTGGAGATAACGCCTTCTCGGTAAGCCATGCGAATTTCCTGACTGCGCCCATATAGCTCCTGATAAAACGCTTTGCGCATTTCACCAGCCGGGGAACCGGGCTTATCCATCGCGGAAATCACATTCAAAATGGCTTCATCGACTTTAGCCTGAGTGGCCTCCGAACTCATTAACCACTCTTTGGCTCTGGCGAAGTCATCAAACGTTTCCAGTAAACGCGGATCTCGATAAGAGAAGAAGACAAATCCCGCTGCTTCCGAGTTATAACTGGCACCGCCACCGTAAGCACCGCCCTTCTCGCGGACCGCCGTATGTAAAAAGCCGTTGCGCAGGCAAGCCCCTAAAACAGCCAGTTTCGGAGCATCTGGATGTTCCGCCTGTACAGCGGGATAAGCCATGGCACAGAAATTAACCTGCGTACTGGTTATCCAAGCTTCCTTGACCGCTTCTCCGGAGACTTCAAGTTCAAAACGCCCGACATCCGAAGACACTTTTTCAACTCCGGTCCAGGTTTGTTCAAACTGTCCTAGCGCATCTTTCAAGCCCACTTCGTCACCGATCAATACCGCTTGCCTGTCAGCTTTGCCAAGCTTGTCGCAAATCCCGGAAAGGCGATTGGCAAAGGCTTCAAGATTAGACGTGTCTTCCAAGGTTTTATAAAAAGTTTTAAAATCGCGGATACCGGCAAAACCGGAATGATTAAACTTCCACGCCGACATTAACGTGTAATTCTGCACCGCCGCCATCACCGCCTGCGAATGGCCGCTTCCGGTAATCCCATGATCAATCGAAGAACGAATCTGCCCCATCAAATCCTTGATTCGCGGTAATTCGTCGAAACGGGCTTCATACAAGGTCTCCTGCAGCAACTCACTCATTTCACCGCTATTGCGGTTCAAGGCTTTTGAAGAAAGAATAAAGTGGCTGTGACAGCTTCCCGGCTCGCCGATTTTAGAGTGCAGTGATGTCCGAGCGCTCAAGCTTCCGGTAACCGCTGACTGCAGATGCTGGGTTTGCAAATAATCCCGGCCACCGCTGCCTAACTCCGGCAAACAGCTGTTAAATAAAGACATTGCCTGCTGTTCTTCGATCGTCAGTTTCGGAAGATCTACCAGTAACTGCTGATAGGCAATGCCATTCGAACCACATTCATAGGCATGAACCGGCATCGCTTTGCCGCGATAATCAAGCGCTCGGTAAGATTTGATTTCAGCGGGAATGTCTTCTTTTGTCACTTCAGGCAAGATATCGACATCATCAACTTCCGCCTGTCTCGCCTCAAGCGCCAGTGCCTGATCGATAATCGCTTGAGCTTCTTCAGAACTCAAATGGCTCTGAATCTCTGCCAGTCTGTTTTTTTCCGCTTCTTCGCTGCGTTTGGATAAATCAGTATCCGGCTTCAGGGTCAAAGTGACCCGATGCGGATTATCCAACAACCAGGTTTTAACCAGATGAGGAATAAACTGAGGGTTCTGGATTTCCTCTTCAAGCTGCTGCAGAGCATTATCAACATCCAGCAGAGCAATGGGGTCGCCATCATGCATCGCGCCCGACAGAGAATGCAGAATCAATTGCAAACCGTACGGGTAAGAGTCGCCGCCGACTTCTCGTTGCGACAACTCAAGCTGATGCAGCATCGCTTCCAGCTGGCTCTGATCAATGCCTTCATCGACAATACGCTGCAAAGCCTGCAAAATCAGATCTTCGACCGCATCGGTATTTTCCGCTTCAGCACCCTGAACACCGATGACAAACGCCATTTCCTTATTGGACTCTTCCAAGCCGCAAAGCGGCGACGGCGCAGCTCCTAATTCGGTCTCTTCAAGCACTTTGCGCATCGGAGAGGCACTGTTATCAAGTAACACCGCCGACAACAGATGTCCTTTCAAAACTTCCAGCGGATCCTGATTCAATCCAAGCAGCCATCCCATGACGATATGAGTTTTATTCTCGGTTTCTTCCTCGTCCAGCGCATAGTGGCTTTGAACTTTCTGCGGCACCTCAAAGCGTTGTTCAAGACCGACTTTCACCTGCTCAACCCGATCGGTAAATTCGGAAAGCGCCAAGGCTTCAAACTGACACTGATGCTCATACGCTGAAATATCGCCATACGTCATAAAGACCGAATTACTCGGGTGGTAATGAAAACGGTGAAAATCCATCAGCTGTTGATGTGTCAACTCGGGAATCACCTCCGGATCACCGCCCGAATTGTAGTGGTAAGTGCTGGTCGGATACAGCTTCTCGCTCAACGTCTGCCAAAGCGTCGAGATCGGCGAACTCATCGCGCCTTTCATTTCGTTAAAGACCACCCCTTTGTAAACCAGAGGTGAAGAGGCATCCGTCTTGTCTTCAAATTCAAATCGATGACCTTCCTGAGCAAAATCCAGCGCATGCAAATTCGGAAAAAACACTGCATCCATATAAACTTGCAGCAAATTCTGAAAATCTTTTCTATTTTCTGTCGCAAATGGATAAGCGGTCCAGTCACTGGAAGTAAACGCATTCATAAAAGTGTTCAAAGAACGGCGAATCATCATAAAAAACGGGTCGCGAACCGGATATTTTCGACTACCGCATAAGGCCGTATGTTCCAAAATATGCGCAACCCCGGTCGAATCCATCGGCACGGTACGCAAAGCAACCAGAAACACATTTTGCGGATCATCGGCTGCGAGGTGATAATGCTCGGCACCCGTGATTTTATGACGGTAATGCGAGACCTGAACCTGCAAGGTTTCAATATCGGTTTGACCTAAGAATTCAAAAGCGGGGTGGTGTTTCATATTGATTCCTTTATCGTTATCTTATGGAATACGTGCAAAATTTTTTTGGGATGAAAGACAAAAAAGGCCATTCGAATGAATGGCCTTGCAGTTATCGAGAAATGTAAAGTCAGTCGTCAACCGCCGTCATCGATAATTTAACGCGTCCTTGTTTATCGATATCGGTCAACTTGACGCGGATTTCCTGTCCCTCTTTCAGGTAATCGGAAACATTCTCCACGCGCTCTTCGGCAATCTGCGAGACGTGAACCAAACCTTCACGGCCCGACATATAAGCCACAAACGCCCCGAAATCCACGATTTTCTTAACAACCGCATCGTAGGTTTTGCCAATTTCGGGCTCGGCGATAATCTCGTTAATACGAGCCATAGCCGCATTGGCGGCTTCGTTATCTACCGCAGCGATTTTGACATTTCCGTCATCATCCAGCTCGATGGTACAACCGGTTTCTTCGGTGATCGAACGAATCGTTGCACCGCCTTTACCGATGATTTCACGCACTTTTTCAGGTTTTACTTTCATAGTAAAGAAGCGCGGAGCCGTCGTTGCCACTTCCTGATTCGAGCTGGAAATCGCTTTGCTCATTTCACCCAGGATGTGCAATCGCCCAGCCTTCGCCTGATCAAGAGCAATCTGCATGATTTCTTCAGTGATACCGTTAATTTTGATATCCATTTGCAGAGCTGTCACACCCTGATCGGTTCCGGCAACCTTAAAGTCCATATCTCCCAGATGATCTTCATCACCCAGAATATCCGACAGAACCGCAAAACCACTGTCTTCTTTAATCAAGCCCATCGCAATTCCGGCAATCGGTGCTGCAATCGGCACACCGGCGTGCATCAGTGACATGGAGGTACCGCAGACTGACGCCATCGAGCTGGAACCATTGGATTCGGTAATTTCGGAAACCACACGAATGGTGTAAGGGAATTCGTCTTCGGTCGGCAAGAGTGCCGCCACACCGCGACGTGCCAGCATTCCGTGTCCGATTTCACGGCGTCCGGGACTACCGATACGCCCACATTCACCCACCGAGAATGGAGGGAAATTGTAGTGCAGCATGAAACGGTCGTGGTAAGAACCGGTTAATTCATCAACAATTTTGGCGTCTTTTTCGGTACCAAGCGTTGTAACAACCAGAGCCTGAGTTTCTCCACGTGTAAACAAAGCGGAACCATGAACTTTCGGCAAAACACCAACCTGACAATGAATCGGACGCACAGTTTGAGTATCACGCCCATCAATACGCGGCTGACCATCGATGATTCGACCACGCACGATCGATTTCTGTAATTTACCGAACATGCCTTCAACTGCTTTGCCAGCAAATCCCTGTGGATTTTCATCGCTCTCAGCCAGAGAGGCCAGCGCCTTGCTCTTAGCCGCGTCCAAAGCCGCATAACGATCCATCTTGTCGGAAATAAGATAAGCGGCTTCAACATCCGCACCAACCAATTCGAAAACCGCGTTTTTCAATTCCGTATTCTCTTCCGGTGCCTGCCAGTCCCATTTCGGTTTACCGGCTTCTGCTGCAAAGGATTCGATTGCTTCAATGGCGGTCTGCATCTGCTGGTGACCGAACATCACAGCTCCCAGCATGACTTCTTCCGGCAGTTCAGCCGCTTCGGATTCCACCATTAATACGGCATCTCGAGTACCGGCAACACTCAGCTCAAGATCGGAAGTCTGCAAAGATTCCGGACTTGGGTTCAATAGAAACTGATCATCTCGATAACCGACGATCGCCGCACCAATCGGGCCGTTAAAAGGCACGCCGGAGATCGCCAAAGCGGCAGACGTCCCTAACATGGCAGGAACTTCTGTCCCCACTTCCGGATCTAAAGCAACGACTGTCGCAATCACCTGAACTTCGTTATAAAAACCCTTTGGGAAAAGTGGGCGAATCGGACGGTCAATCAGACGAGAGGTCAGGGTTTCATTTTCAGACGGACGCCCTTCCCGCTTTAAAAAACCGCCTGGAATGCGGCCGGCGGCATAAGCCTTTTCTTGGTAATTCACGGTCAAAGGAAAAAAGTCTGCGCCTTCATGAGCGTTTTTAGCCGCCACAACAGTGACCAGAACACGGGTATCACCCATACCGATCATAACAGCCCCGTCCGCCTGACGGGCAATCTCGCCGGTTTCCATAGTGACTTCGTGGTCACCGTACATAAAGCTTTTGCTGATTTTTGCCATTCTTTTTCCTTTCGACCAGAGGTATTCGAGTCTGAAACCTGAATCCCTAAATCGATTTCCTCGGTCAGGAGCCGGATAATCGCTTTAGGGATTCAGGCTATTGGTTTACAGTCTCTTAATAAATAAACTTAATTTTCGAATGAAACATTCTACTCTGTATTGCGCTTTTGACCACCAAAAAATACCGTTTATTTGCATTTTTTTAGGCAAAAAAAAACCCTGCAAAGCAGGGTTTTTTCGGCATAAATGCAAGCGCTTACTTACGAAGACCAAGACGTTTGATGATCGATAGGTATCTTTCACCGTCTTTCTTGTGAACGTAATCAAGCAATTTACGACGACGGCTAACCAAACGCAACAAACCAGTACGAGAGTGGTTGTCTTGCTTGTGCTCTTTGAAGTGTTCAGTCAAGTACTTAATACGGTGAGTCAACAACGCAATCTGCACTTCAGGTGAACCGGTATCACCTTCAGAAGTCGCATATTCGGCAATGATTTTCGCTTTAGTTTCAGCATCAAACATAATATTTCTCCATTCGATCGGTTTTATCATCAAATATCGTCTCCACAACCGATGATAGAAACGAATCCGCGTATTTTACTGATTTTTCAGGCAAATACAAGCTGAAAAGGATTAACGTTTTTGCTCTTACTGTTTTCCGAAACCGTGCATGTAATGACCCAGAGTCGAGATATCATCTCCCATGTGACGAATCAGTTCATCGAGGCTGACAATCGCGTTTTCTAAAATATTTACGGCAATGAACGGTTCTTCGACTTTCAGGCGGTCATACATGGCTCGGGTCAAATACAGCATTTTGGCGCCTTTGTGCCCGGCAATCATTCGCAGATTACGCGGTTTGCGATCAAAAAACGACATCTCGCCGACCAGAGTACCGACGTGTTGCTCTCCCACTGCTCCGGCGTCTTCTGCATGGCCGATAAATTCGACCTTACCGTCCACAATCAGGTTCAGCGAGTCGGTAATGTCGCCGCGTTCGAAAACCAGCTCTTTTCCGGCGTAGGTTTTTTCCTGAAGAAACGGCATCAGACGTTCGACTTCGGCTTTTGTCAAAGAATCACAAACCGAATGCTCCTGAAAGAAAGTAAATAGTTCTGTAACGGATAGGGAAATCATAACTGCTCCTCTGGTTTCATTATATTTTTGCCGTCTCGATTTCTTCACCGCGCTCCGAATTTCCGGCAGGTTTCGCCGACTGCCGGCAGGCTTTGCTTATATCGGTTTCTGGGCAATAAACGAACAGACCGGACGGCCATCTTGAATGCAATCTATTCTATCAACAATTATTCGATAACCTGCAAAAACTTCAGCCAGTTCCCCTTCCTCCAACAACAAATTGGGGCTCTTAGGCGAACCAAACCGTTCAGCACCGACACTGAAAGTCTGCATCAAAAGGTAACCACCGGGGGTTAACTGCGCATCCATTCGAGAGTAAAGTTCTCTGTTCAGATAACGCACCATGCAGATCAGGTCGAAATTCTTTTCGGGAAAACAATTCGGCTGCTTCAAACTGCAGCATTTGAAATTCGCCTGAGCGCCGGTTACCTGAGCCAGGCGCTTGGCACGTTTGATCACTCTTGCCTCCTGATCAATCGCGGTAACATGACACCCCTGTCTGGCAAGATAAACCGCGTCCCGGCCGCCGCCACACCCCAGATCCAGAACGCCTGGTCTGGAAGTCCCAGTTTTTAAATCCGGCAAACAGTTTTCTGCAAACCACGACACCAGATCACTCGGTGCCCACAAGGCTCTGGAGGTTTTGCCAGCACACCAGTCATTCCCCAGCTGCGCCGTCCAGAACTCAAGGTCCTCGCTGTGTTGCAATACGATCGAACCGTTTACCGAATACCCCTTCAAATCCAGGAAAATCGACGCTTCTTCGATTTGCTCTTTATTACCGACCAGAAACAGATCAGCGGGAGAAGGCGGTAGCTGATTCAAGCTTTCTGCCAGAAACTCGGCTTCCATCCAAGTCGAACCACACAGATGCCCCTGGACAAAAGCGTCCCGACTGCGCAGATCCAAAATCCCGTCAGCCTGTCGGTAACGCTGATCTCCGCTCATGCGCGCTTCACCTCATCCCGGACATCCAAATTAAACAGTCGTTTTGGCTTAATCAATTGCTTCTCCGCCTGCCATTCGCCAACGCCGAAGCAGCGCCCCTGAGGATCATAAAAGCGAACCAGCGAAGTTTGAGGCTGACCAAGCGCCAGCTTTCCGCCATGCTGAATCAACGAAGTCTGTTCTTCATTCAAAAACAGCGCATCAAACTCCTGCAAGGCGATATCTAACGGGTGCAAACAGGCTTCCATCTGCGTTTCAATCTGGTCAAGCGTCAGCATTTGATCGCCGGGCAGAGAACCTGTTCGGGTACGGTGCAGAGCCGTGAGATGGCCAACCGTGCCGAGCGCTTCGGCAATTGTTTCGCCCAGAGTGCGTACATAGGTGCCCTTCGAACAATGCACATCAAACACGATTTCCTGCTCAGAAAAAGAAACAAGGCATAAATCAAGTATGCGAATTTTTCGCGGTGTGCGCTCGATCTCTATGCCCTTACGGGCGTAATGATATAGCGGTTTTCCTTTATGTTTCAAAGCCGAATACATTGGCGGGATCTGATCGATTTCACCAAGGAATCCCTGCAAAACCGTTTCGATGGTGGTACGATCCAGCGCTGGAACCGGCAATCTTTCAATGATTTCGCCTTCGGTATCACCGGTATCGCTACGCTCACCCAATTTCAGAGTAGCAACATAGCGCTTATCCGAATCGAGAAGCAGGCCGGAAACCTTGGTCGCCTCTCCGAGACAGATTGGCAATAATCCGGTTGCAAAGGGGTCAAGCGCACCGGTATGCCCGGCTTTTTTGGCGTTGAAAGTCCGCCGAACCTGTTGCAGGATCCCGTTGGAGGAAACCCCTGCCGGTTTATTCAGCAGCACAATGCCGTTGACCGCTTGACGTGGAGGATGACGAAACTGAGCCATACTACTGTTTGTTCAATGCTTTATTAATCAAATCTTCGATGTGCTGAACACGCTCAGGAACCGTATCAAAGTAAAAACGCAAATCCGGGACGATTCTCAATTTCAAACGTTTTCCAATCTCGCTGCGAAAAAACCCTTTGGCTTTCTGCAATGCCTGCAACGTATCCGCAACTTCCGGATCTTCCGAGTTGTGACCGATCAGAGAAAAGTGAATTTTAGCCACACTCAAATCTTTGGAAATCTGACATTCGGTAATCGTGATATTCCGGAAGCGCGGATCCTTGACTTCCTGCACAATCAATTGCGCCAAAGTCCGTTTGACTTCCTGAGCAACCCGAGTCGGACGACTCACTGTCGGTTGATTCATAATTTCAATATTCCTTGTGATAGAGGCTTCGGCCAATCTGGCCGGAATTGCCCTTTACCAGACGCAAAAATGCCCCGAAGGGCATTTTCACAATGTACTTTTGCCGTTCCGCTGCCCAAAACGGCAGCGAATACAGCGATTGATCATTCCAGGGTACGCTTGACTTCAACACGCTCATAACATTCGATCTGATCGCCAACACGGACATCGTTGTAATCTTTCACCCCGATACCGCATTCCATGCCTTTCTGCACTTCGTTGACGTCATCTTTAAAACGACGCAGAGACTCCAGAACACCTTCATAGATCACCACGTTTTCACGCAGTACACGAATCGGATTATTACGTTTAACACTGCCTTCCGTAATCATACATCCGGCAATCGCACCGATTTTCGGAGCTTTGAAGACATCACGCACATCGGCGACACCAACAATATCTTCTCGGAAATCCGGTGCCAGCTTACCTTCGACAGCGCGTTTCACTTCATCAACGATTTCATAGATTACGCTGTAGTATTTCAGGCTGATGCCTTCATTATCGATAATACGTTTCGCAGAAGCATCCGCACGCACGTTGAAACCGAAGATCAGTGCTTCCGAAGCAAGCGCCAGGTTCGCATCCGTCTCCGTGATTCCACCTACGCCGGAAGCAATCACATTGACTTTAACCTCGTCGTTGGACAGTTTCACCAAAGCGTCGGTAATGGCTTCAATGGAACCTTGAACATCCGCTTTAAGAATAATGTTGATGTTCTGCATATCGCCTTCGGCCATCTTGTTGAACATATTATCCAACTTGGCCTTCTGCTGACGGGCAATTTTCAATTCCTTGTTCTTCGCCTGGCGGAACATAGCGGCTTCACGTGCCTTGCGCTCCGATTCGACAGTGATCATTTCATCCCCGGCAACCGGTACACCGGAAAGCCCGAGAATCTCAACCGGAATCGACGGGCCGGCCTCATCGATGGTTTCACCTGTATCGCCGATCAAGGCTCGAACACGACCGTATTCCATACCACATAAAGCAATATCGCCTTTTTTCAAGGTACCGGCTTGAACCAGAACCGTGGCCACAGGCCCGCGTCCTTTGTCCAGACGGGATTCGATAACAACCCCTTTAACCGTTCCCTCAGTCGGAGCTTCAAGTTCAAGAATTTCCGCCTGCAACGACACTGCATCCAGTAATTCCTCAACCCCCATTCCGGTTTTAGCCGAAACCGGGATAAACTGAACATCGCCACCCCACTCTTCCGGAACGACTTCCTCCGCAACCAGTTCCTGCTTGACGCGTTCCGGATTAGCGCTTTCCTTATCCATTTTGTTGATTGCCACCACAATACCGACTCCGGATGCTTTCGCATGCTGAATCGCTTCTTTGGTTTGCGGCATCACACCGTCGTCCGCAGCAACCACAATAACCACCACATCGGTTACCTTGGCACCACGCGCACGCATCGCGGTAAAGGCCGCGTGCCCCGGAGTATCGATGAAAGTCAAACCACCCATGTTGGTATCAACATGATAAGCACCGATGTGCTGGGTGATTCCCCCGGCTTCTCCAAATGCCACTTTGGCTTTACGGATATAGTCGAGTAAAGACGTTTTACCGTGGTCAACGTGCCCCATGATGGTCACGACCGGAGAACGTTTCACCGTCGCTCCGTTGTAAGCTTGCGAATTCACTTCGTCTTCAATGGTCGTTTCGGTAAAAGCAACCGGCTTATGCCCCATCTCTTCCACAATCAGCATCGCCGTATCCTGGTCAAGAATCTGATTGATGGTTGCCATGGTTCCCAGGCTCATCATCATAAACTTGATAATTTCCCCGGATTTGACCGACATCGCATCCGCCAGTGCAGACAAGGTGATACTTTCAGGCACTTTGACTTCTTTAATCACCGGTGCAGTCGGTTTTTGGAAAACGTGATCGTTCAATGCTTTTTTAACCTGATTTTTCTTCCGGCCTTTTCCACCGCGGCGCGAAGCGTCGCCCATCTCTTCCGAAATGGCGCTACGCCCTTTTGGAAGTGGTTTCTTACTTTTGCCACGCAAACCATCCTCACCGTCGTTCTTTTTACGGCTTTCGTGGTGCTTCTGGTCTTTTTGTTTTTTAGCGGCCTTGGAGTGATCTTCTTTTGGCGGCATAGGCGCAGACGAATCTTCACCTTCCGCCGATGAATCGGCTTTCTTCTCTGCGGCAGGCGCCTGTTGTGTCTGTTCGATCACAACCGGAGCTTCTTGCGTTGTCGCTTCCTGAACAACGATCTCTTCCGGCGGAAGCTGCTCTTCAACGGCAGCAACCACCTCTTCAACAGCCGGTTCGACAGCAACTTCAGGCTTTTTAACGTAGGTACGTTTCTTGCGCACTTCAACATTCACCGTTCGTTTACCGGAACCGGCTGAGAGATTTAAGGTTTGCTTACGGCGCAAAGTCACTTTCTTAGGCGCCGCTTCGGCTTTTTCACCATGCAGGCTTTTCAGGTAAGCCAGCAAGGTGCGTTTTTCTTCGTCGCTGATCGTATCCGAGGCCTTTTTGCCTTTTACTCCGGATTCTTCCAGCTGAGTTAATAAACGGTCCACCGATAGGTTGAGTGTCTCTGCAAACTGTTTAATCGATACTTCTGTCATTGAAACTCTCCCTTCTTAAATTATTCAAACCATGGTGCACGCGCTTTCAAAATCAACTCGGCTGCATCATTTTCACTCATTTCGACGTACTCAAGCAGTTCGTCGGTTCCCAGCTCCGCCAGGTCTTCCTGAGTGATTACCCCTTTGGAAGCCAGCTGTTTTGCCATCTCCGGGGTCATTCCTTCCAGGTTCAGCAGATCGTCTGCCGGTTCAGCCAGGGCTGCTTTCTCTTCTTCGGCAATCGCCTGAGTCAAAAGCGCATCTTTGGCACGTTGCTTCAACTCGCCAACGATGTCTTCGTCAAAGCCGTCGATTTCCAGCATTTCCGCTGCCGGAACATAAGCCACTTCTTCCAGAGAAGTAAAACCTTCGGCGACCAGAACTTCGGCCATCTCTTCATCAACATCCAATGCGTTGATAAAGACATCCATCTGATCTTTCGATTCGGTTTCATGTTTTTCAGCCATTTCCGACTGAGTCATAACATTCAGTTCCCAACCGCTCAACTCGGATGCCAGACGGATGTTCTGACCGTTTTTACCAATTGCCTGCGATAACTGTTCATCTTCAACCGCCAGATCCATGGTGTGTTTATCTTCGTCCACCATGATCGAAGTCACTTCGGCCGGCGCCATGGCATTAATCACGAACTGAGCATCGTTCGGATCCCACATAATGATATCAATACGCTCACCGTTCAATTCGTTGGTCACTGCTTGAACACGTCCACCGCGCATACCGACACAAGCACCGATCGGATCAAGGCGCGGATCATTCGCACGAACCGCGATCTTGGCACGGAAACCGACGTCACGGGCCGCACTCATAATATCGATCAGATCATCGCTGATTTCAGGTACTTCAATCTTGAACAGCTCGATCAGCATCTCGTTGCAGGCACGCGACATAAACAATTGCGGCCCGCGCGGACGGAAAGACACTTCCTGAAGGTATCCGCGAACGCGGTCACCCATACGGAAAGATTCACGCCCAACCAGCTGGTTGCGCGGGATAACCGCATCGACATTGTCACCCATATCCAGAATCACATCACCGCGATCGATACGCTTGACCTGCCCGGTCAGAATTTCGCCAACACGCTTGGAGTAGATTTCAACAACCTTTTTACGCTCGGCTTCACGAACTTTCTGAATAATGACCTGTTTGGCCGTTTGCGCACCGATGCGCCCGAAATCGATCGATTCAATCGGTTCTTCGATGAATTCACCGACTTCAATATTTGGATCAACGTCAACCGCATCCATTTCGCGGATATACCAGCCAACGTTATCTTCAATCAACGTACCGTCATCAATGACTTCCCAACGACGAAAGGTTTCGTAATCACCGGTATGACGGTTGATGGATACACGAGCGTCGATTTCGTCATCGTAACTCTTACGAGTCGCCGTCGCCAAAGCGGCTTCGATAGCATCAAAAATAATCTCTTTTTCAACACCTTTTTCATTCGCCATGATTTCAACAACGGCCAATACTTCCTTACTCATCTCTCACTCGCCTTAGTTAATATGGT
This sequence comes from Thiomicrorhabdus sp., assembly GCF_963677875.1. Lineage (NCBI taxonomy): Bacteria > Pseudomonadati > Pseudomonadota > Gammaproteobacteria > Thiotrichales > Piscirickettsiaceae > Thiomicrorhabdus > Thiomicrorhabdus sp. Next base: position 53,739 of record NZ_OY782562.1, on the reverse strand, counting down.
TACACCGAAGCGGACTTTGTCTGCTTTCTTTGCGAAAGCACCCTGAAAGTCCATTAAAATTCTGCCACTAAATTGGCTTTTTCAATTACATCAAACGGGATTTCATACAGTTCGCCGTCGACTTCGACTTCTATCAGCTCTGCTGCAACCGAGGTCATCAGCCCCTTGAAGCGTTTACGTCCCAAAATCGCCACTGCTGTGCGAACCTGAACGGTCTGTCCCTGATAGCGCGCGTATTGCTCCGGGCGAAACAGAGTTCGATCCATCCCCGGGGATGAGACTTCCAGATTGTAAGCACCGGAAATCGGATCTTCCACATCCAGAATCGCGCTGACCTGATGACTGACATCGGCACAGTCGTCAACCGTAATACCGCCGTCTTCGCGATCTACGTAAACACGCAGAGTCGAATGGCGGCCCGCAGGCAAATACTCAATTCCCCAGTATTCGAACCCCATGGATTCGATCGTTGGCCGTAAACTTGTTTCAAGCTTCTCTTCTAAGGTCACAAAAACTTCCAACCCGTTTTCATAAATTCCAATAACAAAAAACCCCGTAAAAACGGGGTTTTTAAAAATTCAGGCCGCGCTTGAGAATTTCCAAGAACGCCCGAGATGTTTTTAAAAAATCTGCGCGAAATATACAACTTTCGCATCCGGGTGTCAAGTTCGACTTTGACTTCCGGTGAATTAAAATACCCAACAGCCGTTCAATACCTGAACCAGCCTTCCTTTTCGGTAAAATCTCAGCCGATTTTCGGCTTTTGATGTTTGCTTCAAACAACATTCGAACAGTAGCTGACAGAGCGCAATCATAAAACTTTCAAAAATTTTTAACGCTTGGCACGCTCGCGTTCAAGAAGAGAGCGAAGCTTCACAAAAGCCATTGCCGTCATCAGAGCATCGTTAAAGGCATCATGTTGAGAAAATCGCGGCAGCTGCAAATCGTCCATCATTCGATCGAAACGCAGATCAATATGCGCATTACGCATGGAATCCCGGCTTTGCTGCTGGCGCCACTGGTAAAACAGCTCGGATACCTCGATACGCGGATTTGGAAGACTGTCGCCAAGCCAAGGCTTGACGAGACGATCAAGCATCGCCAAATCGAATTCCAAATAATAGCCGATCAGCGTAGCACTACCGATAAACGTCAGAAATGCTTCCAACGCCTGACGTTCCGTCAAAACTTCACAGGCTTGCAGATCAGCATGGCGGATATGGTGAATCTTGATACTCTGCTCGGAAATCGTCATCTGCGGATCGATCATCGCTGTGAATTTTTGACTACTCAAAATCCGATTACCGACAATCTTGACCGCACTTAAGGTAATGATGCGATCCTTTTTCGGATTCAGACCGGTTGTTTCGCAATCGAGGCTGACATATACCTCATCATTATCAAGCTCCTCATCGGCCAGAAAAGCAAATTCCGGAATACGCAACCGTCGGCGAAACCGCCTGCTTCTGCGTTGCTGTAATTTTTTCCGCCACCATTCATGCAGCATCACATAACCTCGTGCAGTTTGAAATGGCGATGCAGACGTTTTTTAAAGCGTTCAACTACGCGGAATGCCTCTTTCAGCAGATCCTGCTGCAAGTGCGAGAGGCCGGTAATATCGATCGATTCGTTATCGACGTTTCCTTCTGCGCCCTCCTCCTCTTGCCGCAACATGGAATCCAATCTCAAGCCTTGCAGAAAATTCAGCGATTCACCTAACTCGATACCGAATTCCTGCTCGAACACTCCACAATCCATCAAGGCTTTAATTCGCCAGTGGGTATTGGTTTGAGCGATTCCGGTTTCAAGCGCATAACAGCGTACGCCATGAACGATCGGAAAAATTCCGCCCTTTTTCAAATTAACCCATTCGGCATTGGTCGTTTTGGAAGAAGTGGCCGCTTTCGTCGTAATCAGTCCGCCCAAAAACCCGACCGGTGTCGAAAACTGCAACGCTGAGGAAGCGAAATGCCTCAACCAGACCGGCTGATTCTGCAAACCCGCAAACAATCGATCTTTCAAGGCTTTCAGAGCTTGCGACTGACCATAAACACATTCAGCATCACTGAAAATCGCCAACCACATAAAGTTAGCCTCATTCGGCTGATCGATCCAAGTCATCAACTGGGCAGAAAAATCGGTATAACTTTGGCGCCAGCGCGCCTGATTCAACATGATACCGCCTGGGCATTCAGGAAACCCCAGCTTCAGCATGGCTTGATTAAACGCTTCGCAGAACGCCGTCACTTCCCGACGCTCGCTCTCGTCCAAATCATCCGAGAACAGCAACGCATTATCCTGATCGGTTCGCAAAACCTGTTCCGAGCGCCCTTCACTTCCCATCACCAGCAAACAAACCTTTTCATGCAAGGATGGCGCCAGCAGCAACTCAACCAGCTTCTGCATCATTTTACGGTGCAGTTCATTCACCATCTTGGCGATGTAATGAGTTTTAATACCGCGGTGATGCAGATTATCAACCAGGCGGTCAATCTGAGCAGAAACCTGCTGCAAATCGTCCAGACTTGCCGCCTGATCGATTTTGATCAGAGCCAGACCGGATCGGTCGGCGAACAGAGTCATCAGATCCTGCTGAGTCAAAAAACCGATAAAGTCGTCATCGTCACGAACCACCAAACGGTCGATACGGTGGCGGGTGACCTTTAACAAAGCATTAAACAAAAAGTCGAACTGATGCACGCTGATCAATTCACGACTGGCATAAACCCCAACTTTCTGTTCCGCAAATTCGGGAGAGGATTCCGCTCCCCCCAATGCCTTTAGCAGATCGCTGGAACTGAACAAACCCAAACCCTGCTCCGGGTTCACAGAGTGCGAAAATTCAACCAGACAGGCATCCCCCCCGCTGTCATGCATTTTCTGAGCCGCCTGACGCAAGGTGCAATCTGCATCGACCCGAATCAAAGGCCGAATCGGTGCCGAGCAGACAGTATCCATCATAACTTCCGTTGCCGAAGCCAATTGCCGGGATTTGTAGAGCGTATTCAAACGTTCAACGATCGAAGCGTGGAAAAAGTCGTAAAAAACACGATCTTTCTGCAACAATTCGTTAAATACGGCAGCCGGTAAACTGTACAAAATCGCTTCCTCTTCAACCCAGAACTCGGTCCTCTCATTCTGGCTGTCGCCACTCAACAGCAGCTGCTCACCAAAAAAACTTCCACCGGCATAGTGACCGAGTACACTGTCTTCCCGTCGCTCTTTGACTAAACCTTTGATCATCATGAATAAGCCATCAAAGTTTCTGATCAATGATCCGGACGGGAAATAAAGCACATCCAATTGTTCCGCCGCCTGCAACAGCAGCGCCTCCGAAAGTGAAGAAAACGGAGAAATCTGTTGTAAAAAACGCAGTTGTTGTTCAGAAGCCATATTCAATCTCATGCAGAGCGATTCGTTCTCGCTATTTTACACCGACAAAAAAGGGAGGCTATGCCTCCCTTTTTCATTCATCAATGAATCGATCTTAATCAGTGACTGGCTGCACCTTCTGCACCAATCCCCGTTTGCGAACGGATGAACTGTGCCTCGAAGCCGGCACGATCTTCTTTCGCACGAGCCGAACGGTCCGTAATCGAGAAGAACCAGATACCGATAAAAGCAATGGCAACCGTGAACAGTGCCGGGAATTTATACGGAACAATGGCATCGCCCATTCCCAAAATCTGAGTCCAGACAACCGGACCAAGCACAACCATGACAACAGCCGAAATCAAACCAAGCCATCCACCGATGACCGCACCGCGGGTTGTCATGCCTGACCAGAACATCGACATGATCAAGACCGGGAAGTTGGCTGAAGCCGCAATAGTGAAGGCAAGCGCAACGACGAAGGCAATGTTCTGATCCTTAAAGCCGATCCCGAAGATAATCGCCAGGGCACCAATAACGAAAGTCGCACGACGTGCCACTTTTGTCTCTTGCTCTTCACCGGCATTCGGGTTGATGACATTCGCATAAATATCGTGCGAAATCGCCGAAGCACCTGCCAAAGTCAGGCCGGATACCACCGCCAGAATGGTTGCGAAAGCCACTGCTGAGATAAAGCCGAGGAAGAAATCGCCCCCGATAACATGCGACAAGTGAATCGCGGCCATATTGTTACCACCGACCAGCTTATCACCTGCGAAATATTCCGAACCGATAACCAGTGCAACGGCACCAAAACCGATAATGAAGGCCAGGATGTAGAAATAGCCGATGAAACCAGTCGCATAGAAGACCGACTTACGCGCTTCTTTCGCATCCGGTACCGTGAAAAAGCGCATCAGGATATGCGGCAGACCCGCCGTACCGAACATCAAAGCGATACCAAGCGAAATCGCGTTGATCGGATCGGAAACGAAACCACCGGAGAACAGAATACTCTTATCGTCGCCGCGATTTTCAACCGCTGTCTTGAACAACGTCTCGAAGCTGAAGCCCATGTTGTACATAACCGCAACCGCAATAAAGGTCGCACCAGCCAGCAGAAGAACCGCTTTGATGATCTGAACCCAGGTCGTCGCCAGCATACCGCCGAAAGAAACATAAGCAATAATCAGAACCCCAACCAGAACAACCGCATAGTTGAAATCCAAACCGAACAGCAACTCGATCAGTTTCCCGGCTCCGACCATCTGCGCAATCAAATACAGAATTACGACCGCGATCCCACCGAACGCGGCAAGCACCCGGATCGGCGTCTGGCGAAAACGATACGCAGCAACATCAGCAAAAGTGTACTTCCCGAGGTTACGCAGGCGTTCAGACATCAAAAACAGAATAATCGGCCAGCCAACAAGGAAACCGATAGCGAAAATCAAGCCGTCATACCCTTTCAGGTATACCATCCCGGTAATCCCAAGGAAGGAAGCGGCAGACATATAGTCACCGGCAATCGCCAAACCATTCTGCAATCCCGTGATTCCGCCACCGGCGGCATAAAAATCTTTAGCGGACTTAGTGCGCTTGGCAGCCCAGTAAGTGATATACAGGGTAAAACCGACAAATACCACAAACATGGAAATGGCGGCAAAATTCACTTCCGACTTGGTTCCGTCGGTTTCCATCGCTCCGGCGGCAAATGCCAAAACCGGCATAAAACTCAAAAGCGCGGTTAATAATCCTTTTGTCCAACCTGGCATCATTCGACCTCCTTCTTGATTTTCGAGGTCAATTCATCAAAATCGGAATTGGCTTTTTTCACGTAATAACCGGTCAAAAGGAATGCAAAAATAATGATTCCCACACCAACCGGAAAACCGATGGACATATACTCACCGCTGATAATGGTGGTGAAAAACTCAGGGTCAAATGCCAATAGCAAAATGTACCCGTAATAAACAACCAGCATCGCGATAGACAACTTCCAGGCCAACCCGGTACGCTCTTTGACAAGCTGGCGATACTCCGGAAGATTCTTAATCTTCTCAATCTTTGCTTGATCCAATGTTACTCTCCTCGTTTGAGACTACTTTTGTATGATTATTATCTTAGCCCTCGACACGCCTCAGGCGTCGCGTCGAAACGCTTCCCCATTATCACGACAGTTCAAGGGCTAGGAAAATAAGACTTTTTTATCAATGCATATGATTTTCACAAGTACTGACTCCTTAAGCCGACAAGAGTGAAAACCATCTGCTCCCCTTCGATAAACAATGAAAAGCGAGCAATTTCCCGACTTTGAACCGGCAAACTTTTGCTTCTCACATAAAAAACCCCCGATCGCAAACGGTCGAGGGTATTTTTCAATTCGGTCCGCCACAGCAGCCGATTGAATCGTTACACTTTTTGCTGGAACTGATCCAAGATGGTCGGATCTTCCAAGGTCGAGGTATCCTGAGAAATTTCCTCGCCTTTGGCGATGGTACGCAGCAAACGGCGCATAATTTTACCGGAACGCGTTTTCGGCAGGTTGGTTCCGAAGCGGATATCGTCCGGTTTTGCAATCGGCCCGATCTCTTTGGCAACCCAGTTACGCAGTTCCTGAACCAGTTTCTCGCGCGCTTCGCCTTCCGGAATATCGACATTCAAAACCACAAAAGCGGCAACCGCTTCCCCTTTGACGTCATGCGGACGGCCAACAACCGCCGCTTCGGCAACCATGGAATGCGAAACCAGAGCCGATTCGATTTCCATTGTTCCCAAACGGTGACCGGACACGTTCAGAACATCGTCGACACGACCAAGAATCCAGAAATAGCCATCTTCGTCGCGGTGAGCGCTGTCGCCAACCACATAGTACGGTTTGCCTTCCAGCGGGAAATAAGTATTTCTGTAGCGTTCTTCGTCACCCCAGACATTACGAATCATGGACGGCCAAGGTTGCTTGATTGCCAACAGACCACCTTCGTTTCCGATCAGTTCATTGCCTTCTTCATCCAGAATAACGGCATCGATCCCCGGCAACGGCTGAGTGCAGGAACCCGGCTTCAAAGGCGTAACCGGGAAAGGAGCAATCATGTGCGCTCCGGTTTCAGTCTGCCACCAGGTATCGATAATCGGACAACGCTGCTGACCGATGACATCGTGATACCACATCCAGGCTTCCGGATTGATCGGCTCACCAACGGTTCCCAGCAGGCGTAATTTAGTCAAGTCGTACTGATTCGGCAAATCGGCGCCGAATTTCATCAGAGCGCGAATTGCCGTCGGAGCCGTATAGAAGACGGTCACGCCGTGATCTTGACACACCTGCCAGAAGCGCCCGGCATCCGGATAGGTCGGAACCCCTTCAAACATCAACATGGTTGCCCCGACCGAAAGCGGCCCGTAAGCAACATAAGAGTGACCGGTAATCCAGCCCACGTCTGCGGTACACCAGAAAACATCGTTATCATTCAGATCGAACATCCACTCATTGGTCAGGTGTGCATTTAGCAAATAACCGCCGCTGCTGTGCTGAACACCTTTCGGCTTACCAGTTGAACCTGAGGTATACAAAAGAAACAGCGGATGCTCGGCATCAACGGCAACAGGGTCGTGGTAATTGCTCATGCCGGCTTCGGCTTCCATCCAATCGATGTCGCGACCGTCCTGCATCGGGACGTCGTCTTCGGTGCGACGGTAAACGATAACGCGTTTAACTTGTTCACAACCTTTTTCCAGCGCTTCGTCAACCGCGTGTTTCAATGGAATCGTTTTGCCGCCGCGACGACTGCCATTAGTGGTAATGACCAGTTTAGCACCCGCATCCTCGATACGATCACGCAACGCTTCGGCGGAAAACCCACCGAAAACAACCGAATGAATGGCGCCGATTCGCGCGCAGGCCTGCATGGCAATCACCGCCTGCGGAATCATCGGCATGTAGATGATTACGCGATCCCCTTTTTCAACCCCCTGAGATTGCAGGGTGTTGGCAAAACGACAAACATTGTCGTGCAGCTCTTTATAGGTATAGTGTTCGACGTCACCGCGATCCCCTTCAAAAATGATCGCCAGCTTGTCGCTTTTGGTTTCCAGGTGACGGTCGATGCAGTTATGGGAAACATTCAGCTCACCATCGGTGAACCATTTGTAATGCGGGGCGTTTGAATCGTCTAAACCGACGGTGAAAGGTTTGTTCCAGTGCAATTTCTCTTTTGCCAGCCTCGACCAGAATCCTACGTGATCCTCAGCCGCTTCTTTGCGCATGGCGTCTATCTTTTCGACACTCAACCCAAAACCGGATTTAATTTCGTCGCTCAATTCGAACACGCGACTCTCCGTCAAGATCGATTCAATGTTTTTAGACATGCTGTCTCCTAGTTCCACAAATACTTATTCTGCAAGTTTCAGACGAAACTTTGTTCCCACTTGCCGGCCAATACGGGGCCGCCGACAACAAAAAATGAAAGTTTAACATCCCTTAGTTGGGCTTTACACCTAAAAATATCGCTTTTTCCCCAAGCAAACAGCTGATTAAATAACGACTTTGGGCGACCAGCCACCGGCAACCAATGCTTCAATCAGGGCGTCGTCTGGATAGACCAACTCTTCGCTCGGCGCGCGAATTTCCGCACTGGCCAACGCATTTCGATACTCCACCCAGATCGGCAGCCCCAGCTCGGAATTTCGATAAGCCTGCAAAAGATTGCCCAGCTCATCGAGCTTGACGGCATTCACCGAACCGGAATCCATCTGCAGTTGCAAAGCTCGACCTTTTTCGATCCTCGCCTCAGCCAGAGAAACCACCTGCTCGGCATCCAGACGGATGCCGCCGTTAAAATTATCTTCGCTGACTTCACCGTAAACCAGAACAACCATATCGTTCTGCAACGAGTCCTTGACGGATTCATAAACAGCCGGTCGCATGACCACTTCGATTCGGGCGCTTTTGTCGTCAAGAGTCATAAAACCCATACGTTGTCCGGTTCGAGTCATCTTATTGCGCAAAAACATCACCAACCCGGCAATCCATTTCTTCTGCCATTTTTCCGGGCGCAGCTGAACAATTTTCTGTTCCACCAGCGTCGCCAGTTCATGCTCGTAAATATCGATCGGGTGGCCGGTCATATAAAGTCCGAGCGTCTCTTTTTCACCTTGCAGTCGTAATTTCTCGCTCATTTCCGGCACATCAACCAGAGAAGAGTCGATTCCCTCTTCCATCGTCACACACTCACCGAACAGATCACTTTGACCCAATTCACTGTTTTTCAGTTGCTGCTCGGCCTGTTTCAAGGCCAGAGGAATTGTTTCCAGCATTGCGTTGCGGTTATCGTGCAAACCATCTAAAGCACCGCTGCGAACCAGCGCTTCGATCACGCGGCGATTGGCTTTTTTGCCGGCGCGCAAACAAAAATCAAACAGATCCCGGAACAGACCGTTTTCTTTCCGCTCTTCAATGATTCCTTCAAGGGCCGCCTCACCGACGCCTTTAATACCGCCGAGTCCATAATTGATACTTCTGGACCCGCAGGGTTTGAAGTGAATTTCACCGACATTGATATCGGGCCGGTGTACTTCCAGCTTCATGGCATAACATTCGTTTACCATATGAACCACCTTGTCGGTGTTGTCCATATCGGAGGAAATCTGTGCCGCCATGAATTCGGACGGATAATGCGTTTTCAACCAGGCTGATTGATAGGAGACCAGAGCGTAAGCTGCGGAGTGCGATTTGTTGAATCCGTAACCGGCGAATTTTTCCACTAAGTCGAAAATTTTCATCGCCAGTTCGCCGTCAACGTTATTCTTTATCGCTCCCTCTTCGAATACCGAACGCTGTTTGGCCATCTCTTCCGGTTTCTTTTTCCCCATCGCTCGTCGCAGCATATCGGCTCCGCCCAGCGTATAACCGGCCAATACCTGTGCAATCTGCATAACCTGTTCTTGATAGAGAATGACCCCGTAAGTCGGTTCCAAAATCGGTTTAAGGGATTCGTGCTGATATTGCGCATCAGGGTAAGAAACTTTTTCGCGACCATGCTTACGGGCGATAAAGTTGTCGACCATACCGGATTCCAGCGGCCCCGGACGGAAGAGGGCAACCAAAGCGATAATGTCTTCAAAACAGTCGGGGCGCAGACGAACAATCAAGCTTTGCATTCCACTCGATTCCAGCTGGAAGACCCCGGTGGTTTTACCGGTTTTAATCAAATCAAACGTCGGTTCGTCATCTAAAGGAATGCGCGCGATATCGACAAACCCTTCATCACCCGGGTTTTTATTATGATTGATCGACTGCAAAGCCCAATCGATAATCGTCAGGGTTCGCAACCCCAGAAAGTCGAACTTGACCAGCCCGGCGGTTTCAACGTCGTTCTTATCCAACTGCGTAACGACACTGGAACCGTCCGGCTCACACAAAACGGGACAAAAGTGGTCCAGCGGTTTCGGGCCGATCACCACTCCACCGGCGTGCTTACCGGTGTTACGCACCGTCCCTTCCAGTTTCAGCGCCAATTCAAGCAACTGTGCCGCATCCTCGTCATTGTCGCGTTTGGCCTGCAGGTCTTCTTCTTTTTCCAAGGCATCTTTGAGCTTGATTCCCAACTCGTTCGGAATCAGTTTAGCGATACTGTCAACCGCACCATACCCAAGCCCCAACACCCGGCCGACATCGCGCACAACCGCCTTCGCCGCCATAGTTCCGAAAGTGACAATCTGAGAAACATGGTCGCGTCCATAGTGGCGAGAAACATAATCGATAACCTCGTCACGGCGATCCATGCAGAAGTCAACATCGAAGTCGGGCATGGAAACCCGTTCCGGGTTCAGAAAACGCTCGAATAGAAGATCGTATTCAATCGGGTCAAGGTCGGTGATTTTCAGAGCATAAGCCACCAGGGAACCGGCTCCGGAACCTCGCCCCGGGCCGACCGGAATCTGGTGATTTTTTCCCCATTGAATGAAGTCGGCAACGATCAGGAAGTACCCGGGAAATCCCATCTGCAGAATAATATCGAGTTCGAATTGAATCCGTTCATAATACTCTTTGCGTTTTTCCGCAAATTCGGCCTTGCTCAAATGTCCAAAAAGAAATTCAAGGCGCTCATCCAGACCTTTATGACTTTCGCTGACGAAAAACTCATCCATCGTCATACCTTCCGGAACCGGGAAATCCGGCAGGAAGTAGGTGCCCAGCGTCAAATCCAGGTTACAGCGTTTGGCAATTTCCACCGTATTGGCAATGGCCTCGGGCAGATCGGAAAACAGCTCTATCATCTCTTCGCTGCTGCGGAAATACTGCTGTTCGGAATAGCGCTTCGGGCGGGATTGATCAATCAGTACATAACCGCCGTGAATACAGGTTCGAACTTCGTGCGCTTCGAAATCATCCGGTGTCGCGAAACGCACGTCATTGGTTGCCACAACCGGCAGATCGAAGCTCTCGGCCGCTTCAACCGCAAGCGCAATGTAGGCTTCTTCGGAATCGCGGCCGGTACGAATCAATTCCAGATAGAAACGATCCGGAAAATACTGTTTCCACCATTGCAGCCTCGCCTGTACCAGTTCACGATTCTGAGCCAGGAGGGCGCGTCCGACATCCCCTTCACGGCCTCCGGACAGTACAATCAACCCCTTATTATAGGTTTCCAACCACGGGCGTTTGATCATGGCGACCAGATCGTTCCGGTGAGTTTTCTGATTATGCAGATAACTTTGCGAAATCAGATGCGAAAGATTGAGATAACCCTGTTCATTCTGACACAGCAGAACCACTTGAAAGGCCTCGCCGTTTTCATCTTCCAACCAGACATCAGCGCCGATAATCGGTTTGATGCCGGCTCCAATTGCCGAAGAATAGAATTTCACCAGGGCAAACAGGTTATTCTGATCGGTCAACGCCATCGCGGGTTGCTGATGCTCCTGCAACAGCCCGATAATCGGCTTGATTCCGAGCGTACTGTCAACAACGGAGAATTCGGAGTGAAGGTGAAGGTGTACAAATTGCGTCATTAGGGTGAAATCTTCCAAGGATCGAAAGCGGCTTCCTGCTAAAATTTGCAGATATTCTACCGCGTTCGACCGAAAATCGAGGCGAAAGAATCAATTTTTTCCCGCAGCGGGACAAAACCGACAGACAGTCACTCCGGACCATTACACGTTTTCAGCATGCAAAATCAACTGGGCCCTTTCTGGGTCGACGAAAATCAACCACCTGCTTTCCCGCCACCCGAATTGGCCGCCACCGACCCCAACGGGCTTCTGGCCGTCGGAGGCCTTTTGACACCCGAATGGCTGTTAACCGCTTATCGAAACGGCATTTTCCCCTGGTTCAACCCTGACGAACCCGTTTTGTGGTGGTCGCCCACCCCGCGCAGCCTGCTGCATATTCCCGAACTGAAAATTTCCAAAAGCCTGCGTAAACAGATTTCCAGCATGCAGAATCAAGGACGTTTGGACGTCACACTCGACCGACAGTTTTCGACCGTCATGCATCATTGCGCTTCGGTTCCTCGTCTCGGACAAGACGGCAGCTGGATCGGCAAACGAATGCACGACGCCTACTGCAAACTGCACTCCATCGGTTACGCGCATTCCGTCGAAGTCTGTTTCGACGGCGAATTGGCTGGAGGATTATACGGCGTAAGCATCGGCAAAATGTTCTTCGGCGAATCGATGTTTTCCCTGCAAAGCAACGCCTCCAAAATCGCCCTTGGCGCCCTCTGCATGCAATTGGATTCCTGGGGCTTCGAGTGGGTTGATACCCAGGTCGAAACACCGCATTTGAATTCCCTCGGGGCCACTTGCGTCGATCGAGAGCATTTCGAAATCATTCTGGACGACTACTGCGAACAGGCTTTCGAGCCCCATTTGTGGCAATTCGACATTGACTGGGTCGAAACACTGAAACACTTTTCCCAAAGAAGCGCCACGCAGATGCTCTGAACGCCTCGGCGTCAAGCCGGATTAAGCCGAGTTAAGGCTTTTCAGAGAGCTTGAAAAGGCGTTAGAATGGAAAGCATCGAACTTGATCCATTCACTTCCGAACAATCGTCACCCTCAACTGGAGGCAGCATGTTTCTACCCGACGGGCGTCCCCGAAATCTCGACCTGACTCGATTTCATTTTCCGTTGAATGCAGTGATCTCCGGCTTGCACCGCGTCACCGGTCTCCTGCTGTTGCTGTGCCTTCTTGCGTATATCACGATCTGGAATTTGCAGTTTATCGCTCATATCGATCTCCCCCGTTTTCTACAACAGGCTCTGCACTCCGTATTTTGGCTCGCCGTCGGTTTTCACTGGTTCAGCGGCATTCGTCATCTGCTCGCAGAGCACCTTGCCGAAAGCCGCTATTACGTCAAGCTCAACCGCCCTGCAAGCGCTTATAGCCTATTGGCAATCTGGGCGCTATACGCTTATTTCGCTATCGGAGTAATCTGGCATGATTAAACTCGGACGTCTCAGCGGAAAACGCGCTCATCAATGGCAACGTTACAGTGCGTATTACCTTCTCGCTTATTTTCCCTATCTCGGTTGGCAAACGCTGCAGTTTCCTTCTTACCCGGACCTGCAAACCCTGTTACAAAATCAATTTCAAGGATTCTTCGCCTTCGTCACCTTGCTGGCAGCCGTGCTGACTCTGATCCACCTGTGGATCGGCGGTCGCGACATCCTGATTGACTATGCTCCGCGCAAGAAAACCGAAAGCTGGCTCGGCATTTATCAAATCGTGCTGTTTTTAATTGTTTTCGATCTGATATGGATTTTGTATGCTTCTCTCACTTAAATACCGGATCTCGGCTTTAAACGCCCGTCCTGGCTCAAAAGGAATCGATTTATGAGCGCTCTTCAGGAGTTCGACTTTGACGTTATCATCATCGGTGCGGGAGGCGCAGGTCTGCGCGCTGCTCTTTTGCTCACCGAACAGGGACACAAGGTCGCTGTCGTCTCAAAAGTCTTCCCGACCCGCTCGCATACCGTTGCCGCCCAGGGTGGCATTAATGCGGCGCTGGCCAATGTCACACCCGACAAATGGGAATGGCATATGTACGACACCATCAAAGGCAGCGATTACCTGGGCGATCAGGATGCCATCGAATTCATGTGCGCCGAAGCGGCCGAAATTGTCCGGGAACTGGAACACTTCGGCGTTCCTTTCTCACGCTTGAACAACGGCAAAATCTACCAGCGTGCCTTCGGGGGGCAAAGCCAGAATTTCGGGCAGAGCCAGGCACACCGGACCTGTGCAGCGGCGGATCGAACCGGTCATGCCATACTGCATTCACTCTATCAGCAAAATGTGCGTTCCGGAACGCACTTTTTTGACGAACATTATGCGATTGACCTACTGAAAAACGGCGACACGGTCTGTGGCGCAATCGTTGTCAATTTGCATGATTCACAGTTAAAACGCCTAAATGCCAAACATACCCTACTGGCAACCGGAGGCGCCGGTCAGGTATTCCGCACCAATACCAATGCAGCCATTAACAGCGGCGACGGACTTGGCATGGTCGCCCGAGCCGGCTTTGCCTTGCAGGACATGGAGTTCTGGCAATTTCACCCGACCGGGGTGGCCGGAAAAGGCATGCTGATTTCCGAAGCAGTTCGCGGAGAAGGCGGCGTCTTGCGCAACCGTGAGGGCGAGGCGTTCATGGCTCGCTATGCGCCGCACGTCAAGGATCTCGCCTCGCGCGACGTCGTCGCCAGAGCCATTTCAATCGAAGTCGCCGAAGGCCGGGGTTGCGGCCCGAATCAAGACTACGTCCTGCTCGACGTGACCCATCTGGATGGAGAACTGATCCGCCAGCGTTTGCCGGGCATTCGTGATATCAGCATGACCTTTCTCGGCAAAGACCCGGTTGAGGAACCGATCCCGGTATTTCCGACTTGCCATTACATGATGGGCGGCATTCCAACCGATCTTAACGGCCAGGTCATCACTCCTGATGAGAACGGTGGTCAAGTGACCGTCAAGGGACTTTACGCCATCGGCGAATGTGCCTGCGTTTCGGTTCACGGCGCCAACCGGCTGGGAGGAAATTCACTCTTGGACATCGTCGTCTTCGGCCGCAAAGCCGCTCAGACGATCGACACCGAATTGAAAGCATCTGATCATGCAGTCCTCCCCGCCGATAATTTGCAAACCATTCTGGCACGCTACCTTCGCTGGCACAAAGCCGAAAAGCCGGACACAGACACCATCTGCGACATTAAAAAGGACCTGCAAAAAATAATGGAGCAAGGGTGCGGCGTTTTTCGTGAACAGGCCACCATGAAATCGGCGCTGGAAAAATTGCAACCAATAGAGCAACGTCTGGCAAAAGTCGGATTGAATGATCATTCCGAGGTTTTCAACCTTGATCGGCTTGCCGCGCTTGAACTGGAAAATCTTTTGGTCGTCGCATGGGCAACTGTGTACAGCGCCTTAAACCGAGAAGAAAGCCGTGGCGCTCACAGCCGTGTCGATTACCCCGAACGCGACGATGAACACTGGCTGAAACACAGTCTGTATACACATGCGACACGCCAACTGAGCGATAAGGCAGTCAATCTCGCACCACGCAAGCACCCGCCTTTCGAACCGAAGAAACGGGTTTATTAAGAATATGATGCCATCAGACCATAAATCATCGGAGATTTTATGCAGGTTTTAGTCAACCGTTTTCACCCAGATCAAGATTCCGAACCCTACTTGCAGACGTTTGAGATCGACACCGAGACCCTGCAAGAAGACGCCATGTTGCTTGAACTGATTCTGCACCTGAGAGAAGTCGACCCGACTCTCAGCGTCCGTTACTCCTGTCAGGAAGGCGTCTGCGGCTCAGACGCGCTGAATGTCAACGGCCGTAATTTGCTCGCCTGCACCACACCATTGAACTCCCTGAAGGAACCGATTGAAATTCGTCCGCTTCCGGGCTTTCCAATCATTAAGGACCTGGTCGTTGACCTGACCTTGTTTTACCAGCAATACCAATCCATCGATCCTTTTTTGCAAAGTGAGCCGCTTGATCCACAGGAAGAACATCTGCAAACGCCAAAACAGCGGGCACAACTGGACGGTAAATACGAATGCATTCTCTGCGCCTGCTGTTCCGCAAGCTGTCCGTCTTTCTGGTGGAACCCTGACCTGTTCGCAGGCCCTGCGGCGCTTCTTGCCGCACAACGCTTTACGATCGATTCCCGAGATATCACGACCATCGACCGTCTGAAAAAGCTCGACAGCCCGACTAAAACTTTCCGCTGTCGGCATATTCAAAACTGTACCGCTTCCTGTCCGAAAGGCTTGAACCCAAGCCAGGCAATTCAAGCCCTGAAAAACCGTATTGTCAAAGGAAGTTAATCGCGTGATTTCCGATGAATCTGACTGGAAAAAACGTGCCTTATTTCTCTGCAAACGCGGCCACTTGGAAACCGAATTACTTCTGCAACATTACGTATCAGAACTCCCACTGCACCTTGAAACAAAAGAGAAACAGCAACTGTTCGAACTTCTTGACCAGAACGATCAGACGCTTTTCGAATGGCTGTTGCCGACCGAACAGCCCTTACCTTCCGTTTGCAGCCACCTGCACCCTCTTATAAAGGCGATTCGCGGCAAATATTTGATGAATCACGAATAGTTTGTTATAATCCGCCGCAATTTTTTAACACATAAGGGTTTTTTAAACAGATGGCAAAACAAGACGTTATTGAATTCGACGGCGTAGTTCTTGAAACACTACCCAACACGATGTTTAAAGTTGAACTGGAAAATGGTCACCAGATTCTGGCGCACATTTCCGGACGCATGCGTAAAAACTACATCCGAATTCTTGCCGGTGACTCTGTTAAGGTTGAATTGACACCTTACGATCTGACCAAAGGTCGCATCACTTACCGCGGAAAATAATCGACGCGATCTCGCTCGAAAACAATCGAACCCTTAGTACAAAACCCCCTACGCCATTTTTATGGTCGGGGGTTTTTGCGTTTGCAGATCGAGTTCAGTCAACGGAAATCAATTCAACCGAGGGCAAAGAGCAATGGATGGCAAACTGGAGAAAAGCGAAACCTTAAAAACGCTTGCCAGCAGAGCAGTCTGAGAGGGTAAGAACACAACGGATCACCCCTCTTTTCGCCTGCAGAATTGGCAGATCGTCTATCAATTTTTCTCCTTCTCAAAGCGCAAGCCTGCATCGTCGGCATCGACCACCAGGGTTCCCCCCTGCTGCAAATCACCGAACAACAAGCGATCTGCAAGCGGCTGCTTGAGTTTTTCCTGAATCAGGCGACCCATCGGGCGGGCACCCATCAAGGGGTCATAACCATGCTTGGCCAGCCATTGACGAGCGGCATCGGTCACCTGTAATTTGACTTTTTTCTCTTCCAACCCCGCCTCGAGACCGTAGATGAATTTATTCACCACTGATTCCATAGAAGCTTCACTTAAGCGATTGAATTGAATTACGCCATCGAGACGGTTACGGAATTCCGGTGTAAACACCTTCTTCAGTTCACTCTCAAAATCGAGACTGTGATCCTGCAGAGTAAAGCCCATGCTTGAGCGCGCCATCTGCTCCGCTCCGACATTCGAAGTCATAATCAAAATCACATTTCGGAAATCCGCCTTGCGGCCATTATTGTCGGTCAAGGTACCGTGATCCATCACCTGTAGTAACAGATTGAAAACATCCGGATGTGCTTTTTCGATCTCATCCAGCAGGACAACACCATACGGTTGTCGAGATACCGCTTCGGTCAAAAGACCGCCCTGATCATAACCGACGTACCCCGGAGGAGCGCCGATCAGACGGGAAACCGTATGCCGTTCCATATATTCCGACATGTCAAAGCGAATCATTTCCACACCAAGATGATTGGCAAGCTGTTGACTCAACTCGGTTTTACCGACACCGGTCGGTCCGGCAAACAGAAAGGATGCCGTCGGTTTGTTGGCATCGCCCAACCCTGAACGGGAGAGTTTGATCGCCGACACCAATTGATCGACAGCGTGGTCTTGACCGAAAACAACCCGTTTCAAATCGCCTGCCAGATCAAACAGCTTATCCTTTTCTTTCTGAGTGATCTGCGAAACCGGAATGCGGGCAATCGATGCGACCTACCTGCTGTATTTCATGCACGCCAATCTGTTTCTTGCGTCTGGAAACCGGTTTCAAAGCCTGCTTCGCTCCGGCTTCGTCCATCACATCAATGGCCTTGTCCGGCAGATGACGGTCATTCAAGTACCGTGCCGATAGCTTCACTGCTTCCTTCAAGGCCGGCAGACTGTACTTAACCTGATGATGCGCTTCGTATTGCGGTTTCAGCCCTTTCAGAATTTCGAAACTCTCTTGCTGGCTCGGCTCTTTTACATCGACCTTTTGAAAACGACGTGCCAGAGCCCGATCTTTTTCAAACACCCCGCGATATTCTTCATAAGTTGTCGCCCCAATGCAGCGTAAACGCCCGGAAGAAAGCCCCGGTTTCATCAAGTTTGACGCATCCATCGCCCCTCCCTGAACCGCGCCCGCTCCGATCACCGTATGAATTTCATCAATAAACAGGATGGCATTCTCCTGAGTTTCCAACTCTTTCAACAGCGCTTTGAAGCGTTTTTCAAAATCCCCACGATAACGTGTACCAGCCAGCAAAGCCCCCATATCGAGACTGAAAACACGAGCAGAAAGTAAACTTTCCGGCACCTGAGCCATCTCAATCCGATAAGCCAGACCTTCCGCGACGGCGGTCTTTCCTACTCCCGGTTCTCCAACCAGCAAGGGATTATTCTTGCGCCGCCGACTCAACACTTCCAAGGTTCGGTTCAGTTCCCACTCGCGGCCGATAATCGGATCGATTCTCCCGGCTTTCACTTCAGCATTCAAGTCGGTGCAAAACGATTTAAGAGGCGATTTCTTTGCCTCCTCCGTGCCGGGTTCGTTTTCTCCATTTTCTCGTTCGGCCGGCAGGAATTCATCGCTGTCATTTGCGGTGACGCCATGTGAGATATAGCTCAGGACATCCACTCTCTCAACTCCGTTGGACTCCAGAAGATAGACCGCCTGAGAATCCTGTTCCGAATACAATGAGGCCAGAACGTGCAAACAGGAAACTTCCGGATAGCCATTCGACTGTACCAGATAAATCGCCCGCTCAATCACTCGCTGGAACCCCATGGTCGGTTGTAATTCATCGGGCTTGCGGATTTCCATTTCGGTTTCCAAATAACGCTCCAGCGCCTCTTCAATCGGCCCGATTTCCGCACCGCAGGCACGAATGACTTCTTGTACTTCGGACACACCGAGCAGTTCGAGCAATAAATGCTCAAGGGTCACGAATTCATGTTCATATTCATGGGCAACACTAAAGGCATTACTCAACGTCTGTTGCAGTTCTTTACTTAACATTAAGCCACCTCCAGCTGACATTTTAATGGGTGTTTATTCTGCCGGGAAAACCGGTTGACCTGATAGACCTTCATTTCAGCGACTTCGCGACTGTAGACACCGCAAATCCCTTTGCCGTCGTGATGCACGGCCAGCATAACCGCATTGGCTTTCTGCTCGTCCATGCCGAAAAAGCGCTGTAGCACTTCAACCACAAAATCCATCGGCGTAAAATCGTCGTTCAGCAGGACGACCTGATAGCGTTTTGGCGGTTTTAGTTTAGGTTTAGCGGTTTCCAGCAGCAGGTTTCCGTCGTCGTGTTCTTGTGGCATTTTTGCTCTTTAGTTCAAATTAATAACTGGCCGGTCGCTTTCATTTCCAGCGGCCGGAAGAAAAATATGGCAGACAGTTGTCCGAGTTCTATTCTACCTGAAACGGCGCCGGCAGATTCAAGCTCAACCCGCGAAATCTTCCACACACCGCCGGTGGTTTTTTGATCAGCCTCTGAGTGTATATAAGGACTTCCCCTCTTTTTTAAAGGCGAAGGAGATCCAAATACGCACGCTTTCGGCAAGAAAATCCCCAATCTTCCGTCAGGTTATTCTGATTTTTTTGCCCATTCAAGGCATAATATGCGACTGAATTGGAAGCAATCGAATCGACCTCTGCTAAACCCGGGGAGCCCAAGAGGGAAGCGATTGCCGTTTTAATCTTGAAGCCCGAAGTTGAAACCCTCCCCCTCTCATCGAATCCTTTCAGCGTCGGCTTCTGATTTTTTAGTTTTGGGAAGAGAACATGAGTACAGAACAAGCACTAATGACGCGCAGTGGCGGGAAATGCGAACTATGCGGCGCCGAACACGATTTAAGCGTGATGGAAGTGGCTCCGAGCGACGGAAGCGAAGATCAATCAATTTTGGTCTGCGGCACCTGCCGCTCGCAGATTGATGCCCCTGAGACCATGGATGCAAATCACTGGCGCTGCCTGAATGACAGCATGTGGAGCCCTGTTCCGGCAGTTCAGGTCATGGCATTTCGAATTCTGAACGCCCTGAAAGCAGAAGGCTGGCCTCAGGAATTGCTTGACATGATGTATATGGAAGAGGAAACCCGTCAGTGGGCCGAAGCCGGATTACCTGACGAAGACGACGATCGCCAGCCAACGAAAGACAGTAACGGAACCGTTCTTCAGGAAGGCGACGACGTCACACTGGTCAAAGACCTTGAAGTCAAAGGTGCCGGCTTTACCGCCAAACGCGGCACACTGGTGAAAAACATCCACCTGACCGACAATCCTCTGCACATTGAAGGCAAGATCAACGGCACGCAGATTGTTCTGGTTGCCGCTTACATGAAAAAAGCCTGAATTCGATGGCCCGTCACACCGCCATTAGTTAACGACGGGCCTCATTTCCGTAACATTCAGGCAGATCAAAAAACCCGATTTCCAAACGCAAGTTTGTGTAAAATCGGCGTTTATTTTTTAAAAGTTTCAAGCAGAGACGGAGCAAATCATGGGTAGAGCTTACCAAAACCGTAAAGAATCCATGGCAAAAACCTCGGATCAGAAGGCGAAGGTTTACAGCAAATACAGTAAAGAAATCTATATGTGCGCCAAAAACGGCGGCTTTGAAGTCGAAGGCAATCTGGCTTTGGCCGGTTTGATTGAACGAGCCAAGAAAGAGCAAGTCCCTTCACACGTCATCGAAAAGGCGATCGACAAAGCCAAGGGCGGCGGCGGCGAAGATTTCGCCCTGGCGCGATACGAGGGATATGGTCCAGGCAGCAGCATGATCATCATTGATTGCCTGACCGACAATCCGAACCGTACATTCGGTGATGTCCGCAGCTGCTTTACCAAAACCAACTGCAAAATCGGTACTCAGGGAAGCGTCTCGCACATGTTCGACCACTCTGCCATCCTGGCGTTCAAAGGCGAGGACGACGAAGCGGTACTAGAAGCTCTGCTGATGGCGGATGTCGATGTCAGCGACGTGGAAAACGAAGATGGCATGATTACGGTTTTTGCACCGAACACCGAATACAACAATGCTAAAAAGGCTTTGATGGAAGCTTACGAAGGCATCGAGTTCGAAGTGGATGAAATTCAGTTCATTCCGAAAATGACCAAAACTCTTGAAGGCGACGATCTGGAACAGTTCGAGAAATTCCTCTCGCTTCTGGAAAACGTTGACGATGTTCAAGATATTTATCACGACGTCGAATTATAGAAAGAACCCCTGGCAACAATAACAAGCAAGATATTGTTATTGTTGCATTTCTTTATAAATCCTAGCCCGCTTTATAGTGCTTTAAAAACTCACACGTATCCTGCACATTCATGGGCCGGGCGAACAGATAGCCCTGAATCACGTCGCACTTCATCGCCTGCAGAACATTAAGCTGCGAGGTTTTTTCCACCCCTTCCGCCACTACTTTTTTTCCCAGCTTATGCGCCATGGAAATCGTTGCGGAAACAATTGCATGATCGTCATCGTTGCAATCCACCTCATCGATAAATTCCTTGTCGATTTTCAAGCTGCCCGACTGAAATTTTCTTAACAGCGCCAGCGAAGAGTAACCGGTTCCGAAGTCATCAATCGAGAAATCCAAACCGCTTTTCTGCAACGTTCTTAAGACATCATTTTCCAGATGCGTCAATTCTGCATAGGTGGTTTCGGTAATTTCGAATTCCAGATCGCTGTAACTGAGCTGAAGTTTGTCAATATTCTCGATCAGTCCGATAAACATTTCAATGCGTCTCAGCAACTCGGCAGAAATATTGATACAGATTCGTCCGCTGAAGCCCAATTCTCGGAAGCGTTGCAAATCATCTTTGATAATCTGCATCTGCCACATGGTAATGTCAAAAATCAGCCCGCGCGATTCGGCAAGAGGGATAAATTTTCCCGGTGAACTCACCGGCGATAGTGTCGGATTCTTCGGAAACCACCGCAAAAGCACTTCCAAACCGATGACTTCCCGACTTTCGGTTGCAATTTGCGGCTGGTAATAAAGTTCAAACTCCTGACGATTCAGTGCCCGGCTCAACTCCGCTACGATGGTCACATCTTCTTTTACTTTGCTCGACATCGACTCTTCGTAGAAAACATAACTTCCCTGCCCCATGGACTTGGCTCTGTACAAGGCGATATCCGCTTGGGAAATGATCTGTTCGGGTGTCATATCGGTATCACAGAAAGCGATACCGATACAAGTATTGCTCTGTACCGAATGACCGTCAATGGCAAACGGCGTTTTAAACAGGGCAAGAATGCGCTCAACCACCTGGTAGGTTTCAAATACATCAAAATCATAGGCTACCAGAAGGGCAAACTCGTCGCCGCCCAAACGAGCCAAGGTATCGGTTTTGCGAATCACTTTATAAATCCGCTTGGAGATTTCCTGCAACAGCTTGTCGCCGGTTGGGTGGCCAAGCGTATCATTCACTTCTTTGAAATGATCCAGATCCATAATCATCAGAGTCGCACCTTGATGCTGAGAAGCGTCTCTTTTCAAAATCTGCGCCAGCCGGTCGTTGAACAACCGACGGTTCGGCAAACCGGTCAATTCGTCATGGAAAGCCATATGATGAATCTGCGCTTCCTGAAGGCGTCTTTGACTGATATCGGAAAAAGTCACAACCGCCCCAATGATTTTGTTTTGACGATACAGAGGCGAGCTTTTGTATTCCACTTCGACAAATTCCCCGTTTTTACACCATAAAACTTCATCACTGACCAGCTGAGACTCTCCGGTTTTAACCGGCAGCATCATTTTGCAATGCGCTTCGGGAATCGGACGGCCGTGAACATCGGTATGATGCAAGAGCGCATGATTGGATTTTCCGATCAGTTCTTCGGCCTCATAGCCCAGCATTGTCGCTCCTGCGGGATTGATGAAAGTGGTAATTCCTTGCTCATCAAGGCCGAAGATACCTTCATGCGTATGGCTTAACAGCAACTCGGACAGTTCCTGGGCTTTCAGGAACTCGGTCATATCAATCAAGTACCCCCAAACAGAACACACCTGATTGTCGTCGTAATCAATTTTGGTATAGGAATAAAACTGGTGATAATCGCCGTTGGCGCCTCTCAAACGGTAAGACTGCTCAAAACTCTGTTGCCGTCGGGCAAAGTACTGCTTGATTTCATTTTGAATCAAGTGCAGTTCACTTGGATGCAGAAGCGAGGAAAATCGAACCTCGTCGGCAACCAGTTGCTGAGGATCATAGCCAAGCACCTGTCGTACATTGGGCGAAATGTAACGAATCGGCCAACCGTCTTTCGGCTGCCAGTGAAACAGAACCGCAGGGCCATTGGCAAACAGTGCCTGCTGAACCTTTAGCTCATGTTCGGTATGTTTGAGAAAATTAATGTCGTCAACGACCCATAAAATGCCCTGCTCCAAAGCGGGCGGCACTCTGGGATCAACGGATTTTCCGCATAAATTCACCCAAATAATTTCACCATCCAGCTTCTTTAGACGACATTCGGCATGCACTCTTTCTCCGGCACTTAAAAGTTTCAGACTCGCATCTGCAAACTCTGCGAACTCTGAAGGATCGGCAAACAGTTTTTTTAACGGCTGATGGCGCAAAGAATCCGAACATCCCAGAATATCCAACAACCTCGGATTGGCATTCAAAATCGAATTCTCGCTATCACAAAGCAGAATCCCCGTATGACTATTGAGAAACACAGCTTCGAACCGGTGTTCCTTCTCTTCCAGCTCTCGTTGCGAATCCGCTTTTTCGGTCACCGGAACAAATACTCCGACCAGTGCTTCAACACCATTCAAATAAACGATATTCGCGGTGATTTCAACATCCCGAACCCGATCCCCGTTACACAAAATCCGGCTAGCGACTTTTTCAACGCGGCCAAACTCTTTCAGAACCCTAAAATGCCGACCAAAAGTATCCTGAAGGCGATTTTCCTCCTCGGGATGCAGTGAAGACTGCAACCGATGCAGCAATTCGGCTTCCGAGAAACCAAACAAGCGCTCGGCTTCATAGTTGACGAAACGAATCTTCCGGCTTGATGTCTCGGCGACAACCACTGCAACCGGCAAATGCCGCAACCAGGAAAAATAGGACCGGGTATCATCAATTTCAAGAAAAGAACGATTTATCATCGCAATAGGCACCAACCGCTATACAACAGAATAACGTCTCCGGCTTATTTATCGGAGATGCTTCTGGCTTCTTCAAAAGTGTTTTTATAATTTTTGACTCGCGTACAGCTTTCTTCCATTTGCGCTTTTTTCTGCTCCGGCGTCAGAATCGACGTCACCTGAGTAGTGGAACGATATAAACTTCTCAATTCATTCACGGCTGCATTTTTACCGTTCAAACCACCGACAACAACAATCAGCAAATTCGCGGCAGTGAGTTTCTTAGCCTGATCCTGATAACCGAACTGCTTTGACAAAATGGCACAGGTTGCAATATCCGAAATTTTATCTTGCAATTCTTTGGGAAACTCACCGATTCTCAAACCGACAAAATTCTCATCCATTTTGACATTCTCCGGGCGGCAGGCTTTTTCAAACAGTTTGGACTGACTGATCGTCGGGTAAGCTTTCAGTTTTTCAGAATAAGTTTGGGTCAACCGATCGGAAACCGCTTTGATCTCTGCCTCCGATTTATCCCCCATCGCACTACTCAATGTTTTGCGAATTTCGGCGTCATAGCGTTTAAACACTGCTTCATCATTCAAATTCAGCGAAATTCCACCACAAATCGCCAGACGGTTGAGTTCGGTTTTCTGCTGAGAGGTCAGACTCTCCGCAGACTGGGCCAGTGGCGAAAGTAACAGCAACAAAGCGGATAACAGAGAGTGTGCAAGCAGTTTACGCATATCGATTCCTTCGGGGCATTTTCGGGAGATAAATTTTGATTGTAACGAAAATATTAACGGCCATTCTTAAAAAGCCTTTAATCCCGGAGATTTATTTCACCTCTTATTGATTTTATCCGTCGCTTTATCTGCCACCACTCCCCTTTTACCTCTCTTTAAAAAAGAAAACCCGCAAGACAACTTCGTTATCTTGCGGGTTCTGCATACCTGGCAACCGACAACCAAAGCAGTCGATCCCAGTAGAAAAGCCGAGAGCTTACAACTGATCAATCAGACGGTTAAACACACTTGACGGACGCATGACCGCTGCGGTTTTTTCGATATCCGCCTGATAATAGCCTCCCAGATCCACCGGCTGCCCCTGTACTGCATTCAGCTCGTCCACAATGGCTTCCTGTTGTGCAGACAAGGCTTCGGCCAGTGGTGCAAACTTCGTCTGCAGTTCCGTATCATCACTCTGAGCGGCCAGTTCCTGAGCCCAATACATACTCAGATAAAAATGACTGCCGCGGTTGTCCAGCTGTCCGACCTTACGCATAGGCGATTGATTATTATCAAGTAGCGTACCCGTCGCTCTGTCCAGAGTTTCAGAAAGCACTTTTGCCTTCGCATTATTCTGCGTCTGAGCCAAATGCTCCAGAGAAACCGCCAATGCCAAAAACTCGCCCAAAGAGTCCCAGCGCAAATGGTTTTCACTCAAAAGTTGCTGAACATGCTTCGGAGCCGAACCACCGGCACCGGTTTCAAATAATCCGCCACCATTCATCAAGGGGACAATCGACAGCATTTTAGCTGAAGTTCCCAGCTCAAGAATCGGGAACAAATCCGTCAAATAATCGCGCAGAACATTACCTGTCACCGAAATCACATCTTTACCATCTTTAATGTGACGCAGGGTGAAACGGGTTGCTTCGGCCGGAGCCATGATATGAATTTCCAGACCGGTTGTATCGTGATGCGCCAGATAATCGTTGACCTTGAGAATCAATTCGTGATCGTGCGCCCGGTTGCTGTCTAACCAGAAGACCGCCGGAGTTCCCGTCTGACGCGCCCGGTTAACTGCCAGCTTGACCCAATCCTGAATCGCAGCATCCTTGGTTTGACACATCCGGAAAATATCTCCCGCTTCAACTTTTTGTTCCAGCAAAGTATTTCCCACACCATCTACGGCACGGATAACCCCGTCAGCTTCCGCCTGAAACGTTTTATCGTGCGAACCGTATTCTTCTGCTTTTTGGGCCATTAAGCCGACATTCGGCACCGATCCCATTGTCGTCGGATCAAAGGCTCCGTAATGCTTGCAGAAACGGATGGTTTCGTCGTACACGCTGGCGTAACAGCGATCGGGAATCACGGCCATAGTGTCCTGCTGTTTTCCGTCCTTATTCCACATCTGGCCGGAAGTACGAATCATTGCCGGCATGGAAGCATCCACAATGACATCGGAAGGAACATGCAAATTGGTAATCCCTTTGTCGGAGTCTACCATTGCCAAATCAGGGCCCTCTTCGATCGCGGTCGCCAAATCCTGCTCAATTTCAACTCGCAAAGCCTCGTCCAGCTGCGCCAGCTTGGCATACAGATCGCCCAAACCGTTATTCGGATTAACACCGATTTTTTCAAAGGTTGCCGCATGCTTTTCAAAAACCGATTCAAAGAAAACCGCCACCGCCTGGCCGAAAATTATCGGATCGGAAACTTTCATCATGGTCGCTTTCAGATGAATCGAGAACAGCACACCTTCGGCTTTTGCCTGGTCTTTCGCTTGTTTCAAAAAGGCACGCAGCGCCGACTGACTCATCACCGAAGCATCCAGAACCTCACCAGCCAGCAAAGGCG
Source organism: Thiomicrorhabdus sp. (assembly GCF_963677875.1). Taxonomy (NCBI): domain Bacteria; kingdom Pseudomonadati; phylum Pseudomonadota; class Gammaproteobacteria; order Thiotrichales; family Piscirickettsiaceae; genus Thiomicrorhabdus; species Thiomicrorhabdus sp. The sequence goes on along the minus strand of NZ_OY782562.1, from coordinate 27,303 downwards.
CAGAAGTTTTCAACTCCTGAACATTTCCGGCTTCATCGCAAAACTCAATTCGGAAACTTGTTTCTGTCGGCAGGGTCACCGAAGTTTCCGAACCGTAAAAATCGCCTCCGTCCATATGCGCAACAGAGCTTTGCGAATCCTCTGACCAAGCCCCCATCGAATGCGGATTCTTTCTGGCATAATTCTTCACCGACGCCGGAGCGCGGCGATCGGAATTCCCTTCACGCAACACCGGGTTTACTGCAGAACCAAGTACCTTGGCGTAAGTTGCCTTAATCGTTTCTTCCTCGGAATTCTGCGGATTGGCAGGATAATCCGGAACCGCAAAACCGTGCGCCTGAAGTTCTTTGATGGCCGCATTCAGCTGAGGGATCGAAGCCGAAATGTTTGGCAATTTGATGATGTTGGCTTCCGACCGGGTTGCCAGTTCGCCCAGCTCTGACAGAGCATCACCAATACGCTGATCTTCCTGAAGATACTGCGGAAAGTTGGCAAGAATTCGCCCCGCCAGAGAAATATCGCGGGTTTCGACAGAGATGTCGGCACTCTTGGCAAACGCTTGAACAATCGGAAGAAAGGAATAGGTCGCCAACGCCGGAGCTTCATCGGTCAGCGTATAGATAATCTTTGCTTGATCTGTCATGAAATAGATTCCTAGAGTTTTAAAATTGAGCGTTGCAGTGCTTTAACGGCATTAGCCTTCGGCAGCTACAAACGATATAGAAGGTTTGGAAAAGTGATAGAATGGCTCTATTCTAACTCAGGCGCCGCAAAAGGTTAAGAGCTTACCCGGGCTTTGAGTACGGATAATTCTCCGTCTAATCATACATACTGTTCCATGAGCCAGATTCTTCTTTTCAACAAGCCTTTTAACGTCCTATGCCAATTTACCGATGATGCGCAATACAAAGCGCAGAGACAAACTCTGGCAGACTATATACAGCGTCCGGGATTTTATGCCGCCGGACGTTTGGATCGCGATTCCGAAGGGCTTTTGCTTCTGACAGACGACGGCAAATTACAGCAACGCATCAGCGATCCGAAATTTAAAGCAGAAAAAACCTACCTGGTTCAGGTTGAAGGCGACATCGACGCTGCCGCGCTTGAACGGCTACGTAAAGGTGTCGACCTGAAAGATGGCCCGACCCGGCCAGCCAAAGCCCGCAAAGTCCATGAACCGAAATGGCTGTGGCAACGCAACCCGCCGATTCGCGAACGCAGGAACATTCCCACAAGCTGGATTGAACTCAGCATCCGGGAAGGCAGAAACCGCCAGGTTCGACGCATGACCGCCGCGGTCGGCTTTCCGACTTTACGCCTTATCAGAACGCGTATCGGCGACTGGAAACTGGGCAATCTGAAACCCGGAGAGTCTGCATTGAGAGATGCCTGATACTGTTCATCCTCACCGGTGTTTGCCACTGCGATCATCCTGCGTAATTGCTAATCGATGTTTGCAGCGCCCATCCGGATGTCCTTCTGTTAAAATAAGCCCGAATTCGCCGACCGTTACACAGAGTGCGAATTCACTCGAAAGTTATGAGATGAAACGACTCCGAATTGCAGTTGAAAACACTTAAAGGCCATTGAACCACTATGAAACCTTCCGATACCAAAGTCATCGTCGGCCTCTCCGGCGGTGTGGATTCCTCCGTTGCCGCACTCCTTCTCAAGCAACAGGGATATCAAGTCGAAGGCCTGTTTATGAAAAACTGGGAAGGCGACGATACCGAAGATTACTGTCCAGCTGCGGAAGACCTCAAAGATGTCATGGCCGTCGCGGAAATTCTGGATATTCCGGTACATATCGAAAATTTTTCCGGCGAATATTGGGATCGGGTTTTCGAACACTTTCTTGAAGAATACGCGAAAGGCCGCACTCCAAATCCGGACATTCTCTGCAATAAGGAAGTCAAATTCAAAGCCTTTCTGCAACATGCTCTGGAACTGGGGGCCGACTACATCGCCACCGGACATTACGCCCGAATCCATCGCGACCCGGTCAGCGGTGAATGCCAGCTTCTGAAAGGCCTGGATGACAATAAAGACCAGAGCTATTTTCTGTATACTCTGCAGCAAAATCAGTTGCAGAAATCACTATTCCCGGTCGGTGAACTGGATAAACCGGACGTTCGCAAACTTGCAGAAGAAGCCGGCTTAATCACCCACAATAAAAAGGACAGCACCGGCATCTGCTTCATCGGCGAACGTAAATTCAAAGATTTTTTACAACGCTATCTACCTGCTCAACCGGGCGATATTATTGACGATGAAGGCAAGGTCATCGGCCGACACGACGGTTTGATGTACCATACCCTCGGCCAAAGAAAAGGCCTTGGTGTCGGCGGAGGTCACGGTAAAGGCAACGACCCTTGGTATGCGGCAGACAAAGACTTGAAGAACAATCGGCTGATCGCTGTACAGGGCAAACAACACCCGCTTTTGCAACACCGCTATCTGGTCGCCGATACACTTGACTGGGTCAGTGGTAACTGCCCGGAATTAAATCGGCCGCTTAAAGCGAAAATTCGCTATCGACAAGCAGAGCAACCTTGTCGTATTATCGAACAGGAGGATGGCAAGATCGCAGTCGAGTTCGATGAAACACAAACGGCGATCGCTCCGGGCCAATCCATTGTTTTTTACGATGGCCCGATCTGCCTCGGCGGTGGTGTAATTGAAGCGCGTTTTCATCACTTTCCGCAATCCAACGCAATCTAAATTCCGATGTGATCCATGACATATACACAAGAAGATAAAACTCTGGCCCTGATCGGCATCTATCAGGCCGCCCGTTGCGTCCATGAGCTGGCGACGACCGGCCAATGCGAAGAAAACGCTTTTCAAACCTCCATTCGCTCCCTTTTCTGCGATAATCCATCCAGCACACTTGATGTTTTCGGTGGCCGCTACGCCAATATCCAGGCCGGTTTATCGACGCTCTTGACACAGATGGGGTCAGATGGGCAGGAGCAGATGCGCAATATCGAAATCACCCGCTATGTCCTAAACCTGATTATTCTGCAAAAGAAACTGCTGAAACAAGGGGATCCACTCAACGAAATCAGTCGCCAGTTAGAAAACGCCCGTCAGCAACAACAGCATTTCGGAGAGTTCCACGACAACGTCATAGCTGCGCTGGCAAAAACTTACAGTGACAACGTCAGCGGCCTTTCCCCGCGCATCATGGTAAAGGGACAACATGGTCACCTGCAGAATCAACGCATTGCCAATAAAATCAGAGGCCTTCTGCTGGCAGGTATCCGTAGCGCTCTGCTCTGGCAACAGGTAGGGGGAAGCCGCTGGAACCTGCTATGGTCGCGTAAGAAATACCTCAACAGCGCACTCGCAATTCAACAGAAAACCGACGATAACGATTCATCCCCAACCATCCCCTAACCTATAGAGGTGCATTATGCAGATCACGGTCGAATCTCATCCTCCACAAATCAAACTGGAAGAACTTCAGGTTGCCCAGTGGCCGATCTGGGAAAAAGAAGCATCGGACTTTCCCTGGCATTATGACATGGAAGAAATTTGTTATTTGCTTGACGGCTCCGTTACCGTAACGCCCGAAGGAGGAGAACCGGTACAGATTCGCGCCGGAGATCTGGTGATTTTCCCTCGCGGAATGAGCTGTCGCTGGGACATCCATCATCCGGTACGTAAGCATTATCATTTCAGATAAGCTTAAAGCACTTTTCTAAATTTTTACAGCATCGAAGATCCCAGAGTCACATGCCTGCGAGCTGTGATCACTGAACGGCTGGCACTTTGTTTTCTGATTCAGTTGCCGCCTTGAATACAAAAAAAACCGTGAGAGAACTTTGTCTCCCACGGTTTGTTACCGCTTGCGAATCCGGCTGATTGTTCTAAATCAGCCGTTGTTTACCAATCTATTTAATTGTTTCATAGACCGGCTTGCGAACAATCTCCGCTTTCGCCATCAGAGCTTTTAAACGCGCATCCAGTTCAGCATTCGAACTCAGCTCGGTAAACGCTTTCTGCAAAGAGACTTTCTGCTCTTCACCGACCGATTCGGTTTTTACTCCACTCAACTCGATCAGAACCGTATCTCCGGTCGGTAGCTGGTACGAATGCCACACCGAAGCACCTGTCTGCGGTTTTTGAATTTTGAAAACTTCACTGACCATTTGCGGCAACAGACGCTGACTGTTTCGTTCGATCCAACCAATCGGATGCCATTCAACCCCGGAACTCATTAACGATTCCGGGTTCTCTCCGGCCTGCACTTTCGGCAACAGGCTTTGCGCAAGCTTGCCTGCCTCGGCAACCGCTTTAGCTCGTGTCAGTTCCTGCTTGATTTGTTCCGAAACTTCCTGCAGCGTTTTCTGACGCTCTGGGAAATGCTGATCAAGGTGGATAACAACCGCCTGATTGTTTCCAAGCTCGATTGCTGTACTGTTGAGGTTGTTTTTCATCACATCGTCAGAAAACGCAGCTTGAATAAATTTCGGATTCGAAGTCACCTCCGAAGTGCCACCATGACGCCCGAAAGCTTCGGTTGTTTTTAACGGCAAACCAACCGCATCCGCAACGGCTTGCAAATTCTCCGGCTGCTCATAAGCAACCGTATTCAGCTGTTCAAGTTTATCGAAATACTGCTTCTCGGCTTGCTGCTTTTTATACTGCTTTTCGACATCCTCTTTGATCTCTGCAAATTCAGGCAGGGTTTTCGAAACAATCGATTCCAGTTTGATCAGATGATAGCCAAACTCCGTTTTCACCGGTTTGCTGATTTCACCACTCTGCATGGAGAAAACCGCCTGATCGAACGCCGGAACCATCATCCCCTGCTCAAACTCGCCCAAGTCTCCACCGGATGAAGCAGAGCCGGGGTCCTGAGAATAGATTTTTGCCAATTCTTCAAAAGATTCGCCTTTCTTCAACTTATCTTCAATTTCAGCCAGAGTCCGCTTTGCTTTTTCCTCAGCTTCGGGCGTATCGGCATCCATTCGAACCAGAATATGCTTGGCATGGCGTTTTTCAGGCAAGGTAAACAAAGACTGATTATCTTGATAAAACGCTTTCAAAAGAGCATCATTTACTTCGATATCTTGCGCTAACTGAGCCTGAGACAGCTCGACATATTGCATCTGGACTTTTTCCGGTTCCAGCCAATCCGACTTGCTCTTTTCGTATTCTGCAGCGATTTCCGCTTCATCCACGGTAACCTTTTCCAAAAACGGACGCTGATCGATGCGCAGGTAATTAATCTGACGCTGCTGTCCCTGAAGTTGTGCCAGCTGCTCGGTTTCACTGTTTGTGGAGAACGCTGAAGAAAGCGTCAAAGAACGGAATTGGTTTTCAGCCAGAAATTCGCGCTGTTCGTATTCAAAACGCGCAACATTCAAACCGTTACGCGCCAGGATTTCTTCATACAATTTCTGAGAGAACTCGCCTTTATCCTGAAACACCTGAGCGGATTGAATCGTTGCCGCAAGCTGCTGATCACTGATCAGCAAATTGTGTTCCTGGTTCCATTGAGAAATCAGTTTCGATTCAATCAGCGCGTTCAAAACCTGACTGCGTAACTCTTCATCCTTGACGATCGATTCATACATGTCACCAAACTGTTTTTGCAGACGCATTTTTTCACGATTGTACAGCGTCAGGAAGTCGGTTGCCGTTACCCCTTCGCCGTTCACTTCGGCCACGGTGGTCGTTTTATCGCCGCGCGCATACTGATCGATACCGAAAAGTGCAAACGTCAAAATAATCAGGCCGACGATCACCCAGGCAATCCAGCCCTGGGCATGATCACGAATGGCTTGTAACATGCTGTATCCTCGTTTTCTTAAACTTCAAAAAATAGTGGTTATGATACCAAGCCCGCACACGGGTTTCATCCTATTTTTATTCAAAGTAGATGAATCGTCCGCCTATGGCGCAAAGCACGGAAAACAAAATTCCGTGCAAACAAAAAAGCATGAAGCTTTGCACGCTTTGTTCTGTTCCTGAAAAGCAAAAAACCCGGAAAATATCCGGGCTTTTTCAGTTTTAAACCGACAGCAAATCAGGCAAAAGGATCTTGTAGAATCAAGGTTTCCGCCCGATCCGGTCCGGTGGAGAGAATCGAAACCGGCACCCCGACTTCTTTTTCCAGAAAGCGGATATAATTCTGAGCCGCCTGCGGTAGCTTTTCCCATGAATCGATCCCGACCGTTGAACACTTCCAACCCGGCATGCTGACATAATTCGGGACACAGGTTTCGTATTCATCAGCACTGGATGGCGGAAGCATCAGCTCTTTACCCTCTTGCAAGTAAGAGACACAAACTTTAATTTCTTCCAGCTCATCCATGACATCCAGCTTGGTCAAACACATTCCACTCAAGCCGTTAATCTGCGAGGAACGGCGCAAAGCGACGGCATCAAACCATCCGCAACGGCGTTGACGGCCGGTCGTTGCACCGAATTCACGTCCACGGGTTCCAAGCTCTTTACCGATTTCGTCACCCTGATCAGTGATGCAGTCGTAAACCAACTCGGTCGGGAAAGGCCCCCCTCCAACTCGGGTCGCATACGCTTTGGTGATTCCCAGAACATAATCCAGATTGGTCGGCCCGATACCGGCACCGGAAGCGGCACCGCCAGCGGTCGTATTAGAAGAAGTTACATAAGGATAGGTTCCCTGATCAATATCCAGCAAAGTTCCCTGCGCACCTTCAAACATCAGATTTTTACCCTGACGATTGTACTGATCGATCAGATTCGGAATATCCGCCAGCATCGGAACAATCATCTGCGCATAACGCTGACATTTTTCCCACAACTGGTCAAAATCGACGGTTTCAGCTTTAAAATAGTGTTCCAGAGTGTGATTGTGGTAGCTCAAGGTTTCCTGAAGTTTGGCCTTGAACTGTTCCATATTTTTGAAATCACCGGCGCGCAAACCGCGTCGGGCGACCTTATCTTCATAAGCCGGACCGATTCCACGCCCGGTCGTACCGATCGCTTTTTTCCCACGAGCCGCTTCGCGCGCCTGATCCAGAGCAACGTGATAATCCAGAATCAAAGGGCAAGCATCGCTGATTCTCAAGCGCGACTGCACTTTCAAGCCTGTTGCTTCCAACTGGGAAACTTCTTTTTCCAGCGCATCCGGCGCCAGAACCACGCCGTTACCAATAAAGCATTCAACGTTTTCGCGCAAAATACCTGAAGGAATCAGATGAAGGACCGTCTTTTGTCCGTCGATTACCAGAGTGTGTCCGGCGTTGTGGCCACCCTGAAAGCGAACCACTGCAGCAACCCGATCCGTTAAAAGGTCAACAATCTTGCCTTTTCCTTCATCTCCCCACTGGGTACCCACAACCACAATATTGCGTTTTGTCATATTCAGAAACTTCTTAAACCAATAAAAACTTACATTAAACTCTGCCCGAAACCGTGCAGACTCAGACTTTCAAAATCCATTCCCCTGCCTCGAATACCAACTGCTGCGCTCCCGCAGGAATTGCATCTTCGGTATAGGCTCTGATCACACGCAGTCCCTGTGCTTTCAATTGCGCGATCTTCTCCTGCAAATCGGCATCGGTGACATAGGGAACATAAACTTCATCCGCATAGCCCTGCTCAAAATCGTTGCCCAGCAAATCCAGCGCCGCACGCAAATCAAGACTGAATCCAGTAGCAGGAAGAGCCAGACCGAACGCCTTGCCAACACCGTCGTAGCGACCACCTTTAGCAATCGGCTGCAAATAACCTTTTGCATCGTAAGCTGCGAAAATCATGCCGTTATGGTATTGATAACCGCGAATATCAGCCAAATCCAGATGCATTTCCAGCGAGTGCGATTGATTCAGATGGTTAATCACCCGGCTCAAATGCTCCAAAGCACCGTCTAGAACCGGCGAAACCCCTTGCAGAAGTTGCGCCGCCGCAATGACTTCGGAAGCGTCGCCACATAAAAATGGCAACCGATCAAACAGGTTCTGCAATTCGGCTGACAGACTCAAGGTCGCAACAAAATCCTGATATTCAGGAATCGCCTTACGCTCCAGAATATCCACCAACTCTTTAGACTGTTCCTTATTTAAACCGGCCAGAACCATTAACTCGTCAACAATCCCGACGTGACCAAGACTCAACTTGATGTCCATTCCCAATGCCGAAAGGCTCTCAAGCATTAGTTCGATAATTTCAAGATCGCTTTCGATACCACTGTGACCGAACAATTCGGCACCGACCTGAATCGGACTGCGCGATCCTTTGGCTTTATTGTTTCTGGTTTTGAGAACTTCTCCGACATAGCACAGGCGGGAAATGGTACTTTCCGCCTTCAATCGATTGCTGACAATGCGCGCAACCTGCGGCGTCATATCTGCACGAACCCCCATCATCCGCCCACTTTCCTGATCGGTGAAACGACAGGTATCGATGGCCAGATGGCGCCCGGTTCCCGTTAAAAGCGCATCAGTGTATTCGGCAATCGGCGGCAGAACCAGTTCAAAACCCGATAGGCTGAAACCATCCAGCAATTTACGGCGATAATATTCCAGTTTTTGCGCCTGAGGTGGCAGGAGGTCTTCAAGCCCTTCGGGCGTAAACCAAGTGGATTGTTGCATGACAAGTCTTCTTATTTAACTGTTCTAAAACTAAACACAAACGGCTTATTGTAAATCAATTTGCCGTCATTCACTGAAAAATAGCAAAATCGCCAAACCGATCGAAATGGAAACCAGGCCGACAAGACGCAGGCTTCTTTCCGGTAAACTGACCGCTTCCAACATCATTTTGCGCCAGAAGTTCGGAAAAACGAATGGCAGAAGACCTTCGAGAATCAATACCAGGGCAAGTGCGGCAATAAAGGTATTTTCCAGCATGGCACCATAAAAAAGGTGGGTTACCCCACCTTTTCAAATCGACCGTATGATTATTTTACGGTCTGGTTAAAGTATTTAAAGAAATCCGATTTCGGGTCAACTACCATCACATCTTCCTTACTCTTGAAGGCGCTTTGGTAGGCATTCAAGCTGTGATAGAACGAATAGAATTCCGGATCTTTATTGTAGGCTTTCGCGTAAATTTCAGCGGCTTGCGCATCCCCTTTACCGCGAATGATTTCACCCTGACTGTAGGCATCCGCCAAAATAACCGCTCTCTGACGATCGGCATCGGCTTTGATTTTCTCGGCCGACTCCGATCCTTTTGAACGAAGATCTTTCGCCACACGGTTACGCTCGGCTTCCATACGGCGATAGACCGAATCACTGACATCCTTGGCCAGGTCGATACGTTTGATACGGACATCTTCGATTTCAATACCGAAAGAGCTGGCTGCCTCGGCAGTAGTTTCCTTAATTTTATTGGCGATCTCGACACGCTCGCCGGAAATAACCTCTTTCACAGTACGGTTACCGAACTCGGCGCGCAAACCATCCTTAACGATCTGGCCCAGGCGCAAATCCGCAGAACGCTTATCACCGTTCATTGTGGTATAGAATTTGGCAACATCCTGAATACGCCACTTTACGAATGAATCTACCTCAAGGTTCTTCTTTTCGCTGGTCAGGTAACGCTCCGGATTGGAATCCAAAGTCTGCAAACGCGCATCGAAGGTGCGAACATTGTTGATAAACGGTGTTTTGAAATGCAAACCGGGTTGCAAATCGGATTTAACAATTTCCCCCAATCGAAGAACGACCGCCGTTTCCGATTGCTTCACCATAAAAACAGAGTTCACACCGACAAACAAAATCGCCGCTACCAGAATAGATAAAATCGATTTCATTAACGTAACTCCCTGTTTCTTAGATATTCACGGATATTGCTTCGGGCTCCACTCTGAGACGTCGCGCTGCCGGACTGAGTCGGCTGACTGACCGCACTTTCAAGATCCGCCGGTTTAAACGGAATCGTTGTTCCCTGATTAACCATTTTATCCAAAGGTAGATACAACAGATTGTTAGAACTGTCCGAACCGACGAAGACTTTACTGGTATTGCCCAGAACCGTGGAAATCGCATCGATATACAAACGGTTGCGCGTTACTTCCGGAGCTTTCTGATACTCGGCGACAATGCTTTCGAAACGTGCCGATTCACCCTTTGCGCGAGCAATGACCTGATCATGATATGCACTGGCTTCTTCCAATTCACGTGCCGCTTTACCGCGCGCTTTCGGAAGAATATCGTTCGAGTAGGCTTCAGCTTCGTTAATTACGCGCTCACGGTCTTCGCGCGCCTTGACCACATCCGCAAAGGCTGATTGAACCTGTTCAGGCGGTTGGACATCCTGCAAGTTGACGCTGGTAATAATCAATCCGGCACCATAAGAGTCCAAACGATCCTGAGCCAGTGACTGAACACGGGAAACCACTTCATTACGCCCTTCCGTCAGAACAAAATCCATGGAATTCTGACCAACCACTTCACGCAAGGCACTTTCAATAACCGAGCGCAGAGTAACATCCGGATCGGAAAGATTGAACAGATATTTATTGGCACTGCGGATCTGGTATTGAACCGCAATTTTCACATCAACGATATTTTCGTCTTTCGTCAACATCAGAGATTCGCTCGGAACATTTCCGGAACGATTCCGACTATCGGAACGGTACCCGATTTCCGCCGTACGGATCTGGTCGACATTGACCACCTTCACGCTTTCGATCGGGAAAGGCATGTGCCAGTGCGGCCCGGCTTTGGTCTCTTCGACGAAGGCACCAAAACGGGTAACGACGCCACGCTCGGCCGGATCGACAATATAAATACCGGACAACAGCCACACAATGACGGCAACACCGAGAATCAGCCCACCGCCGATACCGCTGAAACCACCACCGTTATTCTGGCCTCCGAAAAGATCTTGAACTTTCTTCACAATTGCGTCCAAGTCATCGTTTTTATTCGGTTTTTTAGGCGAATTCCCACCGCCATTGTTACCCGAGTTACCCCAAGGATCTTGTCCCGGTTTACCTGGTTCGTTCCAAGCCATTAAACCTCTCCATGAATTGGCATCAAATTTAGGTCCGCCTTCTCGGCAGACAGGATTCCCGATATTGTAGAGATAATGAGAACAAATGTCATCTATTAAACAACTTTATCGGCCTTTAACTCTTATTAATCACCCGACGCGATCTACGAACGGATTTCACGACTTTCGATAATCTCCGGCCAACAACGAACCTGACCCCATTCCTGTTCGGTCAGTGTCATTTCAAACAGGCTGTTTCCGCTCTCGTCGAAAGATTCGTGATGAATGGTTCCAAGCTGATAAAGCTCGGCACGCCTTTTTCCGGCATTCACATCCAGACACAACTCAACACGGTGAAAACGACCTTTAAAAAAAGAAGCAACCGAGTCCATCAGAGCATCAATCCCCAACCCGTCCTTAGCGGAAATCCAAACACGCTTCGGTATTCCCTGATCGTCGTAATCCACCTTTGGTTCAACCGGAGGAGAAATCGCATCCACCTTATTAAAAACCAGCAATTGCGGCACTTCGCTGGCCCCAACCTCGTCAATCACCTCGAAAACATCCCGCATCTTTTCTTCCCGATGGACATCGGATGCATCAACCAGATGAATCAGCAGACTGGCCTCACGTGTTTCTTCCAATGTCGAGCGGAAAGCCGTCACCAGATCGTGTGGGATATGACGGATAAAGCCAACTGTATCGGCAAAAATGACCGGCCCGGCTCCCGGGAGATGAACTCTGCGTAAAGTCGAATCCAGCGTTGCAAACAGACGATCTTCGGCATAGACGCCGGCGGTCGTCATCTGGTTAAACAAAGTAGATTTTCCTGCATTGGTGTAACCGACAATAGTGATAGTCGGCAATTCGGACTTTGTTCTCGATCGCCGCCCCAAAGCACGCTGTTTGCGAACTTTTTCAATACGGGCTTCCAACTGTTTAATCCGCCCTTGAATCAAACGTCGGTCAGTTTCCAGCTGCGTTTCCCCCGGACCACGGGCACCGATCCCGCCTTGACGATCCAAATGGCTCCAGCCCTTTACCAAGCGGGTTGACATACGTTTCAACTGCGCCAATTCCACTTGAAGTTTCCCTTCGTGAGAACGGGCGCGCTGCGCGAAAATATCCAGAATCAAACCGACCCGGTCAAGAACCTGGCAGTCGAGAAAAGAGGAAAGATTACGCTCCTGAGCCGGAGTCAAGGCATGATTAACAATGACCACATCCGCTTCAAAGAGTTCAACCGCATGCTGAACTTCCTCGGCCTTACCCTTACCGATAAAGAATTTCGGATCCGGGGTGTTGCGCTTTGTCGAGATAAGGGTGCAGATTTCCGCACCGGCCGAATCGACCAGTTCGTAGAATTCGTCCAACTCTTCACGGTCGGCTTCATTGTGGAAATCGACGTGAACCAGAACAGCTCGTTCCAATTCACGTCGTTCGAGACGATCAAATAATTCCATGCGTCGTTATCGTTTCACCAAATCGCTTATTTTAAAACAAATTGACAAAAAGCAGGATGATAACGAGCCGGCAACAACATCAAAAATTAAGCGTCCTGATCAGAAGAAGACCGTTCGTCGGAACCGTGTTCGTAAGGCTTAGGATCGCGCATAGGCACGATGGTGGAAATGGCGTGCTTATAAACCATCTGAGTAACATTGCTGCGCAACAGGACGACAAACTGATCGAAAGAATCAACCTTACCCTGCAACTTGACGCCATTGACCAGATAGATCGACACACTGATGCGTTCCTTGCGCAAGGCATTTAGATAAGGGTCCTGAATCGGCAACGCTTTTGCCACTTTTTTACTCTCCATGATGCTTCCTAATATTATTTTCTGTATTTTTAATTTTATTTTCCGGGGGACATCCCTGTTCTTTTCAAGCCATCCTGATTATTGCCAAGTCAAAACAGGCCGTTTTCACTTTTAGGAATCTTGAAAGCATACCATAGCGATTTCAGCCCTTTTTCGCAATAAGTTTTACCGTTAAAAGACATATTTTGGAGTAAACAGCAGACAAAAGGATCATTTCCCTCCTCAGCCGGACTCAATCCCGTGTATAAAAGCCTTCTTCGGCTCATCAAGTATTTCCGAAGACGCCTCATCCTCAAGGGTTTTCAACACTGCCTGCAACCTTTGTTCAACCGTTATCTGAAACGGATCCAGCACCAGCATGTCAGATTCTTTTCGGAGCCAGGTCAACTGACGTTTTGCCAATTGGCGCGTCGCCACAACGGCTTTATGCACAAAGGTTTCGTAATCATATTCACCCTGCAGAAACAGCCATGCCTGACGATAACCCACACTGCGGATCGAGGTCATCTCGACATTCAAATCGCCACGTTCGTAGAGCCCTTTCACCTCCTGCAGAAACCCGTCTTCCAGCATTTGCATAAACCGCTCTTCAATCTGAGCATGCAGCCTGGCCCGATCTTCGGGTATCAAACCGACCTTGATCAATTTAAACGCTTTCAAGGCATTTTTCGGCTGCGCCTGAAACTCGCTCAACGGTGTTCCGGTCACTTCAAACACTTCCAGCGCACGAATCAGTCTCTGCGGATCGTTTGGATGAATTCTCTCGGCCGCTTGCGGATCAACCTCACACAGCCGTTCGTGCATCGATTGCGGTTCCGCCTGCCATTGCTGCAACAACTTTTCCCGCACCGCCTCATCGGCCGAGGGCAAATCCGACATCCCTTTTTGCAAGGCGTTGAAATACATCATGGTTCCACCGACGAACACCGGCAAACGGTTGCGCGCAAAAATCTCCTCAACCAGACGATAAGCGTCTTCAACAAATTCCGAAGCCGAATAGCTTTGATCAACACCATGCGTATCGATCAAATGATGCGGAACCGCTTGCATTTCAGCGGAGCTAGGCTTGGCCGTTCCAACATTCATCCCCCGATAAACCAGAGCAGAATCCACACTGATGATTTCAATCGGCAAGGCTTTTGCCAGCAACATCGACAAGCCGCTTTTTCCCGAAGCCGTCGGTCCCATGATTGCCAGGCACGTTTTTCTGCGAATTAATTCATCCACGCTTTTCAAATAATTTTCCGTCATAATTCAGTTACATTCAGGCCAAGGAATCACTGGCCACGCATAAATAATCCGTCCAGCTGTGCCATATCCAATTGCACCCAGGTCGGTCGACCGTGATTACACTGATCCGAAGAAAGCGTCACCTCCATCTCTCTGAGTAACGCATTCATTTCCTCAACCGTCAACTTCCGGTTGGCACGCACCGACCCGTGACATGCCATGGTCGAGAGAATCGCATTAATTTTGCGTTCAACCTGATCACTGTTCCCCATGGCACTCAGATCGGCAATCATGTCATGCAACAGATTAACCACATCGCTTTTCGACAAGAGCGCCGGAACTTCGGTAATTCTCAACTGCTCCGGCCCCAACTCCTCCAGCCCGAAGCCCAGGCGGGCAAACAGGTCGGCATGCAGACGCCAAACTGACAATTGCGAAGCCTCAAGCGCCATTGACATAGGAACCAGCAAAGGCTGCGACACAAGCCGCGCCGCCTGCCACTGAACCTTGAGACGCTCATAGACAACGCGCTCATGGGCCGCATGCATGTCCACCAGAACCACTCCTCTGGCATTTTCCGCCAGAATGAAAACGCCGTGCAGCTGCGCCTTGGCAAAACCTAAAGGCGGCATTTCCCCATCCGGCTCATAATCCAAGCGGGGTTCGGCTACCGAAGCGCCCGTCGGCATGGCGGTTAAGGCCGCCTGCAATTCGCTTGAATAACTTCCTCTCCGATTCAACTCAAGCGGCTTCTGGAAACCGTAGGCGCCATAAGAATCCACTTGAACATGATTTTTCAGAAATTCTGAGTTTTCAGAACCGGCCTTAGCGGTTTCGACAGCAGGGTTCGCTACCGGCATCTGCCCCCCACTCCCGGATGGTGCCGCCAGTGGTCGGGAAACCGAATCCCGCACGCTTCTACGCAGAAAGTCATAAACCCAGCTCCCATTGGCAAAGCGCACTTCATACTTGGCCGGGTGAACATTGACATCCACCAGGTCAAACGGAATTTCCACAAACAGGACATAAGCCGGTTGGCGCCCGTGATAAAGCACATCCGCATAAGCCTGCTTAACCGCATACGACAGTAAACGATCACGAACGATTCGCCCATTTACAAACAGATACTGCATATCAGCCTGACTGCGATTAAAAGTCGGCAACCCGGCCCAGCCACGCAGACGAATGTCTGCGTTTTCAAATTCAATACTCAAAGACTGCCGGGCAAAGTCTCCGCCCATCAAAGTTGCCAGACGCTGCAAAGCCCCTTCGTCATTTTCGACGGCATGCACCTGACGTACGGTTTTCTGGTTATGCACAAACTTAAAAGCCACATCGGAACGACTCAGCATAACCCGTTTGACCAGCTGATCGATATGGCTGAATTCGGTACGCGCAGCACGCAGGAATTTTTTCCGCGCCGGGGTATTGAAAAACAAATCGCGCACTTCCACCTCCGTGCCGACGCGCCCGGCACTCGGCTGCAACTCGCCCCAGCGACCTTCCCCTTCGGAATGCAAACTCCATGCGGCGGTGTCGTCTTCGGTTCGACTGCGAATCCGAAAACGCGACACCGAACTGATACTGGCCAGCGCTTCGCCACGGAATCCCAAAGTCGAAACCGCCGCCAGATCGTCCAGTGTTTTCAACTTACTGGTCGCGTGCCGACTGACCGCCAGAAGCAGTTCTTCTTTCGGAATTCCCGAACCATTATCGGAAATACGAATCGACTTGGTTCCGCCTTCTTCGATTTCGATCTCTATCTGAGTCGCACCGGAATCCAAAGCATTTTCCAGTAACTCTTTCACAACCGATGCAGGCCGTTCAACCACTTCACCGGCAGCAATCTGATCCGCCAGATAGGAAGATAACTGCTCAATTTTTTGGCGCATTCAAACCTCTAAAACCGTAGCTCATTAACAACACTCGCGCAAGCCAGCAATAAATTCTCAACGGACCAAACAGCACAATCCGCAAAAGCGTCGATTATACACCATCACTCATCACACCAACACGCCGCCTTTAATGCAGACCTCATGCTTTCTTCCCCCATGCTCAACTGATAAAATGGCAAACTTCGGACACTCTGCCACATCAAATCATTCGTCGCCATTGAGATAACACGGCCAGAATCGATAAAGCAGTAAACCAAATCATAAAGATCAGGCTTGATGGTCAGCGTCTAACCGGCCTTTCCAAAGCATTCAAAACCATACAATAATTAAATCTAAATAAAATAAGACTAAAATCTAAAACAGAGATTAAAAGTACACTCATCCAAACCCGAAGATATTCAAGGATCGCAAATGGGCTTCTTAAGCAAACTTTTCGGCAGTTCAATCTCCAGCGAACTGCAGCAACAAATCGAAGCGAAAATCGCGCTTTGTATCGACCCGTCAACCAAAAAAAGCCTGCAGAAATTAAAGGCGGTACAACAAATCGACTTAAAAAAAGGGCAGCTTAAATTACAGATCGAAATGCCTTATCCGTGCAAATCGATCTGGCCGTCTCTTGAGCAGCAACTGCAGCACCACCTGTCCGACCTTGAGGGAATTGAGCAAATTCATGCCGACTTCACAACCAAAATCGTCGCCCATGATGTACAGAAAGGCACCCAGCCCTTACCGGAGATCAAAAATATCATTGCCATTGCATCAGGCAAAGGTGGCGTCGGCAAGTCTACAACAACCGTTAATCTGGCGCTCGCCTTGCAACAGGAAGGTGCCCGGGTCGGAATTTTGGATGCCGACATCTATGGCCCCAGCATCCCGACCATGTTAAACCTGAAAGAAAAACCGCAATCCAAGGACGGAAAAAGCATGGAACCGCTTATGGCGTACGGCATGCAGGTGATGTCAATCGGCGTTCTGATCGAAGAAGACTCGCCGATGATCTGGCGCGGGCCGATCGTCACTCAAACTCTGACCCAGCTTCTGAAGGAAACCAACTGGCAAGATCTGGACTATCTGCTGATCGACTTGCCACCAGGCACCGGAGACGTTCAACTGACCTTGTCACAACAGATCCCTGTGACTGGAGCGATCATTGTCACAACGCCACAGCAGGTTTCACTGATCGATGCCAAAAAAGGGCTGAAAATGTTTGAAAAAGTCGAAATTCCGATTCTCGGAATTATCGAAAACATGAGTACCCACATCTGTTCGAACTGCGGGCATGAAGAAGCAATCTTCGGTGCCCACGGCGGTGAAACCATGGCGGAACAATATCAGGTTCCATTCCTGGGCGCCCTGCCGCTCGACAAACGCATCCGCGAAGAAACCGATCAAGGAGCGCCAACAGTGACCAGCGAACCGGGCAGCGACATTGCACAGAAATATCGCGGCATGGCTCATAGAGTCAGCGCCGACATCGGCGTTAAAAAACGCAACTATGCCAGCGTCTTTCCGGAAATCGTCATTCAAAACACCTGATCTTCCGCCTCCTTTCTTATTAGGGCATCGCCTCTGCCGATGCCCGTTTTCTCACTTCGTAATATTCCATCGAAAAGCCCATCAAGTCTTACAGACAAGCTTTTCGAAAATCGCTATAATACCCGGCTATTTAACAACAAAAAATGCACGCCAAAATGCCCCGTTTTCAATACGGTTATTTGAATGTATTTTTAAACATGACGGTCACTCAAAATTAAAACAGGAAACGAACCACCGATGTCAGCCAAAGCACAGAGAAAAATCTTAATTACCAGTGCCTTACCCTATGCAAACGGTCCAATCCACTTAGGCCATCTGGTCGAGTATATTCAGACTGACATCTGGTCTCGTTTCCAAAAAATGCGCGGCCACGAGTGTACTTACGTCTGTGCCGATGACGCCCACGGCACGCCGATTATGCTGCGCGCCGAAGCCGAAGGCATTACTCCGGAAGAACTGATCGCCAAATCGTCCGAAGCACATCAGGCCGATTTCGCCGGTTTCAATATCGCTTTCGATCACTACCACAGCACCAATTCGCCGGAAAACAAATACTTTGCTGAACTGATCTATAACCGTCTGAAAGAGAAAGGTTATATTGCTCGCAAGTCAATTTCCCAATTCTACGACCCGGAAAAAGCCATGTTTCTACCGGATCGTTTCGTCAAGGGAACCTGCCCGAAATGCGGCGCTGAAGACCAGTACGGCGACAACTGCGAAGCCTGTGGCGCGACCTATGCACCAACCGATCTGCTCAATCCGAAATCGGCCGTTTCCGGCGCGACGCCGATCGAAAAAGATTCTGACCATCTGTTCTTTGAACTGGATCAGTTTGCCGACATGCTTAAAGAATGGACCCGTGCCGGTCACTTGCAGACTCAGATTGCCAATAAAATCGACGAATGGTTAGAAAGCGGTCTGCGCGGCTGGGACATTTCGCGTGATGCGCCTTACTTCGGTTTTGAAATCCCAGGGGAACAAAATAAATATTTCTATGTCTGGCTGGACGCTCCGATCGGCTATATGTCGAGCTTTAAAGCTTACTGCGAAAAATCGGGACTGAACTTCGACGAATACTGGCAAAAAGATTCTCAAGCCGAGTTGTACCACTTCATCGGTAAAGACATCATCAATTTCCACGCCCTGTTCTGGCCTGCCATGTTGCATGGTGCCGACTTCCGCACTCCAGATGCGGTCTGGGCGCACGGATTCCTGACCGTTGACGGCCAAAAAATGTCCAAGTCGCGTGGTACTTTCATTATGGCCAGAACCTATCTGGATCACTTGAATCCGGAATACTTGCGTTATTACTTCGCTGCCAAGCTGACCAGCCGTATCGACGATATCGATTTGAATCTGGAAGACTTTGCGCAACGCGTCAACTCCGACCTGGTCGGTAAAGTCATTAATATCGCCAGTCGTTGTGCCGGTTTTGTTATGAAAAAATTCGCCGGCAAACTGGCCGATAGCTGGTCTGCCGACGCGCAGACACTGTACAACGAGTTCTCACGTAAATCGGAAGAAATCGCCGAGCTGTACGAAAAACGCGAATACGGCCACGCCATGCGTGAAATCATGGCGCTGGCGGACAAAGCCAATGAATACATCGCCGAAACCGCTCCTTGGGTTCTGGCGAAAGAAGAAGGCAAAGAAGCGGAATTGCACGAATCGGTGTCGGTTGGTATCAACCTGTTCCGCGTACTGATGAGTTATCTTGCGCCGGTATTACCAAAAACCGCGACCGATGCCTGGGGCTTCCTGAATCTGCAAACTCCGGACTGGGATGATGTAAAAACTCCGCTCACGGGTCACGAAATCAATAAATTCAAAGCCTTAATGACACGTCTGGAAATGCCTTCTATTGAAAAAATGGTCGAATCTTCGGCACAATCACTGGGTGCAAAATCAGCGCCTGACGGTAAAAAAGACGACACCAAGCCGAAAAAGAATAAGCAAGAGAAAAAAATGACTTCAGAAAACGCTCAAACTAAAGACACTGGCGGATTCGATCCGCTGGCAGAAACCATCACCATTGACGACTTTGCTAAAATCGATCTGCGTATTGCCAAAATCGTCAATGCCGAAGCGGTTCCGGAGGCAGATAAGCTGATTAAACTGACATTGGACATCGGATTCGAGCAGCGCCAAGTCTTCGCCGGCATTAAAGCGGCCTACAACCCGGAAGACCTGATCGGCAAACAGACCGTCATGGTCGCCAATCTGGCACCGCGTAAAATGCGTTTCGGCCTGTCGGAAGGCATGGTGCTGGCAGCCGGCCCGGGCGGTTCGGATTTGTACATTCTAAACCCGGACGACGGAGCCCAACCGGGCATGCGCGTTAAGTAAGCGAGCCAACTCTCAACAGCACGAAGGACGCCAATGCAGGAATATATCGCTATCTTAATCAGTACGGTTTTAGTCAATAACTTCGTGCTTGTTAAATTCTTGGGCCTGTGTCCTTTTATGGGGGTATCCAAAAAAACCGATGCCGCTCTGGGGATGGGTCTGGCGACCACCTTCGTTCTGACACTCTCCTCGGTGTTAAGTTACCTGATCTATACTTACCTGTTGATTCCTTTTCAACTGGAATATCTGCAGACGATTGCCTTTATTCTCGCCATTGCTGCCGTCGTCGGTTTTACCGAAATGGCGATCCATAAAAGCAGTCCGGTACTCTATCAGGTACTGGGAATTTACCTGCCGTTGATTACCACCAACTGCGCCGTACTTGGTGTCGCACTGCTGAACGTCGGCGAAAAGCACGACTTTATCTCCTCGGCAGTTTACGGCTTCGGTGCCGCAGTCGGCTTTACGCTGGTTATGGTGCTTTTCTCTTCAATCCGCGAGCGTCTGGAAGTTGCCGATGTTCCGGCGCCTTTCAAGGGCGCGCCGATCGCTCTGATTACCGCAGGCCTGATGTCGATGGCTTTCATGGGATTTGGAGGCCTGGCCTGATGTTCTTCGTCACTCATGCGACACACCGCTGCAACAAGGGATCAAAACAGTGATAGAAGCGATTTTGATCTTTTTAGGATTGGCGCTGATCTTTGGCCTCCTGCTCGGTTATGCCTCGGTTCGTTTCAAGGTTGAAGGCAACCCGGTGGCCGAACAGATCGATAAAGAACTGCCGCAGACTCAGTGCGGACAGTGCGGTTTTCCTGGCTGCAAACCTTATGCCGAAGCGCTGGCAAAGGGAGAATCCGAAGTCAACCTGTGTATCCCCGGCGGCACGGAAGTGATGATTAGAATCTCCGAAATCACCGGCCGTGAGCAAAAACCGATGGAAGATACTTCCGCCGAAGAAAAACCGAAAGAAACCGCTTTTATCGATGAAGACCTGTGCATAGGCTGCGTGCTGTGTATTAAGGAATGCCCGGTGGATGCCATTCTCGGTGCAACCAAAATGATGCATACCGTCATTCAACAGGAATGCACCGGCTGCGAAAAGTGCGTACCGGTCTGCCCGGTCGACTGCATCGAAATGCGCCCACTGGCGCAGACGCTTAACAACTGGAAATGGCCTGATCCGGAAGCCGAAGACGCTGCCAAACGCAATGGAGGTGCGGCATGAGCCTGCTGCACACTATCCAGCGTGGGATCGCCAGTGTCTATCCGACAGCCAAACGCTGGCTATATCGCTTTCATGGTGGAGTCTTCCCTTCTTATCATAAATCCATGTCGGAACGCATGCCAATCCGAGAACTGGCACTACCGAAACAACTCTTTCTGCCTATCGAGCAAGACGGAGAATTATTGGAAACTCAGATTCAGGTCGGTGATCGCATCCTGAAATACCAAGTTGTCGCGTCACCGCCTAAATCGGAATTCATCCGTAGTCGAGCAGTACCGGTACATGCTCCGACCTCCGGCACCGTTATTGCGATCAAAGATCACCCTGTCGCTCACCCTTCCGGGTTGAAATCCCGCTGTATAGTGATCGAACCGGACGGCCTCGATCAGGCCGGTGATTCACCGTTACAAGCTTTAACAATCAATGACCCATCGGAACTAAAACAGCAGCTTCGCGAAGCCGGTATTGTCGGCATGGGTGGCGCCGGTTTCCCGACCTATGCCAAATTACCGGCCGAAAGCGGCAAAATTCATACCTTGCTAATTAACGGTGCCGAATGCGAGCCTTTTATCACCTGCGACGACCTGTTGATGCAACATTATCCGCAGCGCGTTATTCAAGGTGCCTTGATCACAGCCAAAGCCCTTGGCGCCGAAAAAGTGATCTGCGGTATTGAAACCAATAAACCGGCCGCAATCGAAGCCATGCGTTCAGCCGCAGCCGGAAGCATCGTTGAAATCAAAACGGTGGAAACTGTTTATCCGATGGGCGGGCAAAAACAACTGACTTACGAACTGACCGGAATTGAAATGCCAAAAGGCAAACATGCGGTTGATCTGGGTCTGCTGATGATGAATGTCGCCACCTATGCCGCTATTTATCAGGCTGTAGAAGAGAAAAAACCGCTGATTTCGCGAATGGTTACGGTCACCGGTTTTGGTTTGAGATCCCCTTTCAATGCCGAAGTTCTGATCGGAACGCCGTTTAACGAGCTGGTCGAACTGGCCGAACCGAACCAGGCAATCCGTTATCCATTAGTCATGGGCGGGCCAATGATGGGCTTCGAAGTTCTGGACAATCATGTCGGAGTATTAAAAACCACCAACTGCGTTCTGGCCAACCCGCCGCAACAGCAGGAAATGCAAATGCCATGCATCCGCTGCGGTGAATGCATGGATGCCTGTCCGGTCAACCTTCTGCCACAACAGATGTACTGGCACGCCCAAGGACATGAATACGAAAAAGTCGAAAAACTGAATATCTTCGACTGTATCGAATGCGGCTGCTGCAGCTATGTCTGCCCAAGCCATATTCCTCTGGTGCAATACTACCGTCACGCCAAATCGGAAATCAAAGAAATTCATGCCGAGCAAAAAGCAGTTGAGCTGGCAAAACAGCGGCATGAATTCAAGTTGGCACGGATCGAACGTGAGAAACAGGAACGTGAAGAACGTTTGAGACAGAAAAAAGAAGCCGTTAAAAAACAAATGGCTAGCGAAGACTCTTCAAAACCCTCTTCAAAGAAAAGTTCCGACTCGGCCAAACAACCGAATGCGGCCCAAGCGGCTGCAGCACGTGCCGCTGCGGCTAAAAAATCCGCCGCCCAGAAAGCATCCCAGGCAAATGTCTCTGTTCAAACGGAACCGGCCGAAGACGATTTAGCCAACCTGCCTCCGGCTCGCCGTAAAGCGATTGAAGCGGCGCGCAAGGCGGCACAAGGCAAGAAAACACCTTCGACCAAAGGCGCCAGTGCTTCTCCTGAAAATCGCACCAAGACCGAAGCCGAATCGACAAAAGATCCAAAAGCCTCTGCAAAAGCTGCTGCTGCCAGAGCGGCAGCGGCTCGTGCCGCAGCCAAGAAAGCCGCTCAACAAACTGACGATTCCGAACAGGCCGAATCAAAAACTTTGCAAATGGATCAGCAAACGCAGACAGTGAAAAAAGATTCGCGTGCAGCCGCTAAGGCAGCCGCAGCGAAAGCCGCCGCCCGTAAAAAAGCCCAACAGCAAGCAAGCGAGCAAGGTAAAACCGCCAAAAACGAAGTGGCAAAACCAGATGCAACGCCAAACGAACTTCAAGCCGTCGACTTAACCGAAACCAGTGCGCACACTTCTCCCGCTTTGGAAAAAGAGCAGCAGCGAAAGCTGGCGGTTGAAAAAGCCCGACAAGCGGCATTGGCCAGAAAACAAGCGCAGAAGCAGCAGGCTCTGGAACAAGATGCAGAACAGCAAACTAAACAAGACGCTGCGCAATCCCTTACTGATCAACCCGTTGTCGATAAACGTGCCGCTGCCGTTGAAGCAGCGAGAAAACGCGCCGCCGCCCGCAAGGCTCAACAGCAATCAAACGCCGAACAAGGAGGCGATTCCTGATGAACGATCGCATGCAGTCATCCCCATTCGCGCATAATGATCAGAACGTTCGTAAAGTGATGATGCAAGTGCAGATTGCCGCGCTCCCGGCTCTGTTGGTTCATCTGTACTTTTTCGGATTCGGCATTGTCGTCCAGTGGCTTCTGGCCGTACTGACGTTAATCGCTGTCGAAAGCGCGATGCTCAAACTGCGCGGCCGTCCGATTCTGCCTTATCTGACCGATTTGAGCGGCCTGATTACCATTACCGGTCTGGTATTCTGTATTCCGCCGACCGCACCCTGGTGGATTATCGTTACCGGCAGTACTTTCGCTTTGATTTTCGGAAAACATCTGTACGGCGGGCTGGGATATAACCCATTTAATCCGGCCATGCTTGGTTATGCATTTCTGTTGATCTCTTTTCCGGTTCCCATGACACAGTGGATTCTTCCGGCTGAATTAAGCGGCCACTACATCGGTTTTGCAGAAGCCCTGCAGTTGATTTTTCAAGGACATATGAATGGCACTTTCGTAGACATGATGACCGGAGCCACCCCGTTGAACGAATCTGCGTATCGGTATTTCTCAGGGAATCAACGTCGCCGAAACCCTAAACCCAGCCATTCCGACACACACCAGTTATACCCACCACCTGTTCGGCTTCAACAGCTGGGAATGGATCAATATCACCTTTATGATTGGCGGCATGTGGATGCTGTACAGCCGCACGATTCGCTGGCAGTTTCCGGTCGGTTTTCTCGGCTCTCTGGCGCTGATGGCATGGATTTTTCACAGCATCGACCCGAATACCTACCCTCCGGTCGATTTTGTACTGCTAACCGGCGGAACCATGCTGGCCGCTTTCTTTATCATTACCGATCCGGTTACTGCCAGCACCACCCCGACAGGACGTTTTATCTACGCCTGTGGAATCGGCGTCCTGGTGTATGTCATTCGTAACTGGGGCGCTTTCCCGGACGGTCTGGCGTTTGCCATTCTGTTGATGAACATCGCCGTTCCGTTGATTGATCAATATACCCAGCCGCGCGTATTCGGCCACAGACGTTAGGAATCGCAAACATGCAAGATCGTCTCACGCCATCCCCTCTGCTAAAAACCATGCTGCGCTCGGCCGCCAAGTTGAGCCTGTTTGTCGGAATCAGCGTGCTATTGTTGCTCGGCGTACGTCATCTGACCGAACCGCCGATCAAAGAGGCGCAGAAACAAACGATGCTGGCAACCTTCAATCAGGTGCTGCCGCCCAGCTTATACGACAATGACCCGCTCAAGGATCAACTGACTATTCGCAATCAACACGACCTGCAATTGCTTGGCAGCAGCGAACCGGTCATTGTTTACCGGGCGCGCTTTCAAGGGCATGCAAGCGGAGTGATTTTCACCTGTATCGCTCCCAACGGCTACAGTGGGAAAATCAAGCTGCTGATGGGCGTTTTGCCGGACGGACGCATCTCCGGCGTCCGTGTTCTGCAACATGCCGAAACACCCGGTCTGGGAGATAAAATCGAATTAAGCAAACATACCTGGATTCTGAGCTTTAACGGCCGAAGCCTGCGTGACGACAATCTTCCCCGCTGGGCGGTCAAAAAAGACGGCGGCGATTTCGATCAATTCACCGGGGCGACCATTACACCGCGTGCGGTGGTACAGGCTGTCAAACAAGGCCTGATGTTTGTCAATCAATCGGGAGAGAAGCTGTATGAGTGACACTACAACGCAAACCGTGCCAAACACCGAAGCAGTTCAAAAACCTTCCGTCTGGCCGGAATACCGTAATCTGATGCAAAAAGGTCTCTGGCAGAATAATCAGGCGTTGGTTGCTCTGCTCGGCCTGTGTCCGCTGCTGGCGGTTTCCAATAACGTCATTAACGGACTCGGACTCGGACTGGCAACCCTGCTCGTTCTGTTGGTTTCCAATGCGCTGGTGTCGCTGATCCGCTCTCAGGTTTCCGATGAAATCCGCATCCCGGTATTCATCGCAATCATTGCCACAGCGGTCACCATTATCGACTTGCTGATGAACGCTTATTTCCATAACCTGCACACCATTCTCGGTATCTTTATCCCGTTAATCGTGACTAACTGCGCCATCCTTGGGCGTGCGGAAGCCTACGCTTCCAAACACTCGGTCGACAAGGCGCTGGTCGACGGTTTTTTTATGGGGCTCGGTTTTTTACTGGTACTGGTGGTCTTAGGCGGTTTACGGGAACTGATCGGTAACGGAACCCTGTTCGATCAAGCTTATTTAATGTTCGGCGAAAGTGCCCGCAGCTGGACGCTGCATTTCGGTGACGATTACCAAGGCGTCTTGCTGGCCGTTCTGCCTCCCGGGGCTTTTATCGGCCTCGGATTATTAATTGCCGGCAAAAATTATCTGGATCAGAAAAAAGCCCGTCAACAGCAAAACCAGCTCGGTATTAAAATCGCGGTCAAATAACTTTGATTAACTTACACGCCGGGCAGCGACGCTCCGCCTGACGAAACCAATACAAGGAAGCTTCCAAAATGAACGCACATTTAAAATACACTCTTGCTGCCTTCGCCATCGCCTGCACTTCCAGCGTATCCGCAGCCTATATCGGCCCTTCCGACACCCCAAGTTACCAAACCGTCAAACAAATCAATGCCAATCCGGTTGACGATGCGCCCGTAACACTGCAAGGGTTCATCATCAAACAATTGCGCAACGATAAGTACCTTTTTTCCGACGGAACCGGCGAAATTCGAGTTGATATTGACCATCAATATTTTCCGCCACAACCGATCAGCGACAAAACCAAAGTACGCCTCCGCGGTGAAATTGAAAAAGATTATTTGCAATCGCCGGAAATCGATGTTGAAGCGCCTTTAGAAATTCTTCCGCAAACAAACTGATTCGACTATGAATAAACAAAAACGCCTAGAAATTTTCCAACGCCTGAGCGCAGCGATTCCAGAACCGGAAACCGAGCTGAACTACTCCAATCCGTTCGAGCTGCTGATTGCCGTCATTCTTTCGGCTCAGGCGACCGATAAGGGCGTGAATATCGCCACCGCCAAACTGTTTCCGGTCGCCAATACGCCGGAAGCGATCTACGCGCTGGGCGTTGAGGGGTTGAAGGAATACATCAAAACCATCGGCCTGTTTAACACCAAAGCGGAAAACGTCATTAAAACCTGCAAAATGCTAGTTGAACTGCACGGCTCGAAAGTACCGGATAACCGCAAGGATCTGGAAGCACTTCCAGGCGTCGGGCGTAAAACCGCCAATGTGGTATTGAATACCGCTTTCGGCCAGCCGACAATGGCGGTCGACACGCATATTTTCCGCGTTTCCAACCGCACAAAAATCGCCCCCGGAAAGAACGTACTGGAAGTCGAAAAGAAATTACTGAAAAACGTGCCGAAAGAGTACCTGATTCCGGCGCACCATTTACTGATTCTCCACGGCCGTTACACCTGTACCGCGCGCAAACCGCGTTGCGGCGCCTGCTGTATTTACGACCTGTGCGAATACAAAGACAAAACCGAATAAAGCTATGTTGTATACCTCCGAACGAGACAAACTGCGTCAATTCTATGCCGACTGTTGGAAGAAAGCGCGTCACGGCCTGCCGATGGAACCGATGGAGCAGATGGTCGCGCGCGTGATCGAAATGCACCCGGAATACCACCGCATGCTGGAAAACGAAAAACACCTCGGCAACGAATACAAACCAGAGGACGGCGAAATCAATCCGTTTCTGCATATGGGCATGCATTTGGGGCTACAGGAGCAGGTCGTTATGGATCGTCCGGCCGGCATCAAATCCATTTACCAACAGCTCGGCGAAAAGACAGGCGATGTGATGAAGACAGAACACGCCATGATGGAATGTCTGGCGGAAATGATGTGGCAGGCGCAACGCAGCCAATCCGAACCGGATGAAGCCGCCTATCTGCAATGCCTCCAAAACCTGCT